>JBFGCA010000007.1:0-70434 GCA_041567315.1 Thermoanaerobaculia bacterium | reverse complement strand
GCTCGAGATCCGGTGCCGCGGCGGCGTCGACTTCTACCCGCCGTTCGGCCGCACCCAGCTCGTCGTCCGCGAGGTCGACCCCACCTTCACGCTCGGGCTGCTCGCCGAGCGCCGCCGGCAGACGCTCGCGGCGCTCGCCGCCGCCGGCCTCCTGGAGCGCAACAAGCTGCTCGCGCTGGCGCCGCTGCCGCTCGACGTCGCGCTCGTCACCTCGGTGGGCAGCGCCGCCTACCACGACTTCCTGAGCACCCTGCGCGAGAGCGGCTACGGCTTCCAGGTGCTGTTCCTCCACGCCTCGGTCCAGGGGCGCGAGGCGGAGCGCGAGGTGGCCTCGGCGCTCGCCGCCCTGGCCGGCGCCCGGGTGGACTGCGTAGCCCTGATCCGGGGGGGCGGCTCGCGGGCCGACCTGGCGGTGTTCGACAGCCGGCGGATCGCCGAAGCGGTGGCGCGGGCGCCGGTGCCGGTGCTCACCGGGCTGGGTCACGAGACCGACCAGGCGATCGCCGACCTGGCGGCGCACACCGCGCTCAAGACGCCGACCAAGGTGGCCGAGCTGCTGGTCGGCCGGGTGCGCGAGGCCGACCGGCGGGTCGTCCAGGCCGGGCTGGCGCTGCGGAGGGCGGCCCCGCTGCCGCTCCAGCGCGGCCGCGAGGCGCTGCGCCGCGCCGAGCGGAGCGTCGCCCTGGCCCGCTACCGCCTGGCCGGGGCGGCCACCCGGCTGGAGGACCTGGGCGCCGCGCTCGGCCGGGCCGGCCGGCGGCTGCTCGGCGGGCGGGTGGCGGCGGCCGCCGCCCTCAGCCGGCGCCTGGCGCAGGGCGCGCCGCGCCTGCTGGAGCGCCGCCGCGGCGTCCCGGAGCGGCTGGGGCGGGCGATCGCCGGCCGGGGACGGGCGGCGGTGGGCGCCTGGGGGGTGAGGCTCGACGGCTGGACCCGGCTGTGCGGCGAGCTGGCGCCGCAGCGCACCCTGGCGCGCGGGTTCTCGATCACCCGCGACCCGGCCGGGCGCCTGCTGCGGCAGCCCGGGCAGGTAGCAGCGGGAGACCGGCTGACGACCGAGCTGGCGGCCGGCACCGTCCGCAGCCGCGTGGAGGGCGCATGACCGAGGAACGGCAACAACCGCCGGCCGACGAGCTGCGGTTCGGCGAGGCGATCGCCGAGCTCGAGGAGATCCTGCGGCGCATCGAGGACGAGGAGATCGACGTCGACGAGCTGGCCGCCGAGCTACGCCGGGCGACCGGGCTGCTCGAGGCCTGCCGCACCAAGATCCGCAAGGCCGAGGTCGAAGTGACCCAGATCGTCCAGCAGCTCGACGAGGGCGAGACCCCCGCGGGCGGCGACGCCGGCGGGGAGGGGGACTAGGTGCTGGGCCGGCAGCGCAGCGGCTCCGCGGTCTGCCCCTCGTGCGGCCGGCTGGTCGGCGTGAGCCAGACCGTCTGCCCCCATTGCGGCCGGCGCTACCCCGGGCTGTTCGGCTTCTCGCGGCTGCTCCAGGCGGCGGGCCAGGACCTGGGCTTCGTCCAGCTCATCATCGGCGCCTGCGCGGTGCTCTACGTCGCCACCCTGGCGGTCGACGCTTCGGGGATCCGGATGGGCGGGGTGCTCGGGATGCTGGCGCCCAGCCACCAGAGCCTGTTGCGCTTCGGGGCCAGCGGCAACGTGCCGGTCTTCGTGCTGGACCGCTGGTGGACGGTGCTGTCGGCCTCCTGGCTCCACGGCGGGCTGCTCCACATCCTCTTCAACATGCTGTGGGTGCGGAACCTGGCCCCCGCCACCGCCCGCATCTACGGGCCGGGCCGGATGGTGCTGATCTACCTCGTCGCCGGCGTCTGCGGCTTTCTCCTGAGCAGCCTGGCGGGGCGCTATCTGGGCTTCATGCCCGGCCCGCTGCGCGGGGCGCAGCTCACCATCGGCGCCTCGGCCTCGATCTTCGGGCTGCTCGGGGCGCTGGTCCTCTACGGCCGGCGCGCCGGCGGCGGCGCCGCCGTCGGCCAGCAGGCCTGGACCTGGGCGCTGATCCTCTTCCTGTTCGGCTTCATCATGTGGGGGGTCGACAACTTCGCCCACCTCGGCGGCTTCGTCGGCGGCTACCTCATGGCCCGCTGGCTCAACCCCCTGCTGCCCGAAAAGACCGACCACCTGCTGGGCGCCCTCGTCGGCCTCGTGCTCTCCCTCGTCGCCATCGTCCTCTCCCTGATCGCCCCGGTCCCGATCTGACTTTGGGGAGGACCCTGTCGATCCATCCGGGTGGGGGGCTGTCCGGCGGGTGGGTCTCCCGCCGAAGCCGGCGCCCTCTGCCCTGCATCGCCCCTAATCAGCGCGAAGCGCCTGAGGGGCGATGCCCAACAACGACCTCCCTCTGACTCGACTCCGAGATCGAGCCATCAACGACCCCAGACGGAAACATGCGGGTTGAAGCGCCGGCGCCGCCGGGAGACCCAGCCGCCGTCCCGGGGGCACGCGGTGATCGCGCGGCGTCATGCGTCAGGCCCACGGCCAGCGCCAGCCGTATACTGCGCCACGTGGAGATCCCAGCTCGGGCCCTGGACGAGATTGAACGGCACGCTCTGAAGGCGTTTCCGCGGGAGTGCTGCGGCATCCTCACCGGCCGCACGGTGGCGGGTGGCGGACGGCGGGTGAAGGCGGTGACCCCGGCGGAGAATGTCCACCCGAGCCCGCTGGGCCACTACGCCATCCGCCCCGAGTCGCTCCTCACGGCCCACCAGGAAGCCCGACGGCGAGGTCTCGAGGTGGTGGGCTACTACCACTCGCACCCCTGCGGTGCCGCCCGCCCGAGCGGCGTCGACTTGCGCGACGCCTGGCCCGACACCCGCTACCTGATCCTCTCGGTGGACGGCGGCGCGGTGCTCGAGCGGCGCTGCTGGTTGCTCGACGAGGCGGCTGGTTGCTTCGTGGAAGAGCCGCTGGTCGCGGCCGGTCCGTTGGATCTCCCCGATTCGCGGCGCAGGCCCCCGGTGGTGCGAGCGAGCCTGCTCGAAGGACGTGCGCCGTGAGCGTCTCCGAGCGCCTGGCCCCCGGACCGGCTGCCGGCTCGGGGCTCGGCGCGCTCACCGCTGCCGAGCTGCGCCGCTACGGCCGCCACCTGGTGATCCCCGAGGTCGGGCGCGAGGGGCAGGAGAAGCTCAAGGCGGCGCGCGTGCTGGTGGTCGGGGCGGGGGGGCTGGGGTCGCCGGTCAGCCTCTACCTGGCGGCGGCGGGAGTGGGCCGGCTGGGGTTGGTCGAGTTCGACCGGGTGGACGAGAGCAATCTGCAGCGGCAGGTGCTGTACCGGAGCACCGACGTGGGGCGGCCCAAGCTGGAGGCGGCGGTCGAGCGGCTGGGTGAGATCAACCCGCTGATCGAGGTGGTGCCCCACGCCTCGCGGCTCGACTCCTCCAACGCGCTCGAGCTGTTCGCCGGCTACGACCTGGTGGTCGACGGCAGCGACAACTTCGCCACCCGCTATCTGGTCAACGACGCCTGCGTGCTGACCGGCAAGCCCGACGTCTACGGGGCGATCTTCCGGTTCGAGGGCCAGGTGGCGGTCTTCTGGGGGGCGCGCGGTCCCTGCTACCGCTGTCTGTTCCCGGAGCCGCCGCCGCCCGGGCTGGTGCCGTCGTGCGCCGAGGCCGGGGTGCTCGGCGTGCTGCCGGGGATCATCGGCAGCCTGCAGGCCAGCGAGGCGATCAAGCTCATCCTGGGCGCGGGCGAGCCGCTGGTCGGCCGCTTCCTGATCTTCGACGCGCTGGCGCCCAGTTTCCGCGAGCTGCGGCTGGAGAAGAGCCCCGACTGTCCGGTCTGCTCGGCGCAGCCGACCCAGACGGGGCTGGTGGACTACGAGGCGCTGTGCGGCGACGGCGCGGCGGCGGCCGAAGAGGAGGAGCCGGGCTTCCACGTGACGCCCGCCCGGCTCAAGGCCTGGCTCGACCGCGGCCGGCCGCTCACCCTGCTCGACGTCCGCACCTTCGCCGAGCAGGCGATCTGCCGGCTGGACGGCTCGACGCTCATCCCGGTCCAGGAGCTGGCCCGGCGCTACGGCGAGCTCGACCCGGCTGCCGAGATCGTCGCCTACTGCCACACCGGGGTGCGCTCTTCCCAGGCCGTGGGCTTCCTGCGGCGCCAGGGCTTCGACCGCGCCCGCAACCTGGCCGGCGGCATCGACGCCTGGAGCCGAGAGGTCGACCCGTCGGTCCCACGCTACTGAGGCCACGGTGGTCCGCGAGCTCCTCCTGCGGCTGCCGGTCCTGCTCCTCCTCGCCCTCTTCGGCGCCTACGCCTGGCTGACCCGGCATCCGGACGCCCCCGTCCTCGAGCGCGCCCAGGACTGGCCGCTGGTGGGTCCGCTGGCGGAGCGCTTCCGCGACTTCTACCAAGTGGACGCGCGAGAGGCGGCTCGACGCGGATCGAACGGAGCCGGGGGCTCGGCGGCGGACGCGCTCGAAGCGCGCCGCCGGAGACCCGAAGCCACGGCCCCGGAGGTCGAGTGGGTCATCGACTACGAGCGGCTCGACGCCCGCCCCTGGGTATGGGTGAGCGAGGGCACGCCGCTGCTCGCGGCCCCCGACCCCGGCGCGCCGGTGGTGCACGAGGTCGAGGTCATCGCCAACCTGCCGCTGCTCGAGCGCAAGGGCGACTGGTACCGGTTGCGGCGCGGCGACGTGGTGGGCTGGGCGTCGCTGCCGGACTACGACGATCCATCGACGCCGATGCTGGGGAGCGCGCCGGAGCCGGTGCTGCCGCTGCCCGGGCGGCCACCGGACCCCGACCGGCTGGCCGCCGGCCGCGCCCTGCTCGCCGACCGCGAGCGGATCGGTTGGCTGGGGCCCTACCGGCTCTACACCGACGTCGAGGACGCCAGGCTGATCGCGCTCTGCGACCGGGTGGTGGCGGGGCTCGAGACCGTCTTCCGCGAGCGCTACGGGCTGCGGCTGCTCGGCGAGGCCCAGGAGGTGGTGCTTCTGTTCGCCGACTACGGCGCCTTCAGGACCTATCGGCAGGGGTCGAGTCTCCCGCACCCGGAACAGTCCGTCGGCTTCGCCGGGCCCGGCTTCGTGGCCCTCCACGCCGATGGCCGGACGGCCGACGAAGTGGTGTCCGTCCTCGTCCACGAGCTGACCCACCTGCTCAGCCGGCGAGGTCTGGGTCCGGCCTTGCCGCTGTGGCTCGCCGAGGGCCTGGCCGACGACCTCGGCGGCTCGCGGGTGGCGGCCGACGGCACGCTGCTCCCGGGGACCCTCGGTGGCCGCTCCTGGACCGACGGCGGCTCGTGGTCGCGGAGCGGCGCGATGGCCGAGGCGGGCCGGCTCCAGCGCGAGCTCGAACGCCGCACCCTGCCCTCGCTCCAGACCCTCGTCGAGATGCCGCCGGAGGAGTTCTACGCGCCCGGCTCTAGATCACTGCACTACGCTGCGAGCGCCTTTTGGGTGCGCTATTTCCTGGACGGCCGGGACCCGGCGCTGGCCGCCGGCTTCCGCTCGTTCCTGGGCGCCGTCGCCGCCGGCGACCGAATCGACGGCGAGCTGCTCCGCAGCCACCTGGACCGCCCGTGGGAAACCCTGGACGAGGGCTTCGGCCGCTGGCTCGCCGTCCGGGTGCTGGAGCCCCCGGCCGCCCGGCAGGCGGCCTCCCGGCCGGTCGGCTAGCAGCGGCAAGGCCGCGGACAGTCTCGCCTCGACGCGGGACGAGCGGCCGCGCCTTCGCCGCGCGCCGCAACCACCATCGGCCGGCGCGGAGTCGGATGCGTGGGCTGACGCGGCGGTCGCGCAGCCCGTGCCGGTGCGCCGCCGCTACTTGCGACCTGCCACGGCGGTCGCCGGCGCCGCCAGCGGTTCCTCTTCGCGCCAGCGGGCGGCGCCGCCGGCGTAATGCTCCTGCTTCCAGATCGGCACCTCGCGCTTGAGGCGCTCGAGCGCCGTGCGGCTGGCCGCGTAGGCCGCCTCGCGGTGCGGCGAGGCGGCGGCGATGGCGACGCTGGCCTCGCCGACCGGCACCTCCCCGAGCCGATGGACGATCCCCAGGCGCAGGTCCGGCGCCGCCGCCTCGAGCTCGCCGACGATCTGCTCCAGCGCGCTCTCCGCCATCGGCCGGTAGGCGTCGTAGGTGAGGCCTTCCACCGCGCGGCCCTGGTGGTGGTCGCGGGCGGTGCCCAGGAACAGCACCAGGGCGCCGCACGACGGGGCCGAGACCTCGGCGACCAGCCGCCCGACGTCGATCGCCCCGTCGACCAGGCGCGGCTGGCGCCCGACGCCCCCCGAGACCGGCGGCAGCAGCGCCACCTCGGCGCCGTCGCGCAGCGCCGTCTCGGGCGGCGCCAGCACCCCGTCGACCGCGACCGCCAGCCGCTCCCAGATCTTCTCGAGGGCGGGGTGATCGGCCCGCAGCCGGGCAGCCAGCGCCGCGAGGTCGGCGCCGTCGCCGACCTCCACCTCGACCTCCCCACCACCCAGCGCCTCGGCCGCCGTCGCGAACGCCACCACCCGGATCTTCACGCGCGGGATGCTAGCAGTGAGCGCGCCAGGACGGCCGGGCAGGCGACCGGCCGCTCCTTTCGCCTTCGCGCCGCACGGGCCGTGGCCTTCGTCGCCTCTCGCAAGCGCTTGGCTCAAGGCCCCCGTCGAGCCCCACCCCGGCCGGCTCGTACACGAGCCCTGGTCAGACTGGCCTTCTACCCAGCCTCCTGGTTTGGAGGTGAAGACGTCTACAGACTTCCTGCCGCGGGCCGAGCTTTCCGAGCGTCCGTATAATGCCCGCCGGTCGCGGAGGGTGACGTGGCGCTGCTGGAGAGCAAGCTCGACAAGAACGCCGACTACGAGCGGCGGCTGACGCACTGGCGGGCCGCGGTGGAGGGGCTGCGGCGCGAGGAGGAGCGGCTTCTCGATGGGGGCGGCTCGAAGGCCGCCGAGCGCCACCGGGCCCGGGGCAAGATGCTGGCTCGCGAGCGCGTCGAGGCGCTCTGCGACCCCGGCTCGGCGTTCCTCGAGCTGGGGCTCTGGGCGGCGCACGGGCTCTACGAGGAGCACGGCGGGGCGCCGGCCGCGGGCGTCGTGGTCGGAATCGGCTCCATCCACGGCCGCGACGTGGTGGTGGTGGTCAACGACGCCACGGTCAAGGCCGGGGCCTGGTTCCCGATGACCTGCAAGAAGGTGCTGCGGGCGCAGGAGATCGCGCTCGAGAACCGGCTGCCGATCGTCTATCTGGTGGACTCGGCCGGGGTCTTCCTACCACTGCAGGAGGAGATCTTCCCCGACCGCGAGCACTTCGGGCGCGCCTTCTACAACAACGCGCGGCTGTCGGCGGCTGGCGTCTTCCAGATGGCGGCGATCATGGGCCCCTGCGTCGCCGGCGGCGCCTACCTGCCGATCATGAGCGACGAGGCCCACATCGTCGAGGGCGAGGGCTCGATCTTCCTGGCCGGTCCGCACCTGGTCAAGGCGGCGATCGGCGAAGAGATCGGGCGCGAGGAGCTGGGCGGCGCGCTGGTGCAGTGCGACGTCTCGGGCGTCGTCGACCATCGCCATCCCGACGACGCCGCCTGCCTGGCCAAGATCCGCAGCCAGTTCGCCCAGCTCGCCGCCCCGGAGAGCGCCCCCTTCACCCGCCGCGAGCCGCGGCCGCCGCGCTATCCGGCCGAGGAGATCTACGGCATCATGCCGGCCGAACGCACCCGCCCCTACGACACCTACGAGCTGCTGGCGCGGCTGCTCGACGGCAGCGAGTTCGACGAGTACAAGGCGACCTACGGGCGCTCGCTGGTGTGCGGCAGCGGCTGGATCGGCGGCTGGGCGGTAGGGGTCGTCGCCAACCAGCGCTCGGTGGTGCGGCGCACCACCGGCACCGGGCCGCGCGACAAGGAGCTGCAGATCGGCGGCGTCATCTACTCGGACTCCGCGGACAAGGGGGCGCGCTTCGTCGAGCTGTGCAACCAGAAGCGGCTGCCGCTGGTCTTCCTGCAGGACGTCACCGGCTTCATGGTGGGCAGCCGGGCCGAGCGCGGCGGCATCATCAAGGACGGCGCCAAGATGGTCAACGCGGTCGCCAACTCGGTGGTGCCCAAGGTCACCCTTTTCGTCGGCAACTCGTTCGGCGCCGGCAACTACGCGATGTGCGGCAAGGCCTACGGCGCGCGCTTCCTCTACGCCTGGCCGTCGGCGGCGATCGCGGTGATGGGCGGCGAGCAGGCCTCGGAGACCCTGCTCGCCATCCAGCTCAAGAACCGCGGCGACGAGGTCTCCGACGAAGAGAAGTGCGAGCTGCTGGGCCGCATCCAGCGGCGCTACGACGAGGCCATGGACCCGCGCTTCGCCGCCGCCCGCCTGTGGGTCGACGCCATCATCGACCCCGTCGACACCCGCGACGTCGTCGCCCGTTCCCTGGCCTGCGCCGCCGCCAACCCCGAGATCCCCGAGTTCAAGACCGGCGTCCTCCAGACCTGACGCCAACACCGCCATTCGTCCCGCCCCTCCACCCGAGTCCCGCGGAGTTCGGGACCGGCCTCCCGCCGACCGGGCCCTTCGTCTACCGCTTTCCACCCCATCGCCGACCGAGCCACTTCGGTAGCAGGGTCAGCCTCGACAAGCCATGTAGAGCCCGCGGGGGCGGGGCTCGACAGGGGCCTTGAGACGAGCGCTCGCGCGAAGTGTCGAAGGCTACGGTCCGTGCGGCGCGAAGGCGAAAGGAGGAGCGGGCCTCCCCTCTGAAGTCCGTCAGGCCCGCTCCGTCTCCAGGCGCGCCCCGCTCCGGTCGGCTCTCGCGACAAGCCTCCGTTGCTGACCCTTCACCAGCGCCACGCGCCGCCAACCCGCGCCCGACCTTCCGGTATAGTCCGCGGGTGCCCCCCACGGAGCCTCACCTTGCCTGAGGTCAAGATCTGCGACGTCTCGCTGCGGGACGGCATGCAGATCCTCAACCGGCACGCGGTCATCCCCCTCGAGACCCGCCTGCAGCTGGTCGAGGCTCTGGTCCGGGCCGGGGTGCCGTACATCGAGGTCGGCTCCTTCGTCAATCCGCGGGTGGTGCCGGCGATGCGGGACACCGCCGAGCTGGTGCGCCGGATGCCCCCCTACGACGGGCAGATCGCCGCCCTGGCGCCGACGCTCGAGTACTACCGGCACCTGCGCGAGGCCGAACGGGTCAACACGGTGGCGCTCTTCGTCTCCGCCTCGGAGGCCTACTCCAGGGCCAACACCCGGATGAGCGTCGAACAGGCGCTGGCGGCGGCCGGCGAGGTGGCGGCGGCGGCGCGAGCCGACGGCTACCGGCTGCGCGGCTACCTCTCCTACGCCTTCCGCGACCAGAGCCGGGCCGACGGCCTGATGCCGGTCGAGCAGGTCGAGGCGATCTGCCAACGGCTGGTCGAGATGGGCTGCGACGCGGTGGCGCTGTCGGACACCGACGGACTGGCCACCCCGGCCGACATCGAGCGCACGGTCGGGCACCTGGCCGACCGCATCGGTCTCGACCACATCGGGGTGCATCTCCACGACCGCCGCGGCCTGGGGGTCACCAACGCCTACGCGGCCTTCCGCGCCGGGGTGCGCATCTTCGACGCCTCGATCGGCGGCATCGGCGGCGCCATCACCGTGCGGCACTCGGTGGGCAACGTCGCAACCGAGGAGCTGGTGTCGATGTTCGACAGCCTGGGGGTCGACACCGGCATCGACCTGCGGCCGCTCATCGAGGCCGGCTGTCGCGTCTCGCAGATGGCCGACCTGGTCGGCGATCCGCCGCCCCCCAGCAAGATCATCCTCGACGAGCTGGCGCAGCGCCGCGCCGAGATCGAGGAGAGCGAGGGGGCCGAGGCCGACCTCACCCTGGGACAGCTCGTCCACTCGCTGGTCGGCCTGCTGGGGCGGCACGGCGAGAGCGAGGACGCCTCGGTGACCGCCAAGCTGGCCGACGCCCAGGAGCAGGTCAACCTCTTCCTGCAGGCGCCGACCAACCGGGCGGCGGTGCTGTTCAGTCTGCTGTCGATGCTGATGGTCTCGGGGGCCGCGGCGCTTTTCGTGCGGGTGCTGCCGTCGGCCTGGGTGGCGCGCAGCGAGGTCATCGCGCTCACCCTGTTCAGCCTCGCCATGGTGCTGCTGGTCGGGCTGGTGCTGACCATCATCCAGCTCGCCGGCGGCGTCCGCTTCCGCCGCGGGCTCAACTCCGAGGAGCGCGAGATCCTGCGGCTGGCGATGGGCGAGATGGTCGACGATCTCAGGGCGCAGGCTACCTATCCGCGGCACTACGAGGTCTGAAGCGGTGGAGCAGCAGCCGGTCGAGCCGCATCTGAGGTTCCACGAGAACGCCCGCGATCTGGCGGTGCAGCAGATCCGCGACTTTGGCGAGCGGCTGATCCGCGAGGCGGTGTCGGCCGCCAGGGCGCGCCGCCATCCGCTGGTGCTCAAGAAGGACGTCCAGTACGCCTCGCAGCTGCTGCGGGCGCCGGGCCGCAATCGCAAGAACGTGCTGTTCCAGTTCCTCGGGGCGGGCCTTCTGGGGGTCTTCGTCCAGGGCTTCACCGCCGAGATGCTGAGCGGCGACCCCAATCCGTGGACCGCCGTGGTCTACGTGGTGATCGGCTTCCTCGGCATCTTCGGCGTCTTCTGGTCGCTGATCCGCTAGCGCTTCCGCATCGAGATGAGCGAGCTGACGCTCCGTCGCGAGGGCGACCTGCTGTTCGCGACGCTCGACAACCCACGCAAGGCCAACGCCCTGTCGCCGGCCCTCATCGCGGAGCTGACGGCGCTCTACGAGCGAGACCTGTTGTCGGAGGGGATCCGCGCCGTGTTGCTGGCCGGGGCCGGCAAACACTTCTCGGCCGGCGCCGACCTCGACCACCTCGAGGCGCTCCGCGACGCCGGCCCGGAGGAGAACCGCCGCGACTCTGAGGCGCTGCGCGGGCTGTTCGCCGCGGTGCTCTATCAGCGGGCCCTGACCATCGCCCTGGTGCACGGCGCCTGCGTTGCCGGTGGTTGCGGCCTGGCCACCGCCCACGACTTCGTGGTCGCCGCCGAGGACGCCCGCTTCCTCTACAGCGAGGCCCGGATCGGCTTCGTGGCGGCGCTGGTCGCCACCTTCCTGCCGCTGCGGCTGCGCGGCTCGGATCTCCGCGAGCTGCTGCTCGACCCCGAGTTCGTGAATGCGCAGCGGGCGCTCGAGATCGGACTGGTCAACCGGCTGGCGCCGGCTGCCGAGCTGGAGGCGGCCGGCCGCGAGCTGGCCGCCGGCGTCCTCGAGCGGGCCAGCTCGGAGTCGATCGCCCGCACCAAGCGGCTGCTCCTCGACGCCCTTGGTCAGCCCCTCGAGCGGGCGCTCGAGATCGCCGCCGAGGCCAACGCCGCCGCCCGCCAGACCGCCGACTGCCGCCACGGCATCGCCACTTTCCTGGAGACCAAGAAGCCCCCCCGCTGGCGGCAATGACTTCCGACTATTGTCCAGGAGCCGGCCGGGGCGGGGCTCGACAGAGGCCGGCCGCGTCCTCGTTTCTTGGGAAAGGGGCGCGCCCCGCCCCGGTCGGCTCGCGCCACCAAGCCGTCAGATAACGGCGCGACGTACGGCCGGGATATGATGCGAGCGTCGCTCATGTACCTGATCCTCTTCGACGTCGACGGCACCCTGCTGCACTGCGGGCCCCAGGTCCGCGAGCTGTTCGCCGGCGCCCTGGAGGCGGTCTACGGCCGGGCCGGCGACGTCGACGGCTACGCGTTCGCGGGCAAGACCGATCCGCAGATCGTCACCGACCTGCAGCGCGGCGCCGGACTGAGCGACGAGCAGATTGCCGCCGGGCTGCCGCGCTTCAAGCGCACCTATCTGGACGGCCTGGAGCGTCATCTGCGGCGCGAGGGCATGCGTCTTCTTCCCGGGGTGGAGACCACCCTCGAGCGGCTGGCGGCGCGTCCCGAGGTCACCCTCGCCCTGCTCACCGGCAACTGGGAGCGCGGCGCCCGCGCCAAGCTGGCGCGCTTCGACCTCAACCGGTTCTTCGGCTTCGGCGCCTTCGCCGATCACGCCGCCGATCGGCGGCGGCTGCCGCCGGTGGCCCTCGAGCGGGCGCTCCAGGCCACCGGTCGCGCCTTCCGGCCCGAGCAGACGCTGATCGTCGGCGACAGCCACGCCGACGTCGACGCCGGCCGGGCGAACGGCATCCCGGTGCTGGCGGTCGCCACCGGGTGGGCCTCGGCCGCCGACCTCGAGGCGGCGGGCGCCGACTGGGTGGTGCCCGACTTCGGCGCCGTCGACGGCTTCCACCCGGCGTTCGCGAGCTAGCGATGGAGAAGCTCGCCCTCACCCCCGAAGTGGAGCGGCTGCTGCGGGCCTCGATGCTGGATCAGCGCGACCTGGCGGCGGGTATCCGCCAGGAGCAGCTGGTCGAGGTCCCCGGCAAGGCCGGCCACTACCGCTGCCTCTGCACGGTCGCGGTCCGCCGGCCGCTCGACCCCGAGACCGCGCAGCTCCGGCGGTTGGAGCTGAGTCTGCGGCGCAGTGGGGAGACCCTCGAGGTCTACGCGGTGGGCGGGCTCGATCCGGAGCTCGAGGAGCTGGCGCCGGGATAGCGCCGAGGGCTGCGAGCGTCCCCCTCGGCCGCCCGGGGGCCGGGGGGTTCCCTGCGCTCCACTCCCCCTCCCGGTCCAACACGTTCCGCGGCTGCTCACGCCCCGTCCTGGCGGCGGCCTCCCGCCCGCGGCCGAGGGTCGGCGCGTTGGTTCGAGGGTTGTCGCCTTCGGGGCTTTGCGACGCGACCGCCCGTGGGGCTGGGGGCTAGCCGAGGCCGGGCCAGTCGGTGATCGGGGTGGTCGAGCGCACGAGGTGGGCACCGGCCTCGGCGAAGCGGGCGAAGGCGCGGTCGGCCTCGTCGGTGTAGTCGGCGGCGCCGGGGACCACCACCGGCGAGGTGCAGTCCTCGAGCAGGTAGAGGCGGCCGGCGAGGGGCGACGGCCGGCAGCCGTCGGCAGTCAGCAGGTCGGCCACCGTCCAGGCCACGCAGTGGCTCTTGGCCTGGCCGGCGACGATCACCGCGTCGTAGCTCTCCAGCGTGGCCTGCAGCTCGCGGCTGCGGTCGCCGATCGGCTGGCCGTCCGGGCCGGTGAGGACTTCGGGACCGAGGGCGGAGTAGGACTCGGTGAGGAGACGATCGCCCTTGATCTGGAAGACGGGCTGGGTGCGGCGGGCGATGGAGTGGAAGAAGAAGGCCTCCTCGACCGCCGACGCCAGGGCGTGGCCGATGCCGCCGAGGAGGGCGTGGTAGGGCCAGACCGTGAGCCGGTACCTGCCGTCCCGCTCGAGGGCTTTGGTGTAGTGGAGCAGGTGGCGCCGCGCGTAGTCGGGGTCGAGACCCAGCGCGGCGCAGACCTCGGGGTCGACTCGCCACTTGCCGTCCTCGACTTCGCTCTTCGAGATCAGAGCGTACGGCTCGGGGTGGCGCCCGCGTTCGTCGAGGAGGAACAGGCTGTGGAAGATCTGCAGCGGCCGGTGGGTGTCGAGGGTCGCAACCACCGCCGTCAGCCGGGCGAGGTTGCGGTAGACGAAGCGGCACAGACGGCGGTTGTCGTCGACCGCTCCGGTGCCGCTCCGGCCGCCGACGTAGAGCTCGAACCCGGGGATGCAGAAGGTGTTCTGGAGGTCGACCGCCAGCAGGCAGATGCGCCCGGCGTCCTCCGTGGCGGGCGGGATGGAGTGGGCCTCGGCCCAGGCGGCGGCCTCGCCGGCTAGCCGCTGGTAGGGCACCCGCCAGACCCGGCCGACGGCCTCGGAGTCGAAGTGCGGCGGGATGGGGAGGTCGGCCGATTGCACGATGCGGTCGGGTGTCCGCCGGCCGGCCGCGCGCCCGGACCCCTCAGGCGGCGCGGGCGGGCTCGCGCGGCTCGCCCCGCTCCTCTTCGAAGCCGGCCTGGCGCCACTCCAGCATGCCGCCGGGCACCTCCACCCGCCGCCGCGCGCCGTGACGGCGGAGCGTCACGGCGGCGGCCCGGACCGCCGGGTCGTCCGGGCCGCGCCCGACCAGGAAGAACTCGGTCGCCGCGTCGGTGCCCGCGGGCAGGCCGCGCTCGAGATCTTCGGGGTTGATGCGGAGGGCGCCGGGGACGCGGCCCCTCGCGAACTCGCCGGCGGGGCGCAGGTCGAGGACGCAGAACGGCGGGAAGGGATGGCGCAGGCGGCGGGCCAGCTCGGCGGCGTGGGTCTGGAAAATGACGCCCTCGAAGTGCATGTCCATGCGGTCGGTTCCCTCCCGGCGCGGGCGATGGTATCGGAGAAAGCCAGGCGAGGGGGCTTGCGGTCGGCGGTGGGTCCCCCCGCGGCCGCCCCGGGGGCCTGGGCGTTGACCCCGCTCCACTCCCCCTCCCCGGCCAACACGTTCCGCGGCTGCCGCCGCCCCGGCCTGGGGGCGGCCTCCCCCCGTCGGCGCTGGGCCAGCGTCTGGGTTGGCGGGAGTGAGGTGTGCGATGGTTTCGCCCCCGCAGCGGCCCGGGGCCGGGTCGCTAGCCGAGGTGGCGGCGGAGGAAGGTCTGGGTGGCGTTGAGGGTCTGGATGAGCTGGGGGGTGGGGCCCAGGAAGGGGTGCTGGGCGCCGAAGGTGTGGGTGCCGGCGGGGACGGTGAGGAGTTCGCGGGGCGGGGCGGCGGCGGCGGCGAGGCGGCGGGCCTCGGCGACCGGTACCGTTTCGTCCTCTTCGCCGTGGACCAGGAGCCAGGGGGTAGTGCGACGGGCGGCGGCGGCCTCGAGGTCGAGCTCGGCGCGGCGGGCCTCGAGGTCTTCGAGGACTTCGAGGCCGATCGGCAGCTCCTGGCCGGTGCGGGCGTTGGTGATGACCAGCTCGCCGTCGCGACGCCACGCCGTCTTGTCGTCGGCGCCCATGCGGTCGAAGGTGCCGACGGCCGACCAGGTCACGAGGGCGCGGAGGCGGTCCCTCCAGGGCTCGCGGGCGGCGGCCAGCAGGGCGGTGCCGCCGCCACGGCTGTGGCCCAGGAGGGCCAGCCGCTCGGGGTCGGCGTCCCCGGGCGCGATCCGCTCGCCGATTGCGGCCAGGACGGCGGCCAGCTCTTCGAGATCCCGGCTGAAGGTGGCGCTGCGGAAGGCCCCGAGGTCGCTCACCAGGTCCTCGCCCGGGCGCATTCCGGAGCCCGAGAAGTTGAAGCGCACCGCCGTGAAGCCGCGGGCGGCCAGCAGGTCGGCCAGGTAGGGAAAGAAGCCCCACTCCATGAAGCCCTTGAAGCCGTGACAGATGACCACCGTCGGTCTCGGGCCGGAGCCGTCGGGCCGGTCGACGAAGCCGTGCAGGGTGCGGCCCGAAGTCAGCTCCAGTGTGAACTCGCGGGTGTCGGGCATGACGCGGCGGCCGCTAGCCGTGCGGACCGAACAGGCTAGTGGACCGTAACGGATGAAAGCGCACTGCCTGATCGCCCCTCGGCTTCGATCTCGGCGTTGCGGCTCCTCGCCATAGTCCCGCTATGGCTGCGTCGCCGCGCCTTGACCTCGAAACCGAGGACTCGATCATCCACTACGATTTCATCCGTTACGGTCCACTAGGAAAGACAAGAGAGGGTAGCGAAGCGGTTTCGCGCGGTCAAACGACGGGCGCTCAGGCACTCAGCGGCCGGCCGATGCCCTCGGCGAGGAGCCGGTAGTGAATTCCCCGCCGCCGCTCGTCTCCGGCTGTCGGTGGAGTGGGCGAAGGTAGACTGGCGCCGTGGCGGAGACGGCCGGATCGACCGCGACGAGCGGACTGGCGACGCTCGAGGAGCGCTGGGGGGCGCGGAACGAGGCGCTGCCCGAAGGCGTCCGCGTGGTGGCCGACTACGGGGACGTGGAAAGGGAGTACCGGGCGCTGCGGACGGGCTGTGGGTTGGTCGACCTGTCGTGGCCGGACCGGCTGGTCCTGACCGGGGAGGACCGGCAACGATTCCTGAACGGGCTCGTGACCCGCGACGTCAAGCGGCTACAGCCGGGCGAGGGGTGTTTCGGCTTTCTGACCGATGGCCGGGGACGGGTGCTCGCCGACGTGGCGATCCGGGCGCTGGAAGGGAAGCTGTGGGTGGAGCTGCCGCCGGGCAGCGGCGCGGGGGTCCGCGAGCATCTGGAGAAGTACATCGTCGCCGACCGGGTGGAGGTCCACGCCGGCGAGGGACTGGCGTCGGTGGCCCTGGCGGGTCCCGAGGCGGAGGCGCGGCTGGCCGCGGCGACGGAGGGAGGCGAGCTGCTCCGGGAGCCCTGGGCTCACCGGGAGGCGGAGGTTCTGGGCCGGGCGGTGCAGCTCGGCCGCCACGAGCGGTTCGGGGTGCCGGCCTGGACGATCTGGGTGGAGGGTGAACGGGCCGAGGAGGTCGCCGGCGGGCTGGTGGACAGGCTGGGCGCCGTGCCCTGCGGCTACCGGGCGCTCGACCTGGTCCGGGTGGAGGCCGCGGTGCCGTGGTTCGGGCGCGATTTCGGCCCCGAGAACCTGCCGCAGGAGACCGGGCTGGAGGGGGTCGTCGACTATGACAAGGGCTGCTACCTGGGCCAGGAGATCGTCGCCCGCCTCCACTACCGCGGGCAGGCCAGCCGGCTGGTGCGGCGGCTGGAGTTCGACGTCGCCGAGCCACCGGTGCCGGGCACCGAACTGCTCTACGATGACCGCGAGGCCGGCCGGGTGACCAGCGCCGTCCTCGCCCCCGGGGCCCCCCGCCCTGTAGGCCTCGGCCTGATCCAGCGACGGGCGTGCGAGCCGGGCACCCGTCTGGCAGTCGAGGGCGGCGGCACCGCCCAGGTCGCGGTGCTCGAGGCCGCGGCTTCCCGCTAGACCGCGAACGACGAACCGCAGCCGCAGGTGCCCACGGCCTTGGGGTTGTTGAACTTGAAGCCGGCGCCGGTGGAGCCCATCACGTAGTCGATCTCGGTGCCTTGCAGGTAGCGGGCGCTGACCGCGTCGACGAAGACCTTGAGGCCGTCGTACTCGAGCACGTAGTCGTTGTCGCGGGGCTCCTGGTCGAAGTCGAGCGAGTACTCGAAGCCGCTGCAGCCGCCGCCGCGGACCGCGACCCGGAGCGCGTAGGAGGCGTCCATCTGCTCCTCCTCGCGGGTGAGCTTGACCATCTTGACCGCCTTGGCGGTCAGCCGCAGCGGCCCTTCGGGCACCGCCGGCGGGGGCGTGGGCTCGGTGGTCTGGGGCTGGGTGGTGTCCATGGGGGCGTCCTTCGTGGTGGGCGACCGACTCTCGGTGTCGGCTCTCCGTGCGGCGTTATTCTAGCAGGAACGCGGTCACGCGCTCCGTAACCTTCAACCCTGCGGCATGGCGACGAATTCCCCGACTGGCGGTCCATGAGCCTGCCCGCGGTCTCCCGGCGACAGCTCGAGGCGTTTCTGCGACCGCTCTACGCCGGGCTCGACGGCGTCCAGACCTTCGGCCGCGTCGAGCGGCTCGAGCGGCGGGCGCGGGAGCTGGCGGCGGGCGAAGACTACGACGAGGATCTGCTCGAGCTGCTGACGCTGTTCCATGGCGCCGTCGAGCGGCTGGGCTCGCTGGGGCCTGATTCGCGCTTCGAGCTGCTGCTGCGGGGGGTGGCGGTGCCGGCGGAGCGGATCGAGCGGCTGCGGAACGGGCTGGGACGCTTCCAGGACAATCCGCAGACCGTCGAAGAGCGGCTGCTCCACGACGCCTGCCTGCTGGAGACCAGTGGGGTGCAGGCCCTCCTCGGCCGGCTGCTCGAAGCGGGCCGGCGGCGCCGCCCCCTGGAGCGGGTGCTGCGACAGCTCGATCCCGGGCCGGCGCCCGAGCGGTTCGTGACTCCGGCGGGCGCGGCGCTGGCCGCGAAGCGCCGGGCGGCGGCGGGCGAGCTGCTGGCGGCGATGCGCGAGGGCTGCCGCCGGGAGGAGGCGGGCCCGGGGCCGGCGGGGGGCGGGATCAGTTGATGGGCACGCGGCCGGCGAAGCCGTCCTCGTAGGAGTGGAAATAGCAGATCGACTGCTCGGGATAGCGCCAGCAGTAGTAGCCGTCGCCGTTGTCCCAATCCACCAACCACCGCCCCTTGACCTCGCAGCCCACGGCGACGACCTCCTCGGCCCACGACTGCAGGATGGCGCCGGCGGCGGCCTCCAGCTCCTCGCGCCGCTGCTCCAGCTCGTCGCGGTCGTGGACGTCTTGATAGAGCGCTTCGATCTGGCGCACGGCGGCGGCGGTCAGGTCCCGCACCAGCGGAAAGGTGTCGAGCGCCTGCTCGTAGCTGAAGATCTGGCCCATCGCTGGAGTCACTCTAGCAGGCTTCCAACGGTGTCGCTGGGGTACGATCGCGGCGGCGATGACGAGGCTGCACGAGGGGTCGGTGGGCCGCATCGAGGCGATCACCGGGGGGATGTTCTCGGGCAAGAGCGAGGAGCTGGTGCGGCGGCTGCGGCGGGCGCTTATCGCGCGGCAGCGGATCCAGGTGTTCAAGCCGCTGACCGACAGCCGGCACCCGCCCGAGCGGCTGGTCACCCGGGACAACCGCCAGGTCGAGGCGCTGACGGTGCACGACAGCGGGGAGCTCAGGAAGCGGCTGGAAGAGGGGGTCGAGGTGGTGGGGATCGACGAGGCGCAGTTCTTCGACGACGGCCTGGTCGCCCTGGTCACCGAGCTCGCCGACGCCGGCATCCGGGTGATCGTCGCCGGGCTGGACCAGGACTACCTGCGGCAGCCGTTCGGTCCGATGCCCGAGATCCTGGCGCTCGCCGAGTACGTGGACAAGATGCACGCGGTGTGCGTGCAATGCGGCTCGCCGGCGCACTACAGCCAGCGGATCGCCGGCGGCGGCGAGCAGGTGCAGGTCGGCGACACCGACACCTACGAGGCGCGCTGCCGCTCCTGCTACCGGCCCTACCGGCCGGCCTGATATCCGGCCGGCCCCGTGCGGGGGCCGCCCTCAGCCGGGTCGACCGCCCGGCGCCTCGGGGCCGCCGGCCAGCGGCAGCGGGCGTCCGGTGTCGTCGACCTGGACGTAGACCACCTCGGCCTGGGTGACCTTGACCCGCTCGCCGCCGCGCATCCGGCGCTCGGCCTCGACCTCCACCTTGACGGTGATCGAGGTGGTCCCCAGCCGCACGGTCTCGCCGTAGAAGCTCACCAGGTCCCCGACCAGCACCGGCTGATGGAACTCGACCTCGCGCATCGCCACCGTCACCAGCCGGCCGCGGGCGTGGCGATGGGCCTCCACCGCCCCGGCCTGGTCGATGTAGGAGAGGATGATGCCGCCGAAGATGGTGCCCAGGGCGTTGGTGTCCTTGGGCATCAGGGTCACCCGGATCGCCGGCTCGCGCGGCGGGGGTGCGGCGGCGCTCATCGCTCCGACCCCAGACCGATCGCCAGCTCGACCGCCTCGGCGGCGCTCTCCACCCGCCGCAGCAGCGGGTCGCGCTCGCCGTCGGGCTTGTCCAGCCGCCAGCTGTCGAGCAGCACCACCGGCACCCGGTGCTTGAGCGCGATGGCGATCTCGCTGAGCGTCCCCCAGCCGCCGCCGATGCCGATCACCGCCACCCCCGACAGCACCACCACCTGGTTGCGGGCCTGCCCGAGGCCGGTGAACAGGGGCAACTCGACGTGTTCGTTGGGCGGCGACTCGAGGGCGCTGGCACCGGGCAGGATGCCCACCGTGCGGCCGCCTTCGGCGCGCGCCCCCTCGGCGGCGGCGGCCATCACCCCGCCCCGCCCGCCGCAGATCAGCACCGCACCCCGGCGGGCGATCTCGCGGCCCACCTCGACCGCCAGCCGCCGCTGGGCGGGGGTGCACTCCGAGCCCCCGATCACCGCCAGCCGCAGCCCCGGAGCGCCCACGAGCGCATGGTATCTTAAGGTTGCCGTCAAAGCTCCCGATCTCCTACCGAGCCGTTGCCACCCCAAGCCGCCGTGAAGTCGCTGGACGACAGGGGTTTGGTGCGGAAGATCGTCGAACGCCACCCGGAGGCGCTGGCCGAGCTTTACGACCGCTATGCGAGCATGTTGACCGCCCTGGCGCAGCGGGTGCTCGCCGATGCCGCCGACGCCGAAGAGGTGCTCCAGGAGACCTTCCTCCAGGTCTGGAACCGGGCGGCGAGCTACGACCCGCGGCGCTCGTCGGTCTCGACCTGGCTGGTGCTCATCACCCGCAGCCGCGCCATCGACCGGCTGCGCAGCCGGCGGGTCAAGCAGCGTACGCTCAGTGCCGCCCAGCGCGAGAACCCCGTGCGCCATACATCCCCGGCCGGCGGCCGGCACGTACTAAACCAGGAGCGCCGCCGGCGACTCGACGAGGAGATGGGTCGGCTGCCCGAAGAACAACGCCAGGTGCTGGAGCTGGCGTTCTACAACGGAATGACCCAGAGCGAGATCGCCGGCGAGACCGGCATCCCGTTGGGCACGGTGAAGACCCGTACCCTGCTCGCCATGAGGAAGCTGCGCCAGGCGCTGCAGGCGGAGATCGGAGAGCTGTTGTGAGCGAGAGTCGAGGCGGAAGCGCAAACGGCGACGAGCGGCCCATCGAGCGCGTACTGGAGTGGCTCGACGCCGGCGGGCCGCCGGAGACCGGCCCCGAGGGGCCGGGCGAGCGTCCGTACGTCGAGCTCCTCGGTCTGCTGGCGGAGCGGCTGGAGCCGGTCGAGCCGTGGCCGGAGATCCGTCAGCGGCTGCTCGACGCGGTCACTGCGGGTGGCGCCGGGGAGCCGCCGGCGAGCGCGGCGACCGCCAGGGAGGCGGCGCCGCCTGCGGTACCGGAAGTCGCGGACCTGGCCGCCAGGAGCGCGGCCTCCGCAGCGGCCGCACCGGCCCGTCCCCGCTCGGCGGCCGGGCGCTGGGCGCTGCCCCTCGCCGCCGGACTCGCGGCGGCGCTGCTGGGTCTGTCGGCCTGGCTGTACGGCGAGGTCAGAAGCCAGCGTCTCCAGATCGCCGAGCTGGCCGGAAGACTGGCGGCCGTGGAAGAGGAGTCGCGCTTCGCGGTCGCCGCCATGGACCGCAAGATGCGGCTCCTGACCTCGCCGGGGGTCGAAGTGTGCAACCTGACGCCGGTCGGCGAGGAGCCCGTTCACCCGTCCTCGCGCGGCACGCTCTACGTGGCCGCCGACCATCGCGAGTGGTATCTCAAGATCGACGGGCTCGAGCCCTGCCCCGAGGGGCGTCACTACCAGCTGTGGTTCGTCACCGGCGACGGGCCGGTCAGCGGCGGGGTCTTCGAGGTGCGCGCGGGCGTGCGGTTCGAGATGCTCTCCCGGGAGATGCCCGAGGCGACCCGCGCCGTCCGCGTCACCCTCGAGCCGGCCGGCGGCTCGCCGGTGCCCTCGGGTCCCGAGGTGCTCTACGGCGACGAGGTGATGCGGATCCTCTAGATCCGCCGCTGCCCGCCTACTTGGGCGGCCGGCTGGGCCGCAGCTCGAGCCGGCTGGGCAGCGCCCGGTCCGGGTAGTCCAGCAGGTCGGTGACCGCGCGGGCGACGTCCCCGGGGTCGAGCCGCCAGGAAGAGCCCTCGCCGGCGCGGCGCCCGCCGAAGCCGGTGTCGACGCTGCCCGGCAGCACCGCCGCGACCCGGACGCCGTGCGGTCTCAAGTCCAGCATGGCGGCGTCGGAAAGACCCAGCAGCCCGAACTTGCTCGCGTTGTAGGCGGCGCCACCGGCCATCGGATGCCGCGCGGCCAGCGAGGCGACGTTGACGATCCAGCCCGCGCCCTGGCGTTTCATCACCGGCGCCGCCGCGCGGATCGCGTAGAAGGCGCCGCTCAGGTTGGTGGCCAGCAGCCGCTGCCAGTCCTCGAGGCCGATCTCGTCGACCGGCGCGAACACCCCGGCGCCGGCGTTGTTGACCAGGAGATCCAGCCGCCCCGCCGCCTCCACGACGCCCGCGACCAGCCGCTCCACCTGATCCGGTTCGCCCACTTCCGCCGCCCGCCCCGCCACCCGGCCCGGGTAGCGCTCGCGCAGCTCCGCCACCGCCGCCTCGACCGACCCCGGCGTCCGCCCGCAGAAGAACACCCGCCACCCCCTCTCGAGCAACCGCTCCACGATCGCCCGCCCGATCCCCCGGCTCCCCCCGGTCACCAGCGCGACCCGCTCAGCACCAGCGCTCGTCATCGGCATTCACCGCTCATCAATCACGGAATCTTCCCACACGAACTGTTCTCTTCGCAGACGTTGCAGGCAGTTGCCTCGGACCGCGCAGGAGCCGGCCGGGGCGGGGCTCGACAGGGACCTGGAGCCGAGCGCTTGCGATGGGCCGCGAAGCTCGAGTGCCGTCCAGCGCTCGGCGGATAGGAGCAACGGGCCTCCCCCGTCAAGTCCGTCAGGCCCGTTGCGTGCCCAGTCGCGCCCCGCCCCGGTCGGCTCTCGCCACCGACCCCTCATCTGCCAGGCCCGCTCCGTCCCCAGTCGCGCCGCGCCCCGGTCGGCCCTCGCTACCGAGCCTTCACCTGTCAGGCCCTTGCGTGCCCAGGTCCCGCTCCGGTCGGCTCTCGCCACCGAGCCCACAACCGGGGTGTCCTACAATGGCCCCCTCAGCCCTCCCCGCCCTCCCGGGGACGCGGCACCACCCTGAAATAACGCCGCCCGGCACCCGGTTGGAGAGGGTGGCGAAGGAGACCCGCGCCATGTACTTCGAGCCCACCTACCTGTTATTCGTCGCCCCCGCCTTCCTGCTGTCGCTGTGGGCGAGCTTCCGGACCAAGTCGGCGTTCAAGAAGTACTCGCGCGTCCGGGTGCTCTCCGGTCTGACCGGCGCTCAGGCCGCGCAGACCCTGCTCGACCGGGCGGGACTGACCGACGTCAAGGTGGTGCCCACCCGCGGGTTCCTGTCGGACCACTACAACCCGGTGAACAAGACCCTGGCCCTTTCCGACGCCGTCTACGGCACGCCGTCGGTCGCCGCGGTCGGCGTCGCCTGCCACGAGGCCGGCCACGCCATCCAGCACGCCACCGCCTACAAGCCGCTGTGGCTCCGGTCGCTGCTGGTGCCCACCGCCAACATCGGCTCGGGTCTGGGCTACATCGTGATGGTGATGGGGCTGATGTTCGCCTCCACCAACATGGTGCTGGTCGGCGCCGTGCTGTTCTCGGCCGTACTGCTCTTCCAGGTCGTCACCCTGCCGGTCGAGTTCGACGCCTCGGCCCGCGCCAAGAAGCTGGCGGTGGCCCACGGCATCGTGCTGGCGCAGGAGCGCGAGGGGGTCGACCGCGTCCTCAACGCGGCGGCGCTGACCTACGTGGCGGCGGCGATCTCCACCCTGCTGACCCTGCTCTACTTCCTGATGCGCGCCGGCCTGCTGGGCGGCCGCCGGGACTGAGACCGCGGGTAGAGACGGGCGAGGGCTCCGGCGCTCAGTGCGCCGGAGTGCCGAGCTGGGCCTCCAGCTCGGCGCGGCGCCGCGCCAGCTCCTCGGCGGCGTCGGCCTCGAGCACCAGCCGCAGATAGGGCTCGGTGTTGGAGGGCCGAACGTTGAACCACCAGTCGGGGTACTGGACCGTGATGCCGTCCAGGTAGTCGATCTCGCCGTCGGCGTAGCGCTCGGCGAGGGCGGCGATCTTGCCCTGCTTGTCCTCGACCTGAAAGTTGATCTCCGGGCTCTTGGCGTAGCGCGCCAGCGGCTCGACCAGCTTCGACAGCGGCTGCCGGTGCCGGCGGAGCAGGTTGAGGATCTCCACGACCGCCAGCGCCGCGCAGTCGGCGTGGTAGTTGTCGCGGAAGTAGTAATGGCCGGCCAGCTCGCCGCCGAAGATCCCCTCCCGGGCGCGTAGCGTCGCCTTCATGAAGGAGTGCCCGACCCGTTCGCGGACCGGCACCCCGCCACATTCGGTGATGTACTCGGGCACCGCCCGCGAGGAGCGCAGGTCGTAGAGCACCGCCCGGCCGGGCTCGTGGGCCAGCAGCTCGCCGGCGATCAGGGCGGTGATCAGGTCGCTGCCCACCGACTCGCCGCGCTCGTCGACGAAGGCTGCGCGGTCGGCGTCGCCGTCGAACGACACCCCCAGGTCGGCACCGGTCGCGCGCACCCGTTCGCACAGATCGCGCAGGTTCTCCAGCTTGAGCGGGTTGGCCTCGTGGTTGGGGAAGGTGCCGTCGAGCTCGAAGTAGAGCAGGTCGAGGTCGATCTGCAGCGCGGCGAGCAGCTCGCGGTAGAGGACCCCCATGCCGTTGGCCGCGTCGACCACCACCTTGAGCCGCGGTGCCCCTTCCGGGACCTGGAGGAACGAGAGAACGTGCCGCCGGTAGGCGTCGGCGACCGCCGCCCGCTCGAGGCCGCCGCGCTGGGCGGCCGCCGGCAGCTCGCCGCCGCCGGCCGCCTTCTGCTCGAGCAGGGGGATGCCGTGGTCGCCCGACACCGGCCGCGCCTCGCGGCGGCTCAGCTTGAACCCGTTGTAGCGCGCCGGGTTGTGGCTGGCGGTCACCTGGATGCCGCCGGCGGTTCCCAGGTGCCCGACCGCGAAGTAGTTCATCGGGGTGGTGGCGAGGCCGATGTCGACCACCGTCAGCCCGCTGGCGCGCAGCCCGTCGATCAGCGCGGCGGCCAGCGGCACGCTGTGCGCCCGCATGTCGCGGCTCACCACCACCCGGTCGCCAGCGGCGCGGTCCTCCTCGTCCAGCAGGAAGGGAAAGGCGAGGCCGATGCGGCGGGCGATCTCCTCGTCCAGCTCTCCCGGATAGATCCCGCGCACGTCGTAGGCCTTGAAGATTCCGCTCATTCGCTCACCCTCTGGTGGACCGTAACGGATGAAGGGTTGGTGGATGATCTAGTCATTGGCGTCGAGGTCAAGGCGGCAGGCAGCTCGGGCCCCTCCGCCTCAGGCGGTCAGGCGGTCGAGGAAGCGGTGCAGGCGGCGGTAGAAGGACGCCGGGCTCTCCAGGTGGGGCAGGTTCCCGCAGTCCTCGAACACCTCGAGGTCGGCGTCCGGCGCCCGCTGCAGCCACAGGTCGGCGGTCTCCACCGGTGGCGCCTTGGCGTGCCGGCCCCAGCCGAGCCACAGCGGCGCATCCAGCCGGCCGAGGGCCTCGTCCACCCGGTGGTTGAGATAGCCGCTCAGGTAGGCGGCCAGCGGGGCGTGTCCACCCGGCTGGTGGGACGAGCGGTAGTAGTGGTCGAGGCGCGCCGCGTCGGCCCGCTCCGGGGCGGTGAAGACGTCGCGCCTCAGGTACTGCTGGAGGGCGCTGCGGCTGGTGAACAGGTTGAGGGCGGCGGTACCCAGCACCGGCACCCTCAGCAGGCGGTGGAGCAGGGCGTCCTTGAGGTCGGGCTCGTCGGCGTTGAGCGAGATGCCCGACGGGGCCACCAGCGCCAGGGCGCGAACCAGCTCCGGCCGGTCGACCGCCACCTGCAGCGCGTAGGCGGCGCTCAAGCCCGCGCCCACCAGCACGCAGCGCTGGGCGACGACGTCCTCGATGAAGTCGGCGATGAGCTGGATGTAGAGCTCGTCGTCGTAGGCCACGGGGGGCTTGTCGGAGGCCCCCCAGCCGAGCAGCTCGAGGGCGTGTGGCCGGTAGCGGGCCGCCAGCCGCTCGGCCACCGGGCGCCACTCCTCGGCGTCGTGCCCGGGGCCGAAGGAGTGCAGCAATACCAGCGGCCGGCCGCGGCCCAGGTGCTGGTAGAGAACCTCTCCGAACTTCCAGGCGTAGCGGCCGGTGCGGCCCCAGGCCGGGCGCTCGAGACGGGCGCTGCGGCGGGCGATGAGGGCGTTGGCGAGCGCCGGCAGCCCCACCGCAGCGCCCCCCAGCAGCAGGCCGCGCACGAGCCGCTTGCGGCGACGTCGCTTCTGCTCCTCGAGCGACGTGCGGGCGGCGGACATGAGCCCCGCAGAATAGCACGCGCATCGGAGGTAGGCTGGTCTGATGGGGCGGCGGCTGATCGTGATCTGGGCCGGGCGCCGCCGCCGCGACGCCTGGGGGGACCTGTGCGGGCGCTACCGCCGGCGGATCCGCCGGTTCGTCGAGGTCTCCGAGCTGGCGGTGCGCAGCAAGACGGCGGCCAACGACCCGGGGCGGCTGGAGGACGAGGGCCGGGCGCTGCTGGCGGCGGCGCCTGCCGGCAGCTGGACGGTCGCGCTCGATCGCCGGGGGCGGCAGCGCGACTCCGAGGAGCTGGCCCGCTGGCTGGCCCGCCGGCTGGAAAGCACGGCTCGACCGGTCGCCTTCCTGATCGGCTCGGACCTGGGCCTGGCGCCGGGCGTCCGGCGGGGCTGCCGGGAGCGCCTGTCGCTGGGCCCGCTCACCCTCCCCCACGAGCTGGCCCGACTGGTGCTCTACGAGCAGATCTACCGCTCGCTTACCTTACGGGCGGGAATAAAGTACCATCGGGGGCCGTTGTAGCGTTTCTGTGCCCGGCGCTCCCCGGCAAAAGGGCGCGGAATCCGGGTTCCCCCGGCAAAGGAGAGGCGGTTTGGCGAAGGCAAAGGTCGGCAGGGCGAGCAGCAGGACACGGACTGCCCCGAAGGCGGGTGCCAAGGGGCTGGAGAGCCACCGGCGGCGGCTGGAGCAGCAGCGCCAGGAGATCTTCAGTCTCTACGAGCGCGACCTCCAGGTCGGCCAGGAGGCCGGTGACACGGCCGGCGAAGACATCGTCGACCGCGCCAACAACTCCTACAACCGCGAGTTCATGTTCGCCATCTCCGACTCCGAGCGCCAGACACTGCTCCAGATCGAAAGCGCCCTCGACCGGCTCGACAAGGGCACCTACGGCCGCTGTCTCAACTGCGAGCAGCCGATTCCCAAACCCCGCTTGCTGGCGGTGCCCTGGGCGCGTTACTGTATCGATTGCCAGGAGCAGGCGGAGCAGGGCCTGCCGCTGGAAGGTTAGGGCCGGCGGGGTCGCCCGGGCGACCGTCGTCTTCCGCCCCTGACCACGGGGCTTATGCGGGTTCGCACATTCGTCGGCATCCTCTTCGCCCTCGCCGTCGTCGTCGCGGCCTCCTACGCCACCCATCAGAACATCGAGCTGCTGCGTCAACCATTCCGGTTGACCGCCGAGCGGGCGGTGCCCCTGTGGGGCATCCTGGTCACCGTCTTCCTCGCCGGTTTTCTGCCGGTGGTGACGGTGCTGCTGATCGAGACCCTCAAGCGCGACCTGGCGCAGCGCCGCGACCGGCGGCTGAGCCGCGAGGCGCGCAGCCTGCGGGGGAGCTTCCGGCGGGCGGTGGACCTGCAGGTCGACGGCCAGTGGGGCCGGGCGCTGGTCGAGCTCGAGCGGGTGCTGGCCGACCAGCCGGAGGACTTCGCGGCCCTGCTGCGCTACGGCGAGGTGCTGCGCCACCAGGGGCGCGCCGCCGAGGCGGTGGAGGTCCACCGCCGCGCCTCGGTGCTCTACCCGCAGAGCGTGGCGGTGCTCTACGAGCTGGCCGAGGACTACCAGGCGGCGGGCGAGCCGGCGGTCGCCGAGCAGCTCCACGACCGCATCCTGCGGGACTTCCCGGGCTCGGGGCTGACCGTGCTCAGGCGGCTGCGCAACGCCGCCCTGGGGCGCCAGCAGTGGGCCGAGGCGGCGCGGCTCCAGGAGAAGGTCGACCGGCTGCTCGACGACAACGGCGGCGGGGCCGGCCAGGAGCTGGACGTCGGCGTCCGGCGGGGGCTGGCCTACCAGCAGGGGGTGGCCGAGCTGGGCGCCGAGCGGGTGGCCGACGCCAAGCGGATCTTCCTCCAGCTGGCCGAGGAGGAGCCCCGGTTCCTGCCCGCCCACATCATGCTGGGCGAGTGCGCGTTGCTCGAAGACGCCCCGGAAGCGGCGGTGGCGGCCTGGCGGCGCGGCTTCGAGCTGACCGGCAGCCCCACCTTCCTGCAGCGGATCGAGGACCATTACATCGAGCGCGAAGAGCCACTCGAGGCCATGGAGACCCTCCATCAACTGATCGCCGGCGCCGAGAACGACCTGATGCCGCGGTTCTTCCTGGGCCGGCTCTACTACCGCCTGGAGATGCACGCCGAGGCGCTCAAGGCCCTCAAGGGCGTCGCCGAGCGCGTTCACAGCTCGCCGACGTACTACTTGCTCCTGGCCCGCATCCACCAGCGACGGGGCGAGATGGCGCGAGCGGTCGAGGCCTGTCTGACCTGCATCGGGCAGGCCGGGGTCGACGCCAGCGAGTACCGCTGCGCGGTCTGCCACAACCGCTATCCGGGCTGGGTGGACCGCTGCGACGCGTGCGGCTCCTGGAACTCGGTCGAGCTCGACTTCGAGGAGGAACGGCTCTCGCCCGAGGAGGCCGGGGTGCGCGAGCGGCCGGTCTGGCAGGTCGACGGCGAGTCGTGAGCGGCGCCGCGCGGGCCGCGCGGGGCCGGTGGGGAAGTCGATGAAGGAGCTGCTGGCGGCGATCGGCGAGGGCCGGGTGGAGCGCCTCTACCTGGTCGCCGGCGACCGGGTGCTGGCCGAGCCGGCGGCAAGCCGGCTGGGCGAAGCGCTGGCCGCGCAGGCCGGGTGCGACGTCGAGGTCCACCGCCGGCCGGCCTCGCTCGCCCCGCTGTTCGACGACCTGCGCACCTTTTCGCTCTTCGCCCCGGCCAAGGTGCTGGTGGCGGTGGAGACCGCGGTGCTGGCCGACCGGGCGGCGGCGGCCGGGCTGATCGACGAGGCGCGCGAGGTGCTGCCCCTGGCCGGCGCCGGCGAGCTGTCGGGCCGCGAGCGCCAGGCGGCGAGCCGGCTGCTGAGGACGCTGGCGCTGTTCGGCCTCGACCCGCGGGCCGGCACCGCGACCGCGGTCATCGGCAAGCTGCCGGCCTGGGCGCTCCAGGGCGGCGGCCGGGGGCGCGGCAAGGCGTCGCGCGCCAGGGTGGAGGAGCGCCGCGAACAGCTGGCCGAGCTGCTGGAGGCGGCCCGGGCCAGCCGGCTCGAAGGCTTCTCCGGCAGCGAGCTGGCGGCGCTGGCCGAGATCGCCGAAGGCGGGCTGCCGGACAACCATGCGCTGGTGCTGGCCGAAAGCGCGGTGGCCCGCGACCACCCGCTGGTCAAGACGCTGGCAGGGCGCGGGGCGCTGGTCGAGGTCGGCCGGGTGGAGGCCAAGCGGGGCGGCGCCTGGGGGGGGCTCGAGCCGCTGGCCGCCGAGCTCGAGCGCGAGTCGGGAGTGGCCATCCGGCCCGACGCCCTCGACGAGCTGGCGCGCCGCACCCTCCAGCAGCGTGGCGGCCGGGGCGCCGCCGCCGCCGCCGACAGCAGCGCCCGCTTCGCCGCCGAGTACCGCAAGCTGGCGACCCTGGCGCGGCCCGGCGAGATCGACCTCGGCCTGGTCGAGACCGGCGTCGCCGACCGCGGCCAGGAGGACGTCTGGAAGATCCTCGACGCCATCGGCGAGGGGCGCGGCGCCGAGGCGCTCGACCGGCTGCGCCGGCTGCTGGCGGCGGCCGCCGACCCGGTGGCGGCGCGGCTCTCCTTCTTCGCGCTGCTGGCCGGCTTCGTCCGGCTGCTGACCGCGGTCGGCGGCATGCTGGCGGTGAGCGGCGCGCCGCGCGGGGTCGGCCACTACGGCCGGTTCAAGAGTCAGGTGGCGCCGGCCCTCCAGGCCGAGCTCGAGGGCGGCGCCGGTAACCCGCTGGCCGGGGTCCACCCCTTCCGGTTGCACCGCGCCTATCTGGCCGCCTGCCGCTGGCCGCCGGCGAAGCTGGCCGGGCTTCCGGGCCGGGTGCTGGAGACCGAGCTGCGGCTCAAGGGTGAAAGCGGCCGCCCGATGGCCGCCCTCGCCACGCTGGTCGCCGACCTGGCGTCGGCGGGACGGCAGGGCTAACCGCGGCCGGGCCGCGGGCGCGGAAACCCGGTCTGGAGCCGCAGACGGCGGAAGGTCGACATCACCGCCTCGCGGTCGCGGCGGCCGAGCGCCGCGCGCCGGTAGAGCTTGCGATAGCGGTCGGCGAGCGACGGGAACTCTGCGGCGAGCCAGCTCCGGAAGCGCGCCCGCACCGCGCCACGGAGCACCAGCGGGGCGGCCTCGACGTCCCAGGCGCCGCGGCGGCGGGCGGCCTCCAGCAGCGGCCGCAGGGTGGCCTCGCCGTCGGTGATCCCGGGCATCAACGGCGCCGCCAGCAGCCGCGTCTCGAGACCGCGGGCGGCCAGGCCCGCGAGCGCCCGCAGGCGCTCCTCCGGTTCGGGCGACCCCGGCTCGAGCCGCCGGGCGAGCTCGGGGTCCACGCAGGTGAGGGTCACCTCGACGGTCACCGTGTGCCGCTGGTCCAGCTCGGCCAGCAGGTCGAGGTCACGCAGCACCAGGGGCGAGCGGGTGGTGACCGAGAGCCGTAGCCCCTCGGCGCGGCGCAGCACGGCGAGTAGCGCCCGGGTCACCCCGTAGCGCAGCTCGGCAGGCTGGTAGGGGTCGGTGACGGTGCCGATCGCGATCTCCTGGCCGGCCAGGTCGGAGCGCCGCAGGCGGCGCTCCAGCGCTTCGCCCGCCCGCCGCTTGACGTAGATCTTCTGCTCGAAGGCCGCACCGGCGCCGGCTCCCAGGAAGACGTGGCCGGCCCGCGCGTAGCAGTAGCCGCAGCCGAACTCGCATCCCCGGTAGGGGTTGAGCGACCAGGCGGCGCGACCGGCCCGCCGGCTGAGCAGGCGGCCGGCGGCCAGGTCGTAGTAGGCGACGCCCGAGCCGGTGTGGTCCATCGGCCGGGGGCTGATGGTGGGCAGGGTGCCGTGGTTTCGTGTGCTACCCGGGAGGGGAAGGGCTGCCTGATGCATGTTACGCTTTATTTTCGCCTATTGGATCTCAGATGTCAAGTGGGAGAGGTACGACGGGCGGATTCGCGGGATCTGGTGGCGATGCAGCTGCCGAATCCACGGCGAGAACCGGCCGGGGCAGGGCGGCATGGCGGTGGCGGCGCAGATGTCGGATCGGTGCGAGAGCCGACCGGGGCGGGGCATGCCAGGGGACGGAGCGGGCCTGACGGACTTCAGAGGGTAGGCCCGCTCCTCCTCACCGCTGCGCGCTGGCCGGCCCGCAGCCTTCGAGGGGTGTCGCAGGCGCTTGCGGCGAGGCCCCTGTCGAGCCCCGCCCCGGCCGGCTCTTGGACAGCCCGTCGAAGCTGGTCGGCCACGAGCTGATGCCAGGGTGGAAGGCCCGGGCAACGAGGGGTGGCACGGCGAACCGGGTTCGGAGCCCTTCCTCGAAATGAACCACGGCCGAGGGGGAAGCGAGGCGATCGGGTCAGGTAGGAGGACTTAATAGAATCTCGCGGTGCCCGAGCTGCCGGAGGTGGAGGTGCTGCGGCGAAGCCTGGAGCCGCGGCTGCCGGGGCGGTGGGTGCGGCGGATCGAGGTCTGGAACCCGGCGCTGCGCGAGCCGGTCGACCGCCGGCGGCTGAGGCAGGCGGTGGGGCGGCGGATCGAGGGGCTCCGCCGGCGCGCCAAGTACCTGCTGATCGACCTCGAGGGCGGCCGCACCCTGGTCGTTCACCTGGGAATGAGCGGCCGGCTGACGCTGGCGGGGTCGAGGACGCGGCGGCAGCCTCACGAGCACGTCGGGGTCTATCTGAGCGGCGGCCAGCGGTTGCGCTTCCGCGACCCGCGGCGGTTCGGGCTGGTGCTGCTGCTCGCCACGTCCAGGCTGGCGGGCGACCGGCACTTCGCCGGCCTGGGGCCGGAGCCCCTGGACGGTGACGATCCGGGTCTGAGCGGCCCTGCGGGCGGCTTTCCGGGCGTGGTGGGGTTCTCTGGCGACTGGCTGCGGAGCCGCGCCGCCGGCCGCCGCGGACCGGTCAAGAACCTGCTGCTCGATGGCCGGGTGGTGGCCGGGGTCGGCAACATCTACGCCAGCGAGGCGCTCTGGCGGGCGGGCATCCACCCTGGCCGCTCGGTGGCGCGGATCGCCGCGGCGCGCTGGGACCGCCTGGCCGAGGCCGTCGGCGACACCCTGCTGCGGGCGATCGGCGAGGGCGGCACCACCCTCAACGACTTCACCGACGGCGCCGGCCGCAGCGGCCTGTTCCAGATCTCCCTGGCGGTCTACGATCGCGAGGGCGAGCCCTGCGCCCGCTGCGCGGCCCCCATTCGCAGGCTGGTCCAGGCCGGCCGCAGTACCTTCTACTGCCCGGGCTGCCAGCGCTGACGAGAGCGCCCACGGCCGTTTTTCCTGCCACAGGAGTCGAACGATGAAGACCAAGGTCCCGATCCCGGCTCTCCTGCTCTTCCTGATGACCGTTCCGGCCCCTGCGGTCCCGGCCGCCGAGACCGCGCCGGACGCCGACAAGAAAGCGGAGGCCGAGGCGAAGAAAGACGACAAGCCGGAGCCCAAGTCGTCTTCCACCAAGCACTCGATCCGGATCGACGGCCAGGTGGTGGACTACACCGCGACCGCCGGCTGGCTGATCCTCGAGGACGACGAGGACAAGCCGATAGCCCGCTTCGGGTACATCGCCTACGCCCGCGACGGCGCCGCCGACAAGAGCCGGCGGCCGCTCCTGTTCGCCTTCAACGGCGGGCCGGGGTCCTCTTCGATCTGGCTCCACATGGGGGTGCTGGGTCCGCAGCGGGTGGTGATCCAGGACGAGGGCTATGCGCCGCCGCCGCCGGCCCAGCGGGTCGACAACGAGTACAGCATCCTCGACGTCACCGACCTGGTGATGGTCGATCCGGTGGGCACCGGGTTCAGCAAGCCGCTGGGCGAGGCCAAGAACGAGGACTTCTGGGGTGTCGACCAGGACGTCCGCTCGGTGGGCTCGTTCATCAAGGAGTTCGTCACCCGCGAGGGGCGGTGGGCCTCACCGAAGTACATCCTGGGTGAGAGCTACGGCGGCATCCGCACCGCCGGTCTGGTCTGGCACCTGCAGAGCGAGCACGGCATGAACTTCAACGGGGTGGTGGTGGTCTCGCCGTTCCTCGACATGGGCTCGGGGATCGACGGCGGCGGCATCGACCTGCCGCACGTGCTCTACCTGCCGACGCTGGCGGCGACCGCCTGGTACCACGACGCGATCCCCGACAAGCCCGAAGACCTCGAGGCGTTCATCACCGAGGTCGAGCGCTTCGCCTACGACGAGTACGCCCCGGCGCTGCTCAAGGGCTACACCATCGGCGCCGAGGAGAAGCAGGCGGTGGCCGCCCGGCTGGCCGCCTACACCGGCACCTCGGCCGACTACTGGGAGCGCGCCGACCTCCGGGTCAGCCATCAGCAGTTCCTCCAGGAGCTCAAGCGCGACGAGCGGCGGATCGCCGGCCGCATCGACTCGCGCTTCATCGGCCCGTCGGTCAACCCGCTGAGCGAGGAGATGGACTACGACCCGTTCTTCCCCGCCGTCGGCCCGGCCTTTACCGCCGCCTTCTTGAGCTACCTCCACGACGAGCTGGAGTTCGGCCGCGACGAGACCTACCAGATCATGGGCGGGGTCACCGACTGGGACTGGGAGCATCGCCCGCCGGACTCGCAGGGCTGGGCGGTGCCGTGGGCCAACCTGCGCGGCGACCTGGCGATGGCGCTGACCATGAACCCCGGTCTCCACCTGCTGGTCCAGCAGGGCTACTACGACCTGGCCACCCCGACCCTGGCCACCAAGCACGACGTCGACCACCTCGACGTCGCCCCCGAGGTCCGCCAGCGCATCCGCATGGAGTACTACGAAGCCGGCCACATGATGTACCTCCACGAGCCATCGCTCCGCAAGTTCCGCGACGACCTCGCCGGCTTCGTCCGCGACACCGACCGGCTCTGAGGTGGGCGGCTTGTAGCTGCAGACCTCTCAACTCGCGCTCGGGGTACCAGGCGGGTATGGGTCGATCCAGCGGGCCGGCCGCGTGGTGTCGTCAGCGGATCGTCTTTCGAGCGAGCTCCAGTTGACTCCGGCCGGCCCGTCGAACTCCGCTTTCGACACGACCGGTTGCAGCCGCGGGAGCGGGTCTCCGTCTTCGAAGTGGACCCGGTAGAGCCGCAGGGAGATGGTCATGTCTTCCTCCTTCTCGTTTGACGGCGTTGTGGCCTCTGCGTCGACGACGCTTCCCAGAGCAGCCTCCGTGCCAGGCACGTACTGCCGGGAGAATCGGCGCTCTGGCTGAATTCGCGGGGAGCTCGCGGCCGGCGGGACTATCCGAATGGATAGTGGTCCTCACCGTTCGGCTCCGGCGGCGCCGCCGGCACCGCCCGCAGGCCGGGGCGCTGGCGTAAGATGACCGGGTGATGCCGGAGGACGCGGTCGCCCGCCCCGTAGCACTGGGGGTCGCCGGTGGGACCGGGTCGGGTAAGACCACGGTGGCGCGCTCGATCCTGCGGCGGGTGGGGCGCGACCGGATCGCCTTCCTGGCCCAGGACAGTTACTACTGCGACGTCGACTGGCACAGCGACGAGCAGCTGCTGAGCCACAACTTCGACCATCCGGACTCGCTCGACAACGACCTGCTGGTCGAACAGCTGGCGGCGCTCAAGGCCGGGCGCGACGTCGAGGTGCCGATCTACGACTTCGTGCGGCACCGGCGGACCGGTCGTACCCAGCGGGTCGAGGCGCGGCCGGTGATCGTGCTCGAGGGCATCCTGCTCTACGCCGAGCCGCGGCTGCGCAAGCTGCTGGACCTCAAGATCTACGTCGACACCGACCCCGACGTGCGGCTGATCCGGCGCATCCGGCGCGACATCCGCGAGCGCGGCCGCAACTTCGAGGACGTCATCCGGCAGTACCTCGAGACCGTCCGTCCGATGCACCTCGAGTTCGTCGAGCCCTCCAAGCGCTGGGCCGACGTCATCGTCCCCCAGGGCGGCGAGAACCGGGTCGCGCTGGAGATGGTCATCGCCCGCCTTGAGCAGCTGCTGGCCGCCGGCAGCCCCGCCACCGCCACCGCCGGCGGCTGAGACGATAGAATCGGCGAGCCCGTTGGACCCGGGGCGGCCCCGGCCGCTCGATCCGCGGCGATCAGCCGACAAGGCCAATCATTCTAGGAGTCTGGAGGAGAGGTTTGCCGATGAAGCCGAAGGCGTGGTGCGGACTGGTGACGCTGATCGCGCTGCTCGCCGCCTGCGGTGAGCGCACCGAGCCGGTCGGGCAGCTGACCGTCGAGCCGACCGCTCTGGAGCTTCCCTATCCGGGCTTTGCCGGGCTGCGGCTGAGCTGGCGGATGGAGCGCCCGCTGGGCGAGGTCGAGGGCCGGCCGCTGGTGTTCGTCCACCTGCTCGACGCCCCGGGCAGCGTGCTCCGCACCTTCGACCATCCGCTGCGCTTCGACTGGCGGCCGGGCCGCACCGAGGCCTACGAGATCTTCCTCTACCAGTCGGCGCTGGCGCCGCCGCTCGAGCCGGGCAGCTACACGCTCAGCGTGGGGCTCTACGACGTTGCGGGCCGCCGCTGGCCGCTCGAGGTCGCCGGCGAAGAGCTGGACCGGTTCGAGTACGGGGCCGCCGAGGTGACGGTCGCCGCCGAGGGCGACGACCTGCCGATGTTCTACTTCTCGCCGGCCTGGCTGCCGGTCGAGGCCGGGACCGACCGGCAGATCGTGCGCCGCCGCTGGCTGGCCGGCGAGGGCACCCTGCGGATCGCCGAGATCGGCCGGCCGGGCGAGGCGTGGATGCTGCTCCGCATTCCGGGGGCCGACGACAGCGGCATCGAGCTGGTCCTCCAGGAGGGGACCGAGGTGCCGGCGGCGCTGATCAGCAGCAGCTGCGGCGGCTCCGAGGTCAGCGTCTCGGGGACCGGCGCCCACGAGGTGGTGCTGCCGCTCGCCGCCGGCGGCGAGGGCCCGCCCACGGAGTGCGAGCTGCAGTTCCGGCCCAACTTCCACCTGCTGGAGCTGGACACCCTGGCCCGCCGCTCGCTGTCGCTCGAGGTGCTGGCCTGGCGGCCGGCCGGGGCCGGCTGATCGCGCTGCGGCGGCCGGCGGAAGCCGCGAGCCGGCGCTAGCCGCCCGCCGGCTTGACCATCGTCAGCGTCACCGAGCGCGAGACCGGCAGCCCTTCGACGGCCCCCTGCGGGGTCCACACCTCGACCTTCTCCTCGTCCTCTTCCACCGTCATCCAGCGCGCGTCGCGCAGGGTGACCTCGACCTTCATCTTGCCGTCGGTGGGGAAGGGGCGGAAGGTCTCGGTGCTCCAGAAGTTGTAGAGCTTGATCTCGGCCGTCTCGCCGGCCGCCACCGGGTACATGAAGAGCTGGTTGCGGTAGACCGGCAGCGCCTGGCCGTTGATCGACACGCCGAAGTCGAGCTGCGAGGCGATCTGGGTGCCGGCGTTGCGCAGCTTGACCCGCAGCTTGCACAGGGTGTCGGGCCCCGGGTTGGTCGGCTCGACCGTGACCTCTTCGAGAGTCAGCAGCGGCGCGGCCGCCGCCTCCTGGTCCGCGAAAGCAGATGCGGGCAGGAGTCCGAGAAGCAGGGCCAGCGCGAGGACAATGCGGGGGCGAGACATGGTGCTCATAACCTGCATCTTACCGGAAGGCACGCCCAGTCCCGACGACAGTTGGTCAGTTGGCAGCGGGGCGAGATGAATCGCCGCCGAGGGTCAGTCCTTGAGGGCTTGTGGCGAAAGCCGACCGGGACGGGGCACGCCTGGGCACGCAGCGGGCCTGTCACAACTTCACGGGGGAGGCCCGCTGCTCCTGTCCGCCGAGCGCTGGACGGCTCGCCTCCTTCGAGGCCTCACGCAAGCGCTCGGCTCCAGGTCCCTGGCGCACCCCATCCCGGCCGGCTCCTCACGGTCGGGAGGGACTGACCCCACCCCAGAACCGGGCTTGGCTCCTGGTTCCGGCTCTACCTGGATCGGCGGAACTGAACCACCCGATCGGCTCGGATAGCATGATCTGCGTGGTGGATTCCTCAGGGGCGCTACTCGGACCGGAGCTGACGGGTTTTCTTGGCCGTTTGCAGCCGCCTGAGGACGAGACGCTGCAGAATCTGGCTCGAGCCACCGCCGACGTCGGTCTGTCAGAACCTGAACAGCAGGTCGGGCGGCTCTTGAGTCTGCTGGCGCGGGCTTCGGGGGCGGGCCGGATCTTCGAGGTCGGGACGGGGGCCGGCTACTACACCCTCTATATGGCTCGGGGCGCCCCGGAGGCTCGGATCACCACTGTCGAGCCCGACCCTGCCCGGCGTGAGGTGGCACGCCGGCACCTGGAGGCCACGGGCGCGACGATTGTCGAGGCGGCTGGCAGGGCCGCGGGTGGCACGGTGGGGGCGGTGGCGCAGGAGGTAGCCGGAGAGGCCCCGGGCCGGACAGCGGGGGAGGCTGCAAGAAGGACGGCCGGGGTGCCGGGCGAGATCGAGCTGCTGGGCGGGGATCCGGTGGAGGAGGTGGCGGGGCTCACCGGGCCGCTCGACCTGGTCTGTCTCGACGCGGGGCGGGGCCGTACCCGGCGGCTTCTCGACCTCACCCTGCCCAGGCTGCGGGTGGGCGGTCTGGTGGCGGTCCTGGGCCTGCTGGCGGGCGGGCGGCTGCTCGACCCGGCGGTGGTCGAGGAGCGGGAGCTGCGCGAGCTCGAGGGCTTCTGCGGCTATCTGACGGTCCATCCGCAGCTCGCCAGCGTGGTGCTGCCGATCGGCGGCGGGGTCGGCCTGGCCGCGAAGACCCGGCGGCTGATCACCGAGCTGGGAGGGCCCTTCTGAGCGACGGCGGCCGATGCCGGAACGGAAGTTGCAGGACGCTCGCGAGATGAACGTCGAGGCACAGAAGAGCCGGGGGTTGGGCTACGCGCTGCCGACGCTGCTGGCGGCGGGCGCGGTCGGGGCGCTGGGCCTGCTCCGCGAGCGCTTCCAGCGGTCTCGCCTGTTCCTGCCCGACCGCTTCCCCAACGGCATCTGGGAGCCGTCGGGCTACGGGGTGCCCGCCACCGACGTCTGGTTCCACTCCGAGGACGGGGTGGAGCTGCACGCCTGGTGGATCCCGCACCGGCGGGCGCGGGGGACGCTGCTCTACTGCCACGGCAACTCGGGGAGCATCGCCGACCGGGTCGGGGTCTTCCGCCACCTGCGGCGGCTGCGGATGAACCTGTTCGCCTTCGACTACCGGGGCTACGGCCGCAGCGACGGCACGCCGAGCGAGAAGGGACTGTTCCTCGACGTGCGGGCGGCCTGGGACCACCTGACCGGGGTCCTGGAGCAGCCGGCCGAGCGGGTGGTGCTGTTCGGGCACTCGCTGGGGGGCGCCGTGGCCGTCGACTGCGCGCTCGACCGGCGCCCGGCCGGGCTCGTCATCCAGTCGAGCTTCACCCACGTGCGCGACATGGCGCGGGCGGTGTTCCCCAACCTGCCGGTCTTTCTGATCGCCCGCCAGCAGTTCCGCTCGATCGACAAGGTCGGCCGGCTGGCGCTGCCCAAGCTGTTCATCCACGGCGAGTCCGACGAGACGGTGCCGTATGCGCTGGGGCGGCAGCTCTTCGAGGCGGCGGCCGAGCCCAAGGAGTTCTTCGCGGTGCCGCGCGCGGGCCACAACGACGTCCACCGCCACGGGGGACTGCGCTACATGCTGCGGCTGTCCCGTTTCTGCGCGCGGTGTCTGAGCGCCGCCGCGGCCGCCTGAAGCTCCGGCTCAGGCCGCGCTGTGACCCAGTCCACAGGCCGGAAGTGAAGTCGTCCATTGGGCGGCCCGGGGGGCGGTCGGCTATCCTGCCGGCAGTGGAGAGCGCGACGCTCAGCGGCACGAAAGCGAGGGATCCGGGATGATCGAGCGCCTCTGCCGCCGGCCTCTTGCCGTCCTGCTGGCGGTGGCCGTCGCGGCCGTCCTCGCCGCCGGCTGCAGCAGCGGCTCCTCCAGCCCCACCGAGCCCGGTGGTCTCCGCGAGGCCGAGATCGAGGCCGAGTCGCTGCGGCTGATCAACGGCAGCCGGCAGCAGGCCGGGGCGCAGCGGCTGGCGATCGACGAGGTGGTCGCCGAGGTGGCGCGCAGCCATAGCCGGGCGATGCGCGACCACAACTTCTTCGGCCACCGCGATCCCCAGGGCAACCACCTCCGCGACCGGCTGCGCGCCGCCGGGGTGAGCTTTCGGGGCGCCGCCGAGAACCTGGCCCTGGTGACCGACCGCATCGATCCGGCGGGCTCGGCCCACCAGCTGCTGATGGACAGCGCCGAACACCGGGACAACATCCTCGACCCGCGCTTCCGGCGCGCCGGCGTCGGCGTCGCCCGCGACGGCGACACCGTCTGGCTCACCCAGATCTTCATCATCCCCTAGCAGCCGTAGCCCCCGCCCCCCGCCTGCTACAGTCCCGCGCCGGGAGGCACGGATGTTCCTGGCGGCCGTCGTCCAGCTCAACTCCACCTCGGACCGCGACGCCAACTGGCAGTGCGCCAGGGGGCTGATCGAGCGCGCCGCCGGCTACGGTGCGAAGCTGGTGGCGACCCCCGAGAACACCAACTTCCTGGGTCCCCACGAGGACAAGGTGCGGCTCGCCGAGCCGCTCGACGGCCCCACCTGCCGGCGCTATTCGGAGCTGGCCCGGCGGCTCGAGATCCATTTGCTGCTGGGCTCGTTCAACGAGGTCTCGGAGGCGCCCGGGCGGTGCGCCAACACCTCGGTGCTGTTCGGGCCCGACGGCACCAGGCTCGCGGTCTATCGCAAGATCCACCTGTTCGACGTCGATCTCGCCGAGGGGGTGCGCTTCACCGAGTCGGCGACCGTCGAGCCCGGGCGCGAGGTGGTGGTGGCGGCGACGCCGCTGGGGCGGATTGGTCTTTCGATCTGCTACGACCTGCGTTTCGCCGAGCTCTACCGGCGACTCACCGAGGAGGGCGCCGAGCTGCTCGTGGTGCCCTCGGCCTTTACGCTGCGGACCGGCAAGGATCACTGGCTGCCGCTGCTCCGCGCCCGCGCCATCGAGAACCAGTGCTGGGTGCTGGCGCCGGCCCAGCACGGCCGGCACGACGACGGCGGGCTGCGCGAGAGCTACGGCCATGCGATGATCCTCGACCCCTGGGGCCACGTGGTGGCGACGGCGCCCGACGGCCCGGGGCTCGCCCTGGCCGAGATCGACCCCGAGCGCGTCGCTCGGCTGCGGCGGGCGATGCCGGTGGCCGACCACCGCCGGCTGTAGGGCGGACCCGGCGCCCGCCGCCTCGACTCAGGCTCCCAGCAGCTCGGCCAGCACCGCGATGCCGCGCTCGGTCACCGGCGGCGGGGCGGCGGTGTAGCAGAGCCGCACGTGGCCGGGGTAGGGCCCGAAGCTGGGTCCGGGGGCGAGGAAGAGCCCGCGGTCGGCGGCGTCCTCCATCCAGCCCACCAGTCCCCGCTCGTCCAGCCGCTCGGAGACGTCGAGGAACAGGAAGGTGCTGCCCTCGGGCTCGGGCAGGCCGAGGCGGCTCGCCGCCCGCCGGCCCAGCTCCTGATACCGCCGGCGGGCCTCGGCCACCCAGCGGTCGCCGGCTCCGGAGAGCACCCGTGCCGCCGCCAGCTGCGAGGCGGTCGGCGTCGAATAGAAGGTGTGGGTCGAGACCTTCCGCAGCTCGCTCATCACCTCGCGCGGCCCGACCACCCAGCCGCAGCGGTTGCCCGCCATCCCGAACGCCTTCGAGAAGGAGTGGACCGAGAAGGTGCGCTCGGGGGCGAGCGTCCGGGCGTAGACGTGCTGGCCCGAATACGCGTAGTCCTCGTAGACCTCATCGGCCAGCAGCCAGAGGCCGCGGCGGCGCGACCACTCGGCGAGCGCCTCGAGCCAGGCGGGCGGGATCACCCGCCCGGTGGGGTTGTTGGGGGTGCTGAGGTAGAGCGCCACCGTGCGCTCGCCGAGCCGGGCCTCGACCAGCTCGACCGCGCTCTCCCGCGAGTCGGCCTCGCCGAGGAACGGCACCGCCACCGGTCGCCCGTGGAAGGAGCGGACGATGCCGGCGATCAGCGGCCAGTACGGGGCCAGCACCAGCACCTCGTCGCCGGGGTCGAGGATGGCGCCCAGCACCGCACCCAGCGCCCCGGTGGCGCCCGCCGCGACCAGCACCTCGGCGCGCTCGACCGGCAGGCCGGTGCGGTGGCGGTAGCGCTCGACCAGGGCGTCGAGCAACACCGGCAGCCCCTGGGGCGGCGCGTAGCGGTGCATCCCGGGATGCTCGGCCACCCTCAGGTCCTCCATCCGGCAGCCCTCGGCGGGCTCCATCCAGGTGTCGCCGACGTGGAAGGGATAGACCTCGCCCTGGTGGGTCTCGAGGCGGTGCGCGAGGGCGGAGAAGACCGAGCCCTGGATGGCGGAGACCGCAGGCGAGACGCGGGGATGACGCGGCATCGTGCAGAGGAGTGAAGAGGCGCGCCAGGCTAGCACGCGACCGGCCGGCGGGGCCGAGGGCCTGTGCTATAAGCAGCCCGATGAGCGGCGGCGGGCTCTACGAGCAGGTGCTGGCCCGTCTGGGAGGCGAAGCGGCGCGGCCGGCGCCGGCGCCACCGCGCTCGTCGGCCTCGGTGGTGCTGTGGCGGCGGTCCGCCGGCGCGGCGGTCGAGGTGTTCTGGATCCGCCGCTCGCCCGAGCTGGCCTTCATGGGCGGCTGGCACGCGTTTCCGGGCGGGGGTCTCTCGAAGCGCGATCGCGAGCTGCCGGTCGAGGGTCGCCCGGCGGGAGTCGGGGGCGGTGTGGCTGGGGGCTCGGCGGACGGCGCCGCGATGCCGCCGGCGCTGCTCGACGGCGTCGCCGGGCTGCCCCCGCTGCTCGAGCCGGGGCTCCTCGCCTGCGCGCTCCGCGAGCTGTTCGAGGAGACCGGGGTGCTGCTCGCGCCGGAGGTGCTGGACGGCCGTCTGCCGCCGGCCCGGCTGGAGGTCGCGCGGCGCCGCCTGCTGGACCGTGAAGCGAGGTTCGGCGAGCTGCTGGCGGCCGAGGGTCTGACCCTGGACGCCGGGCCGCTGGTCTACGCCGGCCGCTGGCTGACCCCGCCGCTGGCGCCGCGGCGCTTCGACAACCGCTTCTTCCTGCTCGAGTGGCCCGCCGGACGGCCGGTCCAGCCCCGGGTGGTGCCGGGCGAGGCGGAGAGCGGCGAATGGGTGCGCCCGCTCGAGGCGGTGGCGCGCTGGCGGCGCGGCGAGCTGATCACCGCGCCGCCGATCCTCCACCTCCTCGAGGTGCTCGGCCGCGAGGGCCCGGAGGCCGGGCTGAGCCGGCTGCGGTGGCCCGAAGAGGCCAACCTGGGACCGTTCCGGCGCATCGAGTTCCGGCCCGGCGTGCTGATGTTCCCGCTGGTCACCCCCACCCTGCCGCCGGCCACCCACACCAATGCCTACGTGCTGGGGACCGGCGAGGCGGTGCTGGTCGACCCCGGCTCGCCCTACGAGCGCGAGATCGGTTGGCTGCGCGAGGCGCTCGAGGCGCTGCCGGGGCGGCTGGGGCGCCGGGTCGGGGCGATCTGGCTCACCCACCATCACCCCGACCACGTCGGCGGCGTCGAGGCGATGCGCCGCGCCCTCGGGGTGCAGGTGCTGGCCCACCCGGCCGCCGCCGAGCGGCTGGCCGCGGCCGGTCTGCGGGTCGACGGCGAGCTCGCCGGCGGCGAGCGCATCGTTCTCGGCGGCGAGCCACCCTTTCCGGTGCGGGTGCTCCACACCCCGGGGCACGCCCGCGGTCACCTGAGCTTCTTCGACGAGACCTACGGCTCGCTGGTGGCCGGCGACGCGGTGTCGGGTCTCAGCACCATCGTCGTCGACCCTCCGGAGGGCGACATGGACGCCTACCTGGGCTCGCTCGAGCGTCTGCGCGAGCTGGGGCCGAGCACCCTCTTCCCGGCCCACGGGCCACCGATCACCGCCGCGGCCGCCCGGCTCGAGGAGTACCTGGAGCACCGGCTCTGGCGCGAGGACCGGGTGCTCGCCGCCTGGCGGTCGGGTCTCCGTGAGCCGGCTGCGATGCTGGCGACCGTCTACGACGACGTGCCGGCGGTCGCCCACCCGCTGGCCGAGCGCCAGATCGTCGCCCACCTGGAGCGGCTGCGGGCCCGCGGCCGGCTGGACCCGGGGCCGTGAGCCTCGACTACCCGGCGCTCATCCGCGAGGCGCTGCGCTCGGTGGTGCGGCGGGTGCTCGAGCAGGTCGCCGCCGAGGGGCTGCCCGGCGAGCACCACCTCTACCTCACCTTCCGCACCGACGACCCCGAAGTGTCGATGCCCAGGGCGCTTCGCGACGTCTACCCCGGGGAGATGACCATCGTCCTCCAGCACCAGTTCTGGGACCTGCAGGTCGAGCCGGAGCGCTTCGCGGTCACCCTGCGCTTCGGCGGCTCGCCCCAGCGCCTGAGCGTGCCCTTCACCGCCTTGACGGCCTTCGTCGACCCGGTGGGGGAGATCGGCCTGCGCTTCGACGAGATGCCCGCCGGCGGGGGCGAGCCCGAGCCCGCGGCCGGCGGTAGTGCGGGCGCCGAGCCGGGGTCCGGGCAACGCCCCGATACGCGCCCCGGGGGTGGCGAGGTGATCTCGATCGACAAGTTCCGCAAGCGCGAGTAGAGCGGGAATCCAGCGTGCGCGCCGGCTGCCAGATCCTCTTTCTCGGCCTCTTCACGGCGGTCGGTCTGTTGGGGGCGGCGGCCGTCGCCTTCGACTGGCTGCAGGGGCTCGATACCCACTTCTGGGAGGAGTCGAGCTGCACCATCGAAGCGTCGGCGGTGGCCGAGCGGCGCCAGTCCGGCGACTGGGTCTTCGAGGTTTCCTACAGCTATCCCTTCCGCGGCAACGTCTACCGCGGCCAGGACTACCGGCACGACTACTCGGGCTCGGAGAGCGTCGCCGATGCCCAGCGCCTGGCCGCCCGCTATGCGCCCGGGACCTCGGTGCCGTGCTGGGTCGACCCCGACGCCCCGGGCTCCGCCTACCTGGCGAAGGCCGGCCTGTGGCGCGGGCTGTGGATCTTCGGCCCGCTGCTGTTCGTGGCGATCGGCGGCGGCATGCTCTGGTTCCTTCACGCGCCGTCCAGGCCGCCGGCGCCGGAGGAGACGGTGGTGGCGGCCGCCGGACCGGACCGGAAGGGGGCGCTGCGCGGCGCCCTTCTGGTCGGCGGCTTCTTCGGGATCTTCCTGGTCGTCGGGGTGGGCATGCTGATCCCGTTTTTCGTCTGGCCGGCGCTCCAGGTGGTCGAGGCGCGCTCGTGGAGCGCCGTGCCCTGCGAGATCGTCTCCAGCGGCGTCCGGTCGCACTCGAGCGACGACGGCACCACTTATAGCGTCGAGGCGGTCTACCGCTACGAGATCGACGGCCGCGAGATCCTCGGCAACCGCTACCGGTTTATGGGCGGCTCCTCCAGCGGCTACGACTCCAAGCAGGCGGCGGTCGACCGGATCCCCGCCGGCTCGACCGTCACCTGCTGGGTCAACCCCGACGACCCCTTCGACGCCGTCGTCGAGCGCGGCTTCACCGCCGACTATCTGTTCGGCCTGGTGCCCGGTCTCTTCGCGCTCGTCGGGCTGGGCGGCATCGTCTTCGTGGTCTGGGGCGCCCGCTCGCTCAGGAAGGAGGCCGGCCGCCCCTCCTGGGCGCCCGCAGGGGCTGCACGGGACTTCGTGCGGTTGGCCGCCGGCGACGGGGGGGCGGCGACGGCCGAGGGCTGGGCGGCGGAGACCGCGGCCGAGCTGCCGGCCGGGCCTTTGACTCTCGAGCCGGCCATGAGTCGGCTCGGCAAGCTCGGCTGTGCCACTGCCGTCGCCCTGTTCTGGAACGGCATCGTCTCGGTCTTTCTCTGGCAGCTCGTCACCGAGTGGCGGGCCGGCCGCCCGGACTGGTTCCTGGCGGTCTTCCTCGTCCCCTTCGTCCTCATCGGCCTGCTGCTGCTCTCCGGCATCCCCTACGGCGTCCTGGCCCTCCTCAACCCGCGGCCGCGGGTCCATCTCAGCCGCGGCGCCGTCCCCGCCGGCGGCTCGGTCCAGATCGACTGGTCCTTCAGGGGCGCCGGCTCGCGCATCCGCCGGCTGAAGCTCTCGCTCGAGGCCGTCAAGGTCATCACCGAGACCGAGGTCCACTCGCGCGGCGCCTCCGTCAGCACCCGCACCGAGCCGCTGCGGACCGTCGAGGTCCTGGACCGCGGCGCCGAGCACCCGCTCGAGTTCGGCTCGGTCAGCCTCACTCTCCCTGCCGACGCACCCCCCACCTCCGAGGGCGCCGGCGAGTCCGTCCGCTGGAAGCTCAAGCTCCACGGCGAGATCGCCTACTGGCCCGACGTCGCCGAGGAGTACGAGATCCGCGTCCTGCCGCCAGACGAGTACGCCGGCGCTTGACATCGAGCGACCGGCGGTGATAGGAGACATGCAGACGGTTGAATGAGTGCGTTGTCAGGCGGCACGGTCGCCTGAGGAGGGAAGCGGGACGCGAATCCATCGGGTTCCGAGGGAGCATGGAGGAACTGAAGCCATGAGAAGAGACCGACCCTGGACGAGACAGAGGGTTTCACTGCTGGTGATGGCGCTGCTGCTGGGCACGGCCGCCGGTGTCTTCGCCCAGCCCAGCCCGACTCCGAAGACCGAAAAGGAGATGCCCGCGCTCGAAGCGCCCTCGGGCATTCCCATCGTCTGCGACGCCGACCTGCTGAACACCGACTTCGTGTGCGGCAACGGTCTCGGCCCGTTCACCACTCCGTCGGGGAGCATCAACAACCCGGACGACTTCGAGTACTACCGGGGCACCTGCACGCCGGGCGATCCGGTGGTGATCGAGATCTTCCGCACCACCATGGACATGGATCCGGCCGCGCACGCCTGCGCCGGGGATCTGTGCGGGACCAGCAACGCGGGCTGGGGTGCCTTCATGTGTCCCGGGGGATCCGCCCTCCTCGACACGGGTGACGACGACCTCGGCATCCCGTGCGGCGTCGGCGGGAATTTCGCGGACCCGCGGCTGGACTTCATCTGCCCGCCGGAGGGCGTCTTCACCCTCGCCGTCTATGACTTCCTTGGCGCCGGACCGAACCCGGAGTTCGAGATCCACTCCTCGGGCGTGATCGACCCGGCACCGACGACCCCGCCGGTGGGGCTGGCCCTTCTGGCCCTGCTGCTGCTGGCGAGCGGCGCCTTCGTCCTGGCGCGCCGGCGCTCGGCGGCGAGCTGACGCGCGGGGCCGCCCGACCTGGCCGGCTGGCCGGGCGGGTGGGCCCCTCCTGCTTCCTGCGGTTGCATCGCCCGGCCGGCCTGCGGGCCGGTCGGATCGGTGCCGTTCCTCGCAGGTCCTCGTGCGGGGGCGCCCAGGTGACCTCGGAGCCTCGAGCGCTTCGTAGACCCGGCCGCCCTCGCTGTTCGAGCCCGGCCCGGGTTAGAGTCGCGCTCTCGTGAGCGCCACCCTCCTCGTCGCCACCGGCCGGGAGGTCCTCAGGATCGAGACCGGGAGGGGCCGGACGTCGGCGACCGCCGGCCTGGCGGGCCAGCGGCCGACCTGCCTCGTGGCGGATCCGGCCGTCGCCGGCCGCGCCTGGTGCGGGACCGCCGGGGGCGGCGTGGCGCGCAGCGACGACGCGGGTGCCACCTGGGGCTTCGTCGGTCTGGCGGGCGAGGAGATCACGGCGGTCGCGGCGAGCCCGGCGCAACCCGGCCGGGTCTGGGCGGGCACCGAGCCGAGCGCGGTCTGGCGCTCGGACGACGGCGGCAGCACCTGGCGGCGGCAGGACGCGCTCGAGCGCCTGCCTTCGTCGTCCGAGTGGTCGTTTCCGCCCCGCCCCGACACCCACCACGTCCGCTGGATCGCCTGCCATCCATCGGAGCCCGGCCGGATCTGGGTGGCGATCGAGGCGGGCGCCCTGGTGACCACCGCCGACGGCGGCGAGAGCTGGCGCGATCGCGTGGCTGGCGGCCCCTACGACACCCACGAGCTGGCCCTTCATCCGGCCCGGCCCGAGACGCTGCGGGTCGCGGCCGGCGACGGCTACTTCGAGAGCACCGACGGTGGCGCCACCTGGGCGTCACCCGAGGAGGGCCTCGAGGTGGGCTACCTCCGCAGCGTCGCAATCGACCCCGGCGATCCCGAGGTCGTCCTGGTCTCCGGCGCCACCGGCCCGCGCTCAACCTACGTTGCCGGCAGCGCCGACGGTCGGCTCTTGCGCCGGGCCGGGCCGGGACCCTGGCAGCGCGTCACCGCCGGCTGGCCCGACCCGCCCCACACCATCGCCCCGCTACTCGCCGCCGACGCCGCCCCCGGCGAGCTCTGGGCCGCCGACGAGCGCGGCCTCCACCGCTCCGCCGACGGCGGCCGCACCTGGGATCGCGTCGCTTCCTTCGCCACGCCACCCCGCAACCTCCGCGGCCTCGCCCTGCTGCCTTCGGCCGCCTGAGGCGAGCGCCGCCGCCGGGGCGCGCCGCCGACGGCTTCTCGTCGGGAGGCCTGAGTTCCTCCCCCTCGTCGTCGGCGAGATCGGCCGTCTCGACGCCTCCGACATGCACGACCTGGAGCGCGCGATCCGGTTACAGCTCGGGTTGTAGAAAGAACTCCCGGCCATATAGGTGGGGACATGGCCAACCGGGGCAGGTTGGCGCTTGGGCAACCTCTGGGCCTCAGACCGACCGCGCTGTCCCAACCTGGCGGCCCGCCCACTGAATGGGGTTCAGTTGTGCGGGCCGAGCGTCCGAAGCTTTCGGGATCCGGTCGAGGATCGCTGGGAACGGTGGCGACGTGGAGCGCTAGTGCGGGCGGAGGCTCCAGCTCGGCGGGATCTCATCTGATCCGTCGGCGATGGGCTCGGCCGCCGGGTCCAGGTGCTGGTGGAGGCGGTCGAGGGCCGGCGTCGGGAGCCCTGCTTTCGCCGTCAGGGATCGGAACTCGTCGGCGATGGTCTGCCACTCGTTGCGCGCGCCCGCGGCGTGGCCGATCTTGACGGCGGCTGCGTCGCTGGCGAGCATCCGCCGCAACACCGCGAGGAGGACCGGTTCGGGGATCCACTCGAACAGGCGATGGTTTGGCGGCTCGATCGGAATGCCCAGCCGCCGCAGGACCCGGAAGCCCTCGCGGATGGCGCGCAGCATCAGCAGGAGGCTGTCGCGGGTGCGCGCCATGCGCAGGTGGTCGCCGGCCGACATGTAGAGGGCTTGGACGGTGGGGGAGACCTTCGCGGCGTGGGTCCTGAGCCAGGCGTCCATGTCCGAGGAGATCGCGACCGGGAAGCCCGCTTCCCCGAGTGCCGCGGCAATGGCCTGGATGCGCGGCGATCGCCCACCGTCGAGCTCGCCGATCGTGGTCGGCTGCTCGCGGGCCGACGTGATCAGGTAGCGGATGCCGTGATCCGCGGGGAAGCCGGCGGCTCCGGGAAAGCCGAGGAGAACGCGCTCACGCCCCAGAGCCTCGACCATCTCGTCCGGGCCGGCGGCGTTGTTGCCGAAGAAGAGAACGCTCGGCGTCGAGTCGTTCTCCGCGAGCCGCGGCAGCACCTCGGGCACGCGCTGCTTCGGCACGATGACCATGACGAGGTCGTAGCCTTCTCGCGGGTCCAGGCGCTCGACTGCGGTGACCGAGGTCACCGTCGTGGACCCGCTGAGCGCGTCTTCGAGCTCGATGCCGCGCTCGCGGAGCTGGTCGAGCCTTGCTCCCCGCGCCAGGATGGAGACCTCCTGTCCCGACCGTGCGAGCAGGGCGGCATAGAGGCTGCCGATGTTGCCGGCTCCGTAGACCAGGATCCGCACGCGGGGGGGCCCTCCTGTTCTTTTCAGGGTACGCGAGCGTCGGAGGAGAGCGCACCACCCACGAGGGTGGTGGGCGCGACCCGCTACGGATGACCGGGCGTTGGTAGTTTCCGTTCCGTGGCACTGGCAGTCGCGGCTTCACCGCGCGTGACCGCTCTTTCCTGGGGCCGGATGGAGGTCGAGGGCCTCGGGCGGGGCAAGGACTTCAAACTCTACCCGGGCGGCGGGCGGGCGTGGGACTGGGGCGAGACCGGCACGCGGCACGTGCCGGGGATCCAGCCGGCCGACGTCGAGGAGCTGCTCGAGCGGGGCGCCCGGGTGGTCGTCCTGAGCCGCGGGATGGAGCAGGCGCTCCAGGTCTGCCCGGAGACCCTCGAGCTACTCCGCGGCCGTGGGATCGCGGTCCACGTCGAGGAGACCCGCGCGGCGGTCGAGCTCTACAACCGGCTGGCGCGAGACCAGCCGGTCGGCGGCCTCTTCCACTCCACCTGCTAGCGAGTCGGACGGGCCCACGGCCAGGTGGTCAACGACTTGACCTGCTACCCGTCGGCCAGGCGTGGCAGCTAGGCGATTGGTGGAGCCCCCGACCCGCCCGCCTCGCGCAGGGCCGCCAGCAGGTCTTCGACGGCGGCGGTGTCGCCGAAGGTCTCGCTCCGGTGGACGTGGAGGTCCCGGTCGCCGGGGGCGAAGACGAAGCTGCCGCCGAGCTGGAGGGGATTCCTCCCCAGGCGGTGCTGGGAGTGGCCCGCCTTGCGGGCCCGCGAGCGGGCGCGGACGTTGTCCTTCCGCACCAGGTGGAGCACGCTCGCCGACGGCAGGTCGGCGGCGCGGTAGGCCCGGCGCTCCTCGTCGACCAGCAGCGGGAACGAGATCCCGGTCTCGTCCCGGAAGGCGGCGGCGTAGCGCCGGTCGCCCAGGCCGATCGCCGCCAGCGACGCGCCCGCCGCCCGGATCTCGGCTTCGTGACCGCGCAACTGCGCGATCTGCTCGCGGCAGAAGATTCAGCCGTAGTGGCGGAGAAACGCCACCACCGCCGGCCGCGTCTCCCACAGCGAGCCGAGCCGGATCTCGGTGCCGTCCGGGTCGGGCAGGACGATCGGCGCCAGTGCACCGCTGATCGAGTCTCCCATGGCTCCCGAGGATACCGCGCGCGGCCTCCGTCCTCTCGGTGCGCCGACCAGTGGTGCGGCTTTCGACCCCACAGAGCTCTCGGATCGCGTGGTTTCGCTAGCGCGTGAGAATGGCTTTGTCGCTGCCCACCAGGATCCGCCAGTTGGCGATCGGGGCGTCGTCGCCGACCTTGGCCGAGGTGTCCAGGCTGCTGGTCATGTAGAGCAGCCGGAGCGCCTCGGGGTAGGGGGCGTCGCTCCAGGGCGCCGACGGGTTGGCCTTGCGCCACTTCGTCAGCAGGCTGAACCGCTCGGCGAGATAGTAGGGCGGGATCGCCTGGTAGTAGAGGGTGGCGGTCACGCTGGCGGGCGTCTTGCCACCGAGGTCGGAGAGCGGGATCTCGTAGACCACCCGGTCGGCGCCGGTCGAGCGCGAATGCGTTCCCGGGGGTCCCCCGGCCTTGCACACGTTGCGGTCCCAGGACGAATCGTAGACGTAGTCCGGGTCGCTCTGGGCGGCCCCCTCGGGCGCGGTGTGCTGCGTCCAGGCGCACCACAGCTCGACGTTCGGTCCGAAGACCTGCCACCCCTTGGGTTGCAGGCGGTTGTCCTTGATGTGGTCCTCGAGGCTCAGGAAGCTGGTGGTGAACCGGTGCTCGGGGCTGAGCACCAGCTCCTCGTAGATCTGGACCTGGTCGCGGCGGGTGATGGTCTGGTGGTGGGGCTGATAGAACTGGCCGTACCCGGTCGGTTTGCCGACGGGACCTCGGAAGTACTCGGTCGGCAGGGTGCCGCGGGGCCCCTGGATCTGGCCGAAGCCGTCGGTGCCGCCCGACACCCAGAGAAGGTTGCCGCCCGCGTCGCGCACCGCGAGCTCGACGAACGCCCGCCGGAAGCCGACCCCCGACGGGAAGTGATGGCCGGTGAGGTTGGTGACCTCGACCGCCGCCGCCAGCTTCCTGGAGTCCATGCTGGCCGAGGCGATCTCGATGGTGGCCGAGATCTCCCGCGCCTGGTCCACCGCGGTGTCGAGCGCGATGTCGAGCGGCGCCTGGGCGTTGCCGACGGTCTCCGGGTCCTGGGTGCGCACGCCGAGGATGTAGTTGTTGGAGTTTGTCTCGTCCTTCGGCAACGCAAGGAACTGCCGGTACATCTCCATGACGAACAGATTGATGCCCAGGAAGGCGTGCCGGGCGAGCGGGCGGACCGGCAGGTCGAGGTTCTCGAGCTGGGTGGGCATCGGGAAGACCTGGAAGTAGCTGTTGTCCTCGGTGTTGGCGATCTTGGCCTCGAGCTCGGCGTCGGCCGCGTCGCCGGCGTGGAAGGTGCTGGGCATGTGGCAGTCCTGGCAGGTCCTGGCCGTCTCGCCGCCGCCCGGGCGGTAGGGGTCTTCGTAGTTGTAGTCGCTGTTGAGCCACTCCAGGTAGGTGGCCTGCTCGTAGGTCATCCCCACCTGGGTGCCGTCGGCCGCGTAGACCGGGAGGAACACCGTGTGACACGAGCCGCAGAGCTTCGACGACTGGAGCATCAGCTCCCCGTCGGGCATCGCGGGACTCTGGACCGGCACCGCGCCCAGCGTGTTCCGCATCGGGATCGTGAGGTTGTCGTCGGGGTCCTTCGCGACGTACTCGGACTCGTCGAACGGGCCGTAGATCTGGTTGGCCGGACCGACGTCGAACTTGCCGGTGAAGGTCTCCGCGAACTCCAGACCGTGCTTGGTGATCTCGATGTGGTGGCAGACCGTGCACGAGATCCCGTCGCGGGCCAGGGCGCCGTACTTGGCGTACTCGCCGTCGTGGGCGTAGAGGTACTCCTTCTTGAACAGCGCGTCCGCGCCCTTGTCGCGCTTCAGCTGCCGCTCGCCCATCACGCCGTGGCACGAGAAGCAGGTGTCCTCGATCGTCGCCTTGTGGGTCGGGTGCACCACGCCCTCGTACTCCACCTGGGAGAGCATGATCGGGTCGCGCCCGGCCAGGCCCATCACCGAAGCGTGCGCCTCCGCGTAGGGCGACAGGTTGACGATATTGTCGTTCTTGAGCCATTCCGGTTGCTCATTCCCATCCGACGGCGGATACTGCGGGAACAGCATGTTCGGTTGGTAGACGGGGTACTTCTGGCTTTCCTTCATCAGGCTGCCCGTGTTGTAGGTGGCGTCGTGGCAGCCGATGCACTGGTCCGAGGTCAGGAAGTAGTCGGAGGTCCCGAAGTGCGGGTTGGTGGCCTCGGGTCCCGCGGGAACGTGGTCGAGCCCCTCGCCGGGCAGGGTGCGGACGTCGGTGAGCGCCGGGACGCTCGAGAAGCCGTAGACCTTGGCGAAATCCAGCCGCGGCTCGTTGTCGAACTTCTGGCTGTCCACCGGCAGGGTGGGGGCCTTCCGGTGTGGCGAGTCGATGGCTGTCCGGGGGACCGACGCGGGCGGCGTCGGCCCGCCGCCGAGGATGTTGGCCGCGTCGATGTAGGTCGACGCGCTGACCGTCGACCCGTGGCAGTTGACGCAGTCGCTCTTGCCGAAGACGGTCGGCGGCAGGGCGGCGCTGGCGGCGGTCGTCTGCGGGTCGAGCGTCGTGATCGGCGGATCGGGTGGGGTGCCGGGGAAGTGGATCGACCAGTACCAGCCGTCCGGCGACATCGGGCTGTCCTTGGTCATCGTCGTCCACCAGCCGATGTCCCCTTTCTTGGCGCTTTCTTCATCGTCGTACTGGACCTTGACGATGACGGCGCCCTCCGGCATCGGGCTGCTGGGCACCTTGCGCGAGCCGTCGCGGTTGGTGTTGGCCTTCAGCCACTCGCAGGCCGGCGGCGAGTAGAAGATCCTGATCCAGCCGTGGACCGTCCAGCGGTAGTCCTGCTGGTCGTGGGCCCAGGTCGAGTAGTCGTCGTCGTTGAGCAGGTTGTAGAGCCCCTGATCGAACTTGTAGACCGCCGCCGACCGCTCCTCGCCGCCGGCGATCAGGACGCTCGGCAGGTTGGCGTCCCAGCCGGCGGGCAGCTGGCCCGTGCATTCGATGGCATCGGCTCCGGGCCCGTTGCAGGCGACCAGCAGCAGCGTGCCCAGCAGGCAGGCGGCAATCGATGTAGTGGACGGCGACGTTCTCTTCTCCATCATGTTTCCCCTTTGCCGGGGGCGCCTCCGTCCCCGGTCGCCGCGCTCGGTGCCGTGAGGCACCCAGCCCCACCGGGCCGGCGAACGCACCCCTCGCGAACCTGTCCTGCTCTCGCGTAGAGAGCCTTGTCTATCACACCCCCGAACGGCGCCCCAACTCGGCCCGAACGAGCGAGGGCCTACCCGTCCGCTGTCGAGAATTTCCCCGGCGGCGTCGAACCCCTCGACACCCGAAGGCTCGCCGCGTAGGGCGCTTGACAGGTAAGTCATTGAAAAAAAGTCAGTTGTGGGCGCCCTCGACCGGCGGGGGCGGTGGCATCGCTCTTGCCCTGTGGAGGTTCGGCGAAAGCGCCCCCGGCCCATCGCCCGGACCCGCACCGGAGGTAAAGACCATGTCGCATCTGAAACGAACCACCCGCATCCACGCTCCCCTGACCGAGGTCTACCGCCTGGCCCACGACCCCAAGCACTGGTCCGACTGGTACGTCGGCATCAGCGACGAGGCGAACCTCGAGTCGCCGGGCGGCGCCCCGCGCTCGCTGATGGTCGGCGCGCCGTTCCCGCTGACCCAGCGGGTCGTCGAGGATCGTCTGAGCGGCGGTCAGGCCCACTGGCACTCGAAGGTGGACGGACCGGTCGAGCGCGTCGCCGTGACCCGGGCCTGCTGCCTGCTGATGCTGTCGGGCGAGAGCGACTGGAGCTACCGGACAGTCAACGGCGACACCGAGCTGACCGTGATCATGGACTACCGGGTGCCGTCGGCGATGATCGAGCGGCCCGAGGATCGCCAGGTCGTGGATCGGCTCGAGGCCCAGTGCCTGGAGCGCTCGCTCGAGAACCTCAAGCGGTACTGCGAGACGGCGCACTAGCTGATTACCCGGCCGGCGGTCGGGCGGCATCCCGGCGTCGCCGCGTCGCCATGCCGCCACCCGGATGACGCGGCTCCCCGGGGTGGCCGCCGGCCGGTACTGCGGGTCGGGTGCGGGCTACCCCGTTGGACGGCGCGCCGGCCGGCGTTGGTGGCTAACGTTGCCTCCGGGGCGATCTCGGGCCCGATCGCTCCATCCCCGGAGGGGCCATGCGGCGAGCGCTGCGCCATCGGCTTGCCTTCCGCCTCGGGGCGGCCCTGTTCGTGGCCACGGCCGCCATCCTGCTGGCGGCTTCGGCCTGGAACCTGCGGCTGCAGCGCGGCCACCTGACCCGGCTGGTGGTGACCAACGCGGCCGAGCGGGCCGACGACATCCGCCGATCGACCCGGGAGGCGATGCTCCACAACCGGCCCGGCGAGGTCGGCCGGATCATCGACGCCCTGGCCAGCGAGCCGCCGATCGAGCGCATCCGGCTGTTCGACAAGCGCGGCCACATCCGCAGCTCGAGCGCCCCGGGCGAGATCGGCACCCTGGTCGACGTCGTCGCCGAGCAGTGCGTCTCGTGCCATCGACCGGGGGAGACCCTCAGCCGGCTCGCGGGCCCGGAGCGGGCTCGCATCTTCGAGGCCGCCGACGGCTCGCGCGTGCTCGGCGTCATCGCGCCGATCCGCAACGAGGCCGCCTGCAGCGAGGCGGCCTGCCACGCGCACCCGGCGGCTCAGTCGATCCTCGGAGTGCTCGACGTCCAGCTCTCGCTGCGCGGCGTCGACCGCAGCCTGGCCGACTCCGAGCGCCAGATGCTGCTCGGGCTGCTGGGCACGGCGCTGGCGGTGCTGGCCCTGAGCTGGCTGCTGATCTGGTGGCTGGTGCTGCGGCCGGTCGGCCGGCTGACCGAGGGGGCGACCCGGGTCGCCGCCGGCGCGCTGTCGACTCATCTGCCGGTCACCTCGAGCGACGAGATCGGCGAGATGACCGCCGCCTGGAACGCGATGATCGCCAAGCTGGGCAAGGCCCAGATCGTCCTCGAGCGCTGGGGCCGGACGCTCGAGCAGAAGGTCGAGGAAAAGACCGAGGAGCTCGAGCGGGCGCACCAGCGGGTGCTGCTGGTCGAGAAGATGGCCTCGGTCGGCAAGCTGGCAGCGGTGGTCGCCCACGAGATCAACAACCCGCTGACCGGCATCGCCACCTACGCCCGGCTGTTGCGCCGCCGCCGGGCGTCGCCGGGGACGGCCGCCGACGTCTCGTCGCCGGCCGAGGCGGACGATGCCGACCGCATCCTCGAGCTGATCGAGGAAGAGGCCGGGCGGTGCGGCGAGATCGTTCGCCACCTGCTGCTGCTGAGCCGCTCTCCGGCCACCCGGTTCGAGGAGGCCGACCTGCGGCCGGTGCTCGAACGCTGCCTCCTGCTGCTGCGGCCCGAGGCCGAGCGCCGGGGGCTCGACCTCGCGCTGGAGCTGCCCGGCGACGGGCTGAGCCTGACCTGCGACGCCGCACAGGTCGAGCAGGTGGTCATGGCTCTGGCGCTCAACGCCCTCGAGGCCAGCTCCGACGGCGGCTCGGTCACGCTCGCCGCGCGGCTCGACGAGTGGTCCGGCGAAGCGGTGCTGGAGGTCCGCGACCACGGCCGCGGCATCCCGGCCGAAGACCTCGAGCGGGTCTTCGAGCCTTTCTTCACCACCAAGGCCGACGGCGACGGCGTCGGGCTGGGTCTGGCTGTGGTCTACGGCATCGTCGAGCGACATCACGGCCGGATCGAGGTCGATTCGCGCCCCCGCGCCGGTACGGTGGTGACCGTGCGGCTGCCGCTGCGGCAGACGGCGGCGGACGCCGGCGACGGGGGCGACCGCCGCGACGCCGCCGGGACCGCCGCCGGCCGCCGCGCGCGGCGGCCGCAGGAGGCGCGCTCGTGAGCCCGAAGAGGATGCCCGCCGCCAGCCTGCTGGTGGTCGACGACGAGCCGATCGTCCGCCGCTCGCTGAGCGAGTGGTTCCGGGAGGACGGTCACGCCGTCGACGCCGCCGAGGACGCCGAAGCGGCGCTCCGGCTGGCCGGCGAGAAGGCCTACGACGTGGCCTTCGTGGACCTCAGGATGCCGGGCATGGACGGCCTCGAGCTGCAGCGGCGCCTGACCGCCGCCCAGCCCGGGCTGCTGATCGTGATCATGACCGCCTACGGCTCGGTCGAGAGCGCGGTCGAGGCGCTCAAGGCGGGGGCCTACGACTACCTGACCAAGCCGTTCGACCCCGACGAGGTCTCGCACCTGGTCCGCCGGGCGCTCGAGCACCGGTCCCTGAGCGCCGAGAACCTGCGGCTCAAGGAGCGCCTCGAGACCGCCACCGCCCCGTCACCGATCATCGGCAACTCGCCGGCGATGCGCCGGGTGCTGGAGATGATCGCCTCGGTCTCGCCCACCGATTCGACGGTCCTCATCCAGGGCGCTTCGGGCACCGGCAAGGAGCTGGTGGCGCGGGCCATCCACGCCAACTCGGCGCGGCGCTACGGCCCGCTGGTGATCGTCAACTGCGGGGCGCTCGCCGAGGGCATCCTGGAGAGCGAGCTGTTCGGGCACGAGAAGGGCGCCTTCACGGGCGCCCACGAGCGCCGCGCCGGCAAGTTCGAGCTGGCCGACGGCGGCTCTATCTTCCTCGACGAGATCGGGGCGGTGAGCCAGCGGGTGCAGGTCGACCTGCTGAGGGTGCTCGAGGACAAGGTCGTCACCCGGGTCGGCGGCCAGTCGTCGGTGGCGGTCGACTTCCGGGTGCTGGCGGCCACCAACCAGGACCTCGAGGCGATGGTGCACCGGGGGGAGTTCCGCGAGGATCTCTACTGGCGGATCAACGTCTTCACCATCGAGATCCCGCCCCTCAGCGAGCGCCCGGAGGACGCCCTGCTGCTGGCCCAGCACTTCCTGGAGCGCTTCGCGCGGGCGATGCACCGCCCGGCGCTGCGGCTGTCGCCGGCCGCCGCCGAGGCGATCCGGAGCTACGCCTGGCCGGGCAACGTCCGCGAGCTGCAGAACGCCATCGAGCGGGCGGTGGTGCTGGGCACGCCGCCCGCCGTCGAGGTCGCCGACCTGCCGCTGCGGCTCGCCCGCAGCCCGGTCGGCCCCGGGCCGCTGTCGCTGGCCGAGGTCGAGCGCGCCCACGTGCTGGCCGTCGTCGAGCGCTGCGAGTGGAACCTCAGCCGCGCCGCCCGGCTGCTCCAGATCGACCGCGGCACGCTCTACAACAAGCTCGACAGGTACGGCGTCGAGCGGCCAGCCAAGGGCTGATCCCCGGCCCGAAGGCGACCCGAAAGCCGCCGCGCCACCGCCTGGAAGGATGGCGGCGCGCGCCCTCCCGTGGGGTGGCGCCGGTCGACTTGGCGGCGTGGCAGAATCCCACGACGGCCCGCCCCATGCACGAATACTCGATCGTCCAGGCCCTGCTGGCCAAGGTCGGCGCCGAGGCCGAGGCGCACGGCGCCTCGGCGGTGCGCCGCATCCGGGTGCAGATCGGCGAGCTGTCGGGGGTGGAGGGTGATCTCCTGCGCTCGGCCTACGACCTCTTCCGCGGCCGCTCGCCGTGGGCCGGCGGCGAGCTCGAGCTGGTGCCGGTCGAGGCGCGCTGGACCTGCCCGCGCTGCGACCGGGCGCTGGCCCGGGGCCAGATCCTGCGCTGCCCGACCTGCGGATGCCCGGCGCAGCTCGCCGAGGGCGGCGACATCGTGCTGGAGCGGCTGGAGCTGGAGGTGGCCTGATGTGCGAGACCTGTGGCTGCGGCGACCCCAAGCGGGTGCCGGTCGAAGTGCAGGAGAGCCTGCTGTCGGAGAACGACCGGATCGCCGGACACAACCGCGAGCACTTCGACGCCCACGGGGTGCTGGCGATCAACCTGATGGGCTCCCCGGGCTCGGGCAAGACGGCGCTGCTCGAGGCCACCAGCCGCGCCCTCGGCGGCCGGCTGCGGCTGGCCGCGATCTCCGGCGACCTGGCGACCGACCGCGACGCCGAGCGCCTCGAAGCGGCCGGCATCCCGGCGCGCTCGATCACCACCGGCTCGGCCTGTCACCTCGACGCCGCGCTGGTCCACCACGCCCTCCACGGTTTCTCCTGGGGCGATGCCGACCTGCTGTTCATCGAGAACGTCGGCAACCTGGTCTGCCCGGCGATCTACGACCTCGGGCAGGTGGCCAACGTCGTGGTGCTGTCGGTCACCGAGGGCGAGGACAAGCCGCTCAAGTACCCGGTGATGTTCCGCAAGGCCGACCTGGTGCTGCTGAGCAAGGTGGACCTGCTGCCGCATCTGCCCGGGGTGCGCGTCGAGGCGATCGAGGACGGGCTCGCCCGCACCATGCCGGGAGCGGCGCTGCTGCCGGTCTCCGCGGTTACCGGCCAGGGGATCGACCGCTGGCTCGCCTGGCTCGAAGAGCGCCGGGCCGCGGCGGCGCCGGCAGGGCACGCGGTCGGCGGCGGGGCGTAGGCGATGAGCCCCGAGCTGCTCGCCCTGCTGCTCGCCGCCATCGGCCTGGGGTTCGTCCACACCCTCCTCGGCCCCGACCACTACCTGCCGTTCGTCGTCCTCGGCCGCGCGCGGGGCTGGCGCCTGCCGCGCACCCTGGCGGTCACGGCGCTCTGCGGCGCCGGCCACGTCGCCGGCTCGGTCCTGCTGGGTGGCCTGGCCGTCGCCCTGGGCTGGGCGGCGCTCCGCGCCGAGGGTCTCGAGACCTGGCGTGGCGGCCTCGCCGGCTGGCTGCTCCTCGGCTTCGGCGTCGCCTACACCGCCTGGGGGGTCCGCCGGGCCGTCCGCCGCCGGCCGCACAGCCACTGGCACGCCCACGACGACGGCACCGTCCACCGCCACACCCACGTCCACCACGGCGGCCACGCCCATCTCCACGAAGCCGGCGAAGGCGCCCCCGGACGGCTCACCGCCTGGACCCTCTTCCTGGTCTTCGTGCTCGGCCCCTGCGAGCCGCTGATCCCGCTCCTCCTCTACCCGGCCGCCGGCCTCGGCTGGCCCGCCGCCGCCCTGGTGGCCGCCGTCTTCGGCCTGGTCACCGTCGTCACCATGACCGCCCTGGTCGCCGCCGGCCACCTCGGCCTCTCCCGCCTCCCCCTCGGCCGCGCCGAGCGCTGGTCCCACGCCCTCGCCGGCCTCGCCCTCACCGCCTGCGGCGTCGCCCTCCAGCTCGGCTGGTAAGACCGTCGCCATCCCCGCCCTGGGGCCTGCAGACCCCCCTAGGGAAGTGGACCAAGGTGCTTTCCAGGAGGTTCGGGGCTTGACAAGCGATACCACTGGAGGTAACACTAAAGGATGGGCAAGGTCCGGCGTGGAGGGTACGTGTTCCTCACCTGGAAGGGAGATCACTCACCGCGCCACGTCCACGTCTATCGGCACGGCAGACTCGTCGTGAAGTGGGACCTGGAGAATCGGAAGGCGATGAAGGGGAGCGCGAGCCGCAGAGTGTTGAAGATCGTCAACGAGCTGGAAGTCGAGGGTCGCCTGTGAGAATCCGGACGGTCACTGCCAACAACCGCAAGAAGGCGTTCGAGGTCCGGACGGCCTCGAACACCTGGACCTTTCCCTACGCGCTCGCCGATCCGGCGCCGTCCTCGGGGGATCTCGTCACCGACGCCCACGTCGATGAGGAGCTGGGCAGGGAAGGCTTTTCCTACCGGCTGAGCTCCGGAGCCGAGGGCACGATCCACATTGATCAGGTCCGGGAATCCAACCAGGACCCGGCCTATCTGCGCGACCTGCTGGTCTACGAGCTGACCCTCAAGGCACAGCGCCTGGTCGAGGAGAGCCCGCTGTCCAAACGGGAGATCATTCGACGCCTCGGGACTTCGCCGGCGCAGCTCTACCGGTTGCTCGACCAGACCAACTACCGCAAGTCGATCGACCGGCTGCTGGAACTGCTCCAGGTTCTGGGCTGTGAGGTCGAGGTTCTCGTCAAGGCGAAGAGCGCGTAGCGGCCTAGGGCCACTAGCCACCGGCATGCGCCTCCGGCCCGCGAGCCGCGCCGACGTTGCCGCCATCGCGCGGCTGGTGGAGGCGTCGATCCGCGGGCTCGGCGGCCGCGACTACGACGAGCGCCAGATCGAGAGCTCGCTCCGCTACCTGTTCGGCGTCGACACGCAGATGATCGACGACGGCACCTACTTCGTGGTGGAGGAGGAGGGGAGGATCGTCGGCGCCGGCGGCTGGAGCCGCCGCCGCACCCCGTTCGGCGGCGACCAGGCCACCGCCGTCCGCGACGCCGGTCTGCGCGACCCCGAGCGCGAGCCGGCGGTGCTGCGCGCCTTCTACGTCCACCCGGACCACGTCCGCCGCCGCATCGGCCGCCGGCTCGTCGAGGCGAGCGAGCAGGCCGCCCGCGCCGCCGGCTTCCGCCGCTACGAGCTGGTTTCCACCCTCACCGGCCTCGCCTTCTACCGCGCCGCCGGCTACCGCGACGTCGAGACCCTCGACATCCCCTTCCCCGACGGCGTCACCCTGCGAGCGGTCCGGATGGAGAAGGACCCGAGCCAGCGCGCGCGGCGGCGCGGTTGACAGCCCCCGGTGGCTCACCTAGCGTGAAGCCGCAGCTCAGAACCAGGGATCGAACAGGCGAGGAGGAGACATGGCGGGCAAGAGCGAGATCATCGAGTTTCTTGGCGACAACATCGACGGGCTGACCAGGAAGCAGGCGGCGGAGGCCTTCGACGCCCTCTTCGACTTCATCGGGGGACGTCTCGAGGACGGAGACCGGGTCCTGGTGCCGGGATTCGGCAGCTTCTCGATCAGCGAGCGCTCCGCGCGCACGGGCCGCAACCCCGCGACCGGAGAGGTGATCGCGATCCCCGCCAGCCGCGTCGTGCGCTTCAAGGCGGGCAAGGACCTGAAGGACCGGGTCAACAGGTAGCCGGGGTCGCGCGAGCGGGCCCACCCGACCGGAACCGACCGCGGCTCGGCCTCGAAGCACATCGCGCCGACTGTCCCAACGCCGTCGGCTGAATGGGGTTCAGTCGATCTCGGACCCCGCTAGTGGACCGTAACGGATGAAATCGTAGTGGATGATCGAGGGCCGATCAGGCACTGCGCTTTCATCCGTTACGGTCCACCAGTGCTTGGTGCACGGTTGCCGGGCTCGGGCGTTAGGGCTGGACCTCAGCCGGCCGTCGGTCGGGCCCTGGTCTTCAGGAACACCGCGACCTCGGCTTTGTTGGTCCGCCCTTCGGCGACGCCGAGCACCAGGTCGGTCAGCTCGTCTTCGCTGGCCTCGATCTCGAGGTCGTTCATCCACAGGAAGGCGAGCGCGGCGGCCAGGGCGGTGCGCTTGTTGCCGTCCACGAAGGGGTGGTTCTGGGCCAGATAGAAGAGATTGGCGGCCGCCATCTCGAAGAGGCTCTGATGGAGAAAGCGGCCGCCGAAGGTGGCCGCCACGGCTCCCAGCGCCGAGGAAAGAAGGGCCGGCTCGCGCAGCCCCGGGCTGCCTCCGTAGCGCTGGATCTGGTCCTGATGGAGCGCCAGGACTTCGTCCAGCGTCAGGAAGACCGGGTCCACTACGACTGCGCCAGGCGCCGGAAGACCCCCGCGTAGCGGCGGTGGATGCTCTCGACTCCAGCCTTGAACTTGGCGGTGCGGCGAGCATCGCGCCGTGGCGTGATCACGATCACGTCACCGTCGGTCGAGATCTCGAGCTCGGTGTCGGCGTCGATCCTGGCCGCCTCCAGGAGCGGCCGGTCGAGCACCAGCGCAAGGCTGTTGCCGGTCCTGGTCAGTCTCTTCACCATCGTCCCCACCTCGTCAGTACATCCTACCAGAACCGTTCGTACCGGCGACCGCGTCGCTCCGGCTGTGTTCCGCGAGTCCACGGCGACTCACGGCATCCGGTGACGCCCGGCCTCAGTCGGTTCGCGGGGCCGGCTCCGGCCACGGGTGCGCTGAGGCTGCCGCGCCTGCTCCCGTGCCAGGGGAGCGGCGTCGCGATTTCCGAGCGACTGCGGTGTCCCCCGCCGTCTGTCGCGTAGGTTACTGAAGGCACGGCCCGGCTGGGCCGGTCTTGCGCGCCAACCGGTTCCGTACCTGTAAGGAGTCGAGTCATGATGCACCGAGCCTTCTCGCCGTGGATGACGCGGCCGGCGCGGGCGGCTTCCCTGACGGTCGCCGCTCTCCTCGGCCTGGCGGTGCTGGCCTCTCCACCCGCCTGGCCGCAGGAGCGCGTCTCGGCCTTCGGCCGGTACGCCGGCTACACCGAGCCCGTCTACGACGGCTGGAGCCGCCACGCCGAATACGCCCCCATGCTGGACGGGGTCCTGGTGGCGGTGGAGTATTTCGTCCCCACCAGCGCCGGCGTCGAGGCCGGCGAGCCGCTGCCCGTCATCCTGGTCTACACCCGCTATCTGCGGTCGTGGGAAGAGAGCGGGCGGATCCAGACGCTGGTCGAGCGGGAGCCCTTCCTGCGGGAGCTCCTCGCCCACGGCTACCTGCTGGCCGTCGCCAACTCGCGAGGCACCGGGGCCTCTTTCGGGAGCCGGCAGTGGGAGTTCTCGCTCCAGGAGCAGGCCGACCTCTACGAGATCGTGGAGTGGATCGCCGCCCAGGGGTGGTGCGACGGGCAGGTGGGGATGTGGGGCCGCTCCTACTCGGGCATGACCGGGCTGCACGCCGCCGCCGAGGCGCCGCCGCACCTGAGGGCGGTCTTTTCGGAGATGGCGGGGCCCAACGTCTACGACTTCATCTACCAGGGCGGCACCTACAAGCACGATTTCCTCAAGGTGTGGAGCGACCTGGTCCGGCGGATGGATCTGGGGCTCCTGGCGCCGCCCGCGCAGATGGACTCCGATTCGAGCGGCGCCCAGCGGGACTCGGCGGTGGCCGAGCACGCCGACAACCTGTGGCCGCACCCCCGCGCCAAGCGGGCCAAGTTCCGGGACTGGTCGCGGACCCGACCCGGCGGCGACGAATGGTCCTGGGACGTGATGAACTCGATCCTGAGCGTCGACGACATTCGCGAGGCCGCGATTCCCGTCTACCACCTGCTCGGCTGGTACGACCAGTACGCCACCCAGCAGGCCCTGATGTACGAGAACCTACGGCCCGTCGTCCCCCAGAAGATGACCATCGGCCCCTGGACCCACTCCCGCGGCTTCGGGGACGACGTCCACCGGGCCGAGGCGCTGCGCTGGTTCGACTACTGGCTCAAGGGCATCGACAACGGGGTGATGCGGGACAAGCCGGTCCACTACTACCTGATGCGGGGCAACCACACGCTGCCCGAAGACCCCGTCCAGTTCGAAAGCCGGGACGAGATGGAGGCCGAGGACAGCCGGCTCTGGAAGGCGACCGGCAAGTGGCCGCCGAAGAAGGCGAAAGGCCGGAACTACTACCTCGCCGGCGGCGACTCGGGGACCGTGGCCTCGGTCAACGACGGCCGGCTGACGAGGACCAAGCCCGGCAACGCCGGGGGTGCGGACTCCTACCGGGTCGATCTTTCGAGCGTCGTGGGCTCCTACTCCCGCTGGATGGACGGCTACGGCGAGCGGCGCGCCGACCGGCCGGGTACGACTTTCTTCGACGAGCGCACCGCCGAGGACGAGAAGGTCCTGACCTACACCTCGGAGCCGATGAGCTCGAACCAGGCGATCGTCGGTTACCCGGTGGTCCACCTGTGGGTCAGCTCCACCAAGCGGGACGGCGACTTCTTCGTCTATCTGGAGGAGATCGACGCCGAGGGCCGCGCCCACTACGTCACCGAGGGGATGCTCCGGGCCTCCCACCGGGCGCTGGCCGAGGCCCCTTGGCGAAACTTCGGTCTGCCCTTCCACCCGTCGACCCGGGCGAGCCGCGCGAACCTCCCCGCCGAGCCGGTCGAGCTGGTCTTCGACCTCATGGGCACCGCCATCGTCATCGATCGCGGCCACCGCATCCGGATCAGCGTCGCCGGCGCCGACTACCTCAACCACGCCCGCTACCCGACCCGCAACCCGGCGAAGGCGCCCGAGATCACCCTGTATCGCAACGCGACCCAGGCCTCCTACGTCGAGCTGCCGATGATGAGGGCGCGATAGCCGGGCCACAGTGGGCCCACTAGATCCCCAGCACCCGCCGCACCCCGTCTTCCACGGCTTCGAGGACCGGGCGCGGCGCGCGGCCGATCTTGCGCTTGAGCCGCGACTTGTGGACCGGCCCGAGCGACTCGCACTTGGCGTGGCTTTCGAGCTCGAGGCCGGTGGCCTCGGCCGGGGCCTCGATCGGCACCCTCAGGGGTCCGGGCCGCGTAGTCAGCGGCACCAGCAGGACGTCGGGGCAGAGATCGTTGACGGCGTTGATGCTGATCACCAGCGCGGGGCGCGGCTTGGGGAAGCCGACCGGCTCGACCACCCAGACGTCGCCGCGGTCTATTCGCTCCACATCGCCTCCGAGACTGTCCGCTCCCAGATCTCGCTCTCGAGGCGCTCGTCGTCCTCCTCGTAGACCTGGCCGAGCTGGCGGCGCAGCTCGCGGTCGCGCTCCAGCTCGCGGACCTTCTCGAGCACCCGCTCCAGCTTCTCGGAGCGCGTACGGCCGGGCAGCGAGTCGAGGAAGTCGAGCAGCGGCTGCTCGACCGTCGCGGAGAGCTTGCCTTTCATCATGATCCCCTTGAATATCCGACGAATCGTCAGATAATATGGGGGATATCGTATCAGACAGCGGCACCGAGGTGGCCGACAGCCTCTGCCCGGTCCCGGATCGGGCGGCCTGGCGACCGCTCAGAGATCCAGCCAGAGCCCGAGGCTCAATAGCCGCTGGTCGTTCTGGAAGAACTCGCCCAGCGGCGCGCGGCCGTCGTAGTACTGGAGGCCCAGCCGCCAGCGGCGCGGGAACGGGCTGAGCAGCAGACCGGCGTCGAGCGCCCAGTCGAGCTGCCAATCGCGCTCGGCCACCGCCGAGGCGTCGACGGCCGCGTACCAGCCCAGTCGCTGGTTCCAGAGCGTCTCGGGCGCCAGGTACTCGAGGCTGCCGCGGAGGCGTCCCGCCTCCTGCAGCGCATCGTTGCGGAGGTCGTAGCCCCAGCCGGCCTCGGCCAGTGCCCGCCAGCGCCGGCCGATCGAGCGGCTGAGGCCGAGGACCAGCTCCTCCCGCGTGTAGCCGACTCGACGCCGGCCGGTCCGCTCGGCGTACTCGTCGCCGACGTGGCTCGAGGTGTGGAGGATGCCCACCTTGGCCGCCCACCGGTCGCCGAGCGCCGCCGTCAGCGCCAGCCCGTAGAAGCCGTCCCACCCGAGGTTGTCGTAGTCGTTGTCGACGTCGAACTGCCCGTAGAACCCGGCCTCGATCCCAAGCTGCCACCCGCGCTCCGGCCGCCCCGCGGGATGGACCCGGAAGAGCCCGAACCGCCCGCCCGCCAGCAGCCCGAACAGCCGCTCCCCGACGGCCATGACGTCGGTGGCCCCGAGCCGCGAATAGGTGATGGCGAAGCCCCGCCGGTGCGGTCCGGCCAGGCCCTCGACGTAGAGGTCGTCGACCGGGAAGGGGAGGAGGCGTCGACCCGAGGGCTCGTCGCCGCCAGCCGCCGCCGGCACGGCTACCACCAGCGCGAGCAGCAGCCCGGCGACGCCGCGCTGCGGAACACTCTGCACGACCCTCCGCATACCCGACATCCTGCCACCGCCGGGCGGCGATGGCCACGCCAGGCGGCTGCCGGCGCGCGCTTGACAGACAGGAGGTTTCAGTCTATTATATAGAGACTCGATATATAGAGGATCGAGATAATTTCGGTCAGATTCCCATGACGCCCTCTCCGGTGCCCCGCCCCGCCGTCGACGTCCAGAGTCTGAGCAGCAGCTGCAACCGAATCCTGATCCTCTCCACCCTCTCGTCGGGACCCCATCACGGCTACCAGCTCGCCATCGAAATCGAAGAGAAGAGCGGCGGCACTTTCCGCTTCCAGCACGGCACCCTCTACCCGATCCTCCACAAGCTCGAAAGCGAGGGGCTGATCCGCGGCGACTGGGCGGGGGATCGGAGCCACCGGCGACGCAAGAGCTATCGGCTGACCGCCGCCGGCCGCCAGCACCTGAGTGAGCAGACCACCAGATGGCGCAACTTCTTCGACTCCTTCTTTGACGTTCTGGGGAGGACACAAAGATGACTCGATTCGCGGACTTGCTCAAGCGGACAGGGGAACGCCTCAGGATCCCCGAACCGTCCCGAACCCGCATCCTCCTGGAGATGGCCGCGGATCTCGAGGACAGCTACCAGCACTATCTGAACCAGGGCTGCGACGATGCGGAAGCGACGCGGCGCGCCGAGGAGGCCTTCGGCACCTCGGAGGAAGCCCTGCGCCTCCTGGCGCGGGTTCATCAACCCGTCGTCGGCACGGCGGCCGATCGCCTTTCCCGCCAGATCGGGACTCTGTGGTCCAAGATCCTGATGGTCGCGCTCCTCGCCTTCGAGATCCTGGTCGGCGTCCGGGTCTTCTCCGACCGCACGTTCTTCGTCTATCCGAGTCCCTTTCTGTGGCCGATCGCGGCGCTGGCCCTCGCGGCCTTCCTTTTCACCATCTGGAAGCTGATGCAGATCTTCTCGCGCTCGGGCGCCGACGTGCGGCGGCTGCGGACCGGACTCGCCATTCCCCTGTTCTTCGCCGGCGCCAGCCTGGCGGTGGCCGGCCTGGGCTTCCTCTACCACCTGCAGCGCTTTTTCCGACTCAACTCGCAAGGGGCGCCGGAAACCCTCTTCATGAACTTCGCGGGCTGGATGGCCTCGATCTCGTCGTTGATGACCGTCGGCCTGCTGACGGCGATCCTCGCCGGCCTGGTCTGGTTCGTCCTCTCCGGCCTGGTGACCCGCAGCGAGGTGAGAGAGATCGAGAGCCTGCTCCAGCAGGCCGTCTGACCCGTCCGGATGGGAGAACGACATGATCCAGTTCCTCTCGGAGGCAGGGCCCCTGATCCTGCCGATCATCCTCCTGACCCTGGTGATCGGACTCCTGGTCTTCTGGAACGCACTCTGTCTGCTGATTCGACGAGGCGGCTCGACGGACCGCCGCCGCCATAGCATCGACGCGATCCTCTTCTGGGGCGCCGTCGCCGCGGTGCTGGGCTTCCTCGGCCAGTGGATGGGCATCCACCGGATGACCCGGGTGATCCATGAGCGGGGCATCGTTAGCCCCCAGGCGGTGGCCTACGGAATCTCCGAGTCGCTGCTGACGCCGGTCGCCGGAATGGCCGTGCTCGTCGCCGCGGCGTTCCTCTGGTTCTTCCTGAGGCTCGGCCTCTGGTCGGTCGAACGGCGGGCATAGCGTCGGCACGTAGGCCTACGCTGTCCGCGGAGTACCGTCGACCGCCGAGAGCACGGAACCTGGAGCGCGGAGGGTCGAGCGAGATCGGACGAAGGGACTCGGCCGACGGCCCGCGGCGAGATCGGGTCGGGCGCGGACTCGAGGAAATCGTGTGGCCGCGAGTTTCGGCGCCCTCAGCGCGCCAGCGCCACGACAAGCCCCAGGATGAGGGTCGCCGTCAAGATCACGGCCGCGACCAGGCTCCACCAGAAGACGACGCGGCGCCTCGTCGGGGCGGCGGCGATGCGCTCGCCGGTGCCCGCTTCGAGGTCCTCGAGCGCGTCGCGCATCTCCCGCACCGCCGGCCAGGTGGCGAGCTTGCCGGCGCCGTAGACGAACAGCAGGATGCCGGCGAGGGCCCCCCAGAAGACCCCCGGCCGGTTGATCCGGTAGACGCCCTCCTGGTTGTCGATGAAGGTGGTGACCGCGAAGACGAGCAGCACGGTGGTGAGCGCGGCGGCCCACAGCCACAGCTCGTAGCGGGTGCGGACGAAGGCGAGGCGTCGACGCAGGGCGTCCATCAGCGGCTCGTCGGCGCGCTCGATGCGCAGTAGCTCCCGCGCCAGAAGCACGCCGTAGGCGAGCAGCGCAAAGGCGGCGAGGGTAACGCCCAGCTCGGCGCCGAGCATCGCCGGGTTGTCCCGATACATCGCGGCGTTGACGAGGCCCAGGACGATGGTGGCGAGCAGCGCCAGCAGGTGGATTCCGACGGAGCTCTTCCAGGACCGCAGGCCGCCCCTCATCCCTTGCCGAACGATCCGGCCGAGCTCGCCAGCGGTCAGGGGCGGCAGGTCCCGGTGCCGCTTCCAGAGCGCTTGCAGCCTCTCGTCTCTCATGCTTCGACCTCCTGCCGATCCGGTTCGCCCGCGAGCGATGCGCGCAGTCGCTCCTTCGAGCGCGCCAGCCGCACGCTGACGTTCGAGCGGCCCAGCCCGGTGACTTCCGCGATCTCCTGGTAGCTGTGTCCTTCCAGCCAGAGCGCGACGATCGCGCGATCGATGCCGGGAAGCTGGCGGATTGCGCGGTAGAGCTGACGGACGTCGTCGTCGTCCGGCGGTATCCAGGGCAGCCTTTCGAGCGCCCGGTGGTCGTCGGTCAGGTGTCCCTCCGGCCGCCGGAAGCGGCGGCGCCAGCGCAGAAGCGCGGTGTTCAGGGCGACGCGGTGCATCCAGGTCGAGAACTTCGCCTGGCCGCGGTAGCCGGGGAACGAGCGCCAGAGCTGGAGGCGCATCTCCTGCAGCAGATCGCCGCGGTCCTCGGCCGAGTCGGCGTAGACGGAGGCGACGCGGGCCAGGATGCCCTCGTGCGGCCCGATCTCGGCGAGGAAGCGCTTCTGCAATGTCGCCGGGCTCATCGCTGTTCACGGGGTAGGTTGCCGAAAAGGCCGAGAAAACTACAACAAGGCGGTGCGCGGCGCCGGGTCAATCGCGGCCGCCCCACCCGCAGGGGTGTTTCCGGACCTCGTGGCCGGGGGTAGGTTGGGAGGTGGATTCGCCTTCTGGAGGTGCTCGATGCCCCTATCCCCGGATTCCTCCGGCTTGGCAAGCCCCGAAGTGGCGGAAAGCGGCGACCTGGAGACCCCGCGCTGGCCGCGCGTCGTCGGGACGATCGGGATCATCGCCGGAGCGTTGATGTTCCTCGACAAGCTGGACGACCTGCTGCTGCTGCCGGTGCTGCGGTCGCGCGACTGGTGGGCTCGCCTGCTGGGCGAGGAGCTCGGCGAACAGGTCGTGCGCTGGATGCCATCGGGCGCCTGGATCGCCGGCGCCAGCTTGATCGGGATGACTCTCGGTGCCCTGCTCGTCGTCGGCGCCCTGCGGCTGCGCCGCGGCCGCCGCTCGGGGGTGGCGCTCTGCCGCGCCTGGTCGTGGCTGGCCATCGTCTGGCTGGTGATCGAGATGAGCCAATCGCTGTGGTGGCTGTCCGGTCACGCCGCCGAGCTCCAGGAGCTGGCGCGGGGCGACTGGCAGGGCGCGGCTGTTCTCGGGATCCTGCTGGCCATCGTCGCGCTGGCCGCCCTCCCGGTCTTCTTGCTGAGCTGGTTCTCGCGACCCGTGGTCAAGGCCCAGTTCGCGGGCTGGCCTCGGTAGCGCCGACGGCCGGCGGCGCGCGCGGTAGCGTCTTCGTGCCTCCGGGGGAGGTGAACGAAGAGCGAGCGTCCCCCGTCGAGCCCGCGGCGGGTCCTCGACCGGAGCGAGCGCCGTCAGGGAGCGGCAGTGGCCAGATCGGGCAGCGAGACGATCTCGCCGCCCTGCACGAAGGCGACCGTGATCGAGCCGTAGCCGTCGATCACCGCGTTGACCGAGCCGCCGCCTTCGTAGCGGAAGTAGGCCTCGATGCCCTGGTAGCGGATCAGACCGCCCCAGGTCTTCTCGGTCCACGGCTGGCCGGCATCGGTGTAGCCCTCGAGCTTGTGGTTGCCGAAGTCGATGAAGTTGACCGGGCCCATGCCGGGCACGTCCATGATCTTGATGCCCCAGCGGGGTACTGAGCGGTCCCGGTCTTGGCCGGAATCGGGCTCTCCCCCTGGACCGTCACCGGGTAGATGTAGTGGTTGGTGATCGAGACGTCGTACAAGTCGAACCTCCCCTCTCCTTTTCGTACCTAGCCGCAGGGTCCCGCTGTGTCTCCGTGATCGTAGTGGGCCTTGGCGGCGGCCTCGGCCACCTCGAGGGTCTTCTTGCCCTTGTGGCAGAGGACCACCTTGTCCGGCCCCGGGGCTCGCTGCGGCCGGTCCCCATGGTAGGCCTGCCCCGAGCAGCCCAGCGCCGCGAGCCCGAGGACCGCGACGATCCGTCGAGACGCAGGTACTGAAAATCTCATGGCCAGCATCCTACCAAGAGCGGGTGCCCAAGCGCCGAGAGCCCCACCTACCCGCCGGGGGTGTAGGCTGAGCCGGTTTCCGAACCTTGCAGCAGGGAAGGGCCGAGCCTGGCGGCCGAACGGAGACGCCTGGCGCCCGACCCAAGGAGGTCGTCATGGGCAGAACATGTCGGGTTCTCGTCCTCGTCGCGCTCGTCACCGGCTTCGTCGCCGGCTGCGGCGAGGGGCGGCCGGACTTCACGCCCGCCAAGGCGTTCGATTCACCCGGGCCGGAGGGCTACTGCAAGCGGGTCGACGCCTCCCTGGAGGTGCACGTCGCCAACACCGGCCAGCTCGCTCTGGCGGTCTCGGTGCGGGTGGACTTCCCGCACGGCCCGTCGGGCTCGGGCATGACCGGCGTGATCCCGGAGAACGGCGTCGGCACGGCGCTGGTGCCGATTCCCACGCCGATCCCCCAGGGCGACTTCTCGTTCACCATCCGCGTCGACCCCGACGACGACGTCCCCGAGTCGAACGAGGACAACAACAGCGCCGAGGGCCTCTGCATCACGTAGCAGCGGACCAGCGCGGCACGCCTGTCGGCACGCCCGCACTCCCTACCCGGTGTTCTGCAGCCCGCGGGCGATGCCGTTGACCGTGGCGAGGAGGGCGTCGAGCAGGCGGTCGTCCTGGCGCCCGCCGGCGCGCCAGCGGCGCAGCAGATCGACCTGGAGGGCGCTCATCGGGTCGACGTAGGGGTTGCGGAGGCGGATGGCGCGAGCCAGTACCGGGTCCTGGCTTAGCAGCCCGTGGCGGAAGTCCGCCCGGCCGTCTGACGGCGGGGCGGAGCCGTCTGCGGCGTTGCCGCTCCTCGACAATGGCTCGGCATTGCCTGCGTCGCGGCGCCTGGCATCCGGCCCCGC
>JBFGCA010000006.1:0-71921 GCA_041567315.1 Thermoanaerobaculia bacterium | reverse complement strand
GTCACCGGCGAGCCGCCCGATCGCCGCCTGGCGGGCAGCCTGGCGGCGGTGGCCTGGGCCGCCGCCGCCGGCGCCGAGGTGGTGCGGGTGCACGACGTGGCCGAGACGGCGCAGTTCCTGGCGGTCTGGGAAGCGATCTCTGCGGCGGGAGGCGGCGGCGGATGAGCGGCGTCGAGTGGAGCGAATTCCTGACCTGGCGCGACCTCCTCGACGTGGCGCTGGTGGCGATCGTGATCTACAACCTGCTGCTGCTGATCCGCGGCACCCGCGCCGTCCAGGTGCTGATCGGCATCCTGTTCATCGCCGGCTTCTACTACCTGGCCGGCGTCTTCAAGCTGATGACCCTCCAGGAGCTGCTGGGCAAGTTCCTGCTGGTCTTGCCGTTCGCCATCATCGTGCTCTTCCAGCAGGAGATCCGCCGCGCCCTGGCCAACTTCGGCCGCAACCCGCTGTGGGGCCTGGGGGCGCACCGGCAGATCGAGTCCAAGATCCACGAGGTGGTGGTGGCGGCCAGCACTTTGGCCGACCGCCGGATCGGGGCGCTGATCGTCATCCAGCGGCTGGAGGGGCTGCGCGACTACATCGAGACCGGGATCGCGGTCGACGCCCAGGTCTCCTACGACCTGCTGATCAACCTCTTCAGCCCCGAGACGCCGCTCCACGACGGCGCCGTCATCCTCCAGAGCGACCGCATCGCCGCCGCCGCCTGCTTCCTGCCGCTGACCTCCAACCCCGAGGTCTCGAAGGAGTTCGGCACCCGCCACCGGGCGGCGCTGGGGATCTCGGAGGAGACCGACGCCCTGGCGGTGGTGGTCTCCGAAGAGACCGGCCACATCGGCGTCGCCATCGGCGGCAAGCTGATCCGCGAGCTCGACTCCAAGAGCCTGCGCAACACCCTCTACCGCTACCTGCTCACCGACCTCAGCTCCCAGCCCGCCGAAGCCGCCTGAGGTGCGTCCGTTGCAACTGTTAGAGTCAACGGGCGCGGCCCCGCCATGAGCCCCGCCTCGAGTGCCGGTCGGCCCGAATAGCCCTTGAACGACTCGCGAAGCATCTGGGGCCTGCGCCTTCTGGCCCTTTTCCTGGCCCTCCTCGTCTGGTTCTTCGTGTCGCTCCAGCGGCGCGAGCGGCTGAGCGACACGGTGCTCGAGGCCAACGTCCGCTACGCCAACTTCCCCGGGCTGGTGGCGCTCGACCCGGTGGAGACGGTGCGGGTCACGGTGCGGGGTCCGGTGAGCCAGATGCGGCACCTGAACCCCTTCCAGGTGGACATCTTCGTCGACCTCGACAGCCCGGCCAAGGGCATCTTCGAGGTGCCGCTCACGGCCGAGAACGTTTTTCTGCCGGAGGGCCTGGAGCTGGTCTCGATCGAGCCCAACCTGATCCGCGTCGAGCTCGACCGCGAGCAGGACCACCTGCTGGGGGTGCGGCCGCGGCTGGTCGGCGAGCCGGCGGCCGGCGCCGTGGTGCTGGACCCCGAGGTGATTCCGGCGCTGGTGCTGGTGCGCGGCCCCGAGTCGCGGATCGCCCAGGCCAGCTTCCTGTCGACCACCCCGGTCGACCTCACCGGTCACGCCATCGACTTCGAGCAGCAGGCGGCGGTGCTGTCGTCCGATCCGTTGATCAAGGTGGTGCAGCCGCGGATCGTGACCGTGCGGATCCCGCTGCAGATCCCGGGCGCGGCCCAGGGCGGGGAATGACCCTCTTCGGCACCGACGGCATCCGCGCCCCGTTCGGCCGCCCGCCGCTGGACCGGGCGACGGTGGTGGCGCTTGGCGCCGAGCTGGCGGCGATGCTGGGCGAGGACGGGGCCGACCCGGTGGTGGTGGTGGCCGGCGACACCCGCGCCAGCACGCCGACTCTGTGGGGCTGGCTGGCGGCCGGGCTGGCGGCCGGCGGCGCCGGCGCGCGGCTGGCGGGGGTGCTGCCGACGCCCGGCGTGGCCTGGCTGGTCCGGGAGCTGGGCGCCGCCGCCGGCGTGGCGGTCTCGGCCAGCCACAACCCGGCGTCCGACAACGGCATCAAGCTCTTCGGCGGCGACGGCTTCAAGTGGCCGGTGGAGCGCGAGCGGGCGCTCGAAGAACGACTCGCGCGGGCGTCCGCGGGGCGCGCGGCCCCGGCGGACCCCGTGCCGGCGAACCCCGATTTGGCGAGCCCCGATCCGGCGAGCCGGCCGACCGGCGTGGACGATCGGCCGCCGGTGGGACTGGAGGTCGAGCCGGCGCTCGCCGGCCGCTATCTCGCCGGCCTCCTCGAGGCCGGCGGCAACCGGCGGCTGGAGGGCCTGCGGGTGGTGGTCGACAGCGCCCACGGCGCCGCCGCGGGGCGGGCCGCCGAGCTTCTCCGCCAGCTCGGCGCCGAAGTGGTGTCGCTCTTCGACCGGCCCGACGGCGCCAACATCAACCGCGGCTGCGGCTCCACCCACCCGCAGGAGATGGCCCGGGCGGTGCGGCGCCACGGCGCCGCCTGCGGGGTGGCCTTCGACGGCGACGCCGACCGCGCCCTGTTCGCCGACGAGACCGGCGAGGTGCGCGACGGCGACGCCCTGCTCTACCTGTGGGCGCGGGGGCTGAAGAGCGAGGGCCGGCTCGATCCCCCGGCGGTGGTCGCCACCACGATGAGCAACCTGGGGCTCGAGCGAGCGCTCGCGGCCGACGGCATCGCGGTCGAGCGCTGCGGGGTCGGCGACCGCGAGGTGGTCGCCGCGATGCTCCGCACCGGCATCCGGCTGGGCGGCGAGCAGTCGGGCCACCTCGTCCACCTCGATCTCTCGACCACCGGCGACGGGCTGCTGACCGCGCTCGAGGTGGCGCGCCGGGTGGCGGCGGCCGGCCGGCCGCTGTCGCGGCTGCTGGACGGCTTCCGGCGCTACCCGCAGGTGCTGCGCAACGTCCGGGTGGCCAGCAAGCCGCAGCTGCTCGGCCTGCCGCGGGTGGCGGCGGCGGCCCGCGCCGCCGAAGAGCGTCTGGGCGACCGCGGCCGGCTGGTGCTGCGCTACAGCGGCACCGAGCCGCTGGCGCGGGTGATGCTCGAAGGCCCGGACCAGGCGGAGATCGAGGCCCTGGCCGCGGAGATCCTCGAGGCCATCCGCGCCGAGGTCGGGGAGCCGCAGCCGGCCGGCACCGGCGAACGTCCGCGATGACCCTGCTGTCGGTCAACGTCGACCACGTCGCGACCCTGCGCCAGGCGCGGCGCGCCGCCTACCCCGATCCGGTGGAGGCGGCGCGGCTCGCCGAGGCGGCCGGGGCGGGCGGCATCACCGTCCACTTGCGGGGCGACCGCCGGCACGTCCAGGACGACGACGTGCGGCGGCTCCGCAGCGCCGTCCGCGGCAAGCTCAACCTCGAGATGGCGATCAGCGACGAGATGCTGGCCCTCGCTCTCGAGGTCCACCCCGACCAGGCCACCCTGGTGCCCGAGCGGTCCGAGGAGGTGACCACCGAGGGCGGTCTCGAACTGGTGGCGGGCGGCGAGCGGGCGGCGGCCGCCGCCGCACGGCTCGCCGAAGCCGGCATCGCGGTGTCGATCTTCCTCGACCCGGAGCCGCGGCAGCTCGAGGCGCTAGAGCGCCACGGCCGCGGCCCGGTCGCCGGCTTCGAGATCAACACCGACGCCTACACCCGCGCGACCGGTCCGCAACAGGCGGCCGAATTCGAGAAGATCCGCGCCGCCGCCGGCCAGGGCGCCGCCGCCGGCTTCCGGGTCTACGCCGGCCACGGCCTGACCGTCGGCAACGTCGGCCCGGTGGCCGCCCTCCCCGAGGTCGAAGAGCTCAACATCGGCCACGCCATAGTCTCGCGCGCCGTCCTCGTCGGCATGACCGCCGCCGTCCGCGAGATGCTGGACGCCATCGGGGCCGGCTAGGAGTCCGTGGTGGGAGTCGGTCGGGGCGGCTGGCGGACGCGGCGGGGCCGGATGCCAGGCGACGCGACGCAGGCAATGCCGGGCCATTGTCGAGGAGCGGCAACGCCGCAGACGGCTCCGCCCCGCCGCCAGACGGGCGGGCGGACTTCCACCACGGACTCCCAGCCTGCTAGCGCTCCACGTCGAGGATCTCGGCGGCCGGCTCCTCGTGCTCCTTGGCGATGATCACGGTGTCGCCCACCGGCAGCATCACCCGGTGCTCGCGGTCGCCGAAACGGCAGGTCACCAGGTAGTAGCCCTCCGGGGCGATCTGCAGCAGCGTCCCGGGGGCGCCCTTGAGCCCCAGCAGCGCGTTGTGGATCAGCACTTCGGCCGGTAGCTCCATTCCCCACCCTCCTCCTCAACCGTTGAAGTAGCCGGCCTCGCGATAGTCCTTGAGCTTGCGCTGCAGGGTGCGCAGGCCGATGCCCAGGATGCGCGCCGCCTCGGCGCGGCGGCCGCCAGTGAGCTGCAGGGTGTCGAGGATCGCCTGGCGCTCGATCTCGGCCATCGTGCGGGGCTTGCCCACCAGGTTCTGGACCGGGGGCGCCGCCGCAGTGGCCGGGCCCTCGCCGAACTCGTGCGGCAGGTCGGCGGCGTCGATCTCCTCGCCCTGGTGGAAGATCACCATCGACTCGATGAAGTTCTTGAACTCCCGGACGTTGCCCGGCCACGAGTGCCCGGCCAGCGCCTCGAGGGCGGCCGGGGTGAGCCGCTTGAGCGGGCGGCCGTGCTCCTCGCAGAACTGCTGCAGGAAGTGCTCGGCGAGCAGCGCCATGTCCTCGGTCCGCTCGCGCAGCGGCGGCACGGTGAGGGTCACCACCTTGAGCCGGTAGTAGAGGTCCTGGCGGAAGCGGCCGTCGGCGACCTCCTGCTCGAGGTCGCGGTTGGTGGCGGCGATCAGCCGGAAGTCCACCTCCAGGTTCTCGCTGCCCCCGACCCGCATGATCTGCCGCTCCTCGAGCACCCGCAGCAGCTTGACCTGCAGCTCGGGGTAGAGCTCGCTGATCTCGTCCAGGAACATCGTCCCCTTGTGGGCCAGCTCGAACTTGCCGATCTTGCGCGCCACCGCGCCGGTGAACGAACCGCGCTCGTGCCCGAACAGCTCGCTCTCCAGGATGTCCGAGGGGATGGCGCCGCAGTTGAGCGCCAGGAAGCGCTCCTCGCGGCGCGGGCTGGCGCGGTGCAGGGCGTTGGCCACCAGCTCCTTGCCGGTGCCGCTCTCGCCGACGACGAGCACCGTCGAACGGGTGGGCGCCACCAGCCGCATCTGCTCGAAGAGCCGCTCCATCCGCGACGACTTGGCGACGATGCTCTCGAAGCCGTAGCGCTTGTCGAGCATCTCGCGCAGCGTGGTCACCTCTTCCTTGAGCTGGCGGTTCTCGAGCAGGTTCATCACCCGCTTGCGCAGCTCGTAGAGGTCGACCGGCTTGGTCAGGTAGTCGTCGGCGCCGACCCGCATGGCCTCGACGGCCGACTCGATCGAGCCGTAGCCGGTGACCAGGATGACCCCCAGGTCGAGCTGCCGGCGGCGCACCTCGGAGAGGAAGCCGAGGCCGTCGGTGCCCGGCATCCGCAGGTCGCAGATCGCCAGGCCGGCGCCGTCGCGCTCCTCCAGGAAGGCCAGCGCCTTGTCCGCCTCGTCGAAGGTCTTGACCCCCAGGCCGGCCTTCTCGAGGGCGATGGCCATCGACTCGCGCGAGCCGGTCTCGTCGTCGATGACCAGCACCAGAGGGGGGGTCGCCATGGCGGCGCCATTCTGGCACAGCCGCGAGGGCGTGGGTTTGGGGCGCGGGTCAGTGGGGGAGGTCTGTGGCGAGAGCCGACCGGGGTGGGGTACGCCTGGGCACGGAACGGGCCTGGAGAGCTTCACGGGGGACGCCCGTTCCTCCTATCCGCCGAGCGCTGGGAGGTCGGTCGAACTGCGAGGACTCGCGCAAGCGCTCGGCTCCAGGTCCCTGTCGCACCCCACCCCGGCCGGCTCCACACGGGCTGGCGAGACTGACCCGCTCCGGCGATCCCTCCGTGGAAATCGAATGCCGCAGCCGTAGGGAGGTTGAGGACCAGTTCAAGCGTGCACCACTCCTGCAATCTGCCCAGACCCGCTCTACCCAGCTTGCCGACCGAACGGTTTAACGGGGCCCGTTCGAAGGGCGCGCCCCCCTCCAGCCAGGTCTGATGAAGATAGCCCTCCTGACCTCTTTGTCGACCTGCAAGCGAAACTCGCGGGCTCACGTAGACTGGCGAAAGGGCAATGAAAGAGGCCATGGAAAGGCCCGCGGCGGCAGTGGGAACCGACGCCGTCGAGGGGACGGTGCAGCGGGTGGTGTATGCGAGCGAGGCGAGCGGATGGACGGTGTTGCGGCTGGCGGTGGTGGGGCGGGGGACGGTGACGGCGGTGGGGCGGCTGCCGGCGATTCAGCCCGGGGAGCGGCTGCGGCTGACCGGGAGCTGGGAGGAGGACCGCAAGTACGGGCGGCAGTTCCGGGCCGAGTCGTACCTGAGCTTGAAGCCGTCGACGATGGAGGGGATCGAGCGCTATCTGGGGTCGGGGATGGTGCCGGGGATCGGCAAGGTGATGGCCGGGCGGCTGGTGGCGCAGTTCGGGCTCGACACCCTGGAGGTCATCGAGCGCCAGCCCGACCGGCTGGCCGAGGTCGAGGGCATCGGGCCGGTGAGGGCACGGAGCATCCGCCAGGCGTGGCAGGAGCAGCACGGGATGCGGGAGGTGATGGTCTTCCTCCAGTCGCACGGCGTCTCCACCGCCCACGCGGTCAAGATCTTCAAGCGCTACGGGACCGAGGCGCCGGAGCTGGTGCGAAGCGATCCCTACCGGCTGGCGAGCGACGTCTTCGGGATCGGGTTCCAGACCGCCGATCGCATCGCCGGCCGGCTGGGGCTGCCGCCCGACGCCCCGCAGCGGGCGGCCGCCGGGGTGCTCCACGTTCTCGACCGGGCCACCGAGCGCGGGCACGTGCTGCTGCCGCGGAGCGAGCTGGTGCGCGAGGCGGCTGAGCTCCTGGATCTCCCTGCGGCGGCGGTCGAGACGGCGCTCGCCGCCCTGGTCGAGCGCGGCGCGGTGGTGCGCGAGGTGCCGTCCGAGGCCGGAGCGGGCGGTGCCGAGAGCTTCTTCCGGCCCGACCTCCACGCCGCCGAGGTGGGCATCGCCCGCCGCCTGGCCGGTCTGCTCGCGGGTCGTGAGCCGCTGCCGGCGCCGCCGGCCGAGGCGATCGAGGGCTTCGAGCGCAGCCGCGGGCTGCGGCTGGCGGCCGCGCAGCGGCGGGCGGTGCTGCGGGCGGCGGCCGAGCGGGTGCTGGTGATCACCGGCGGACCCGGGACCGGCAAGACCACCCTGGTGCGGGCGGTGGTCTACCTGCTGACCCGGGCGCGGCGGCGGGTGGCGCTGGCCGCCCCCACCGGCCGCGCCGCCAACCGGCTGGCGGAGGCCACCGGGGCGGAGGCCAAGACCCTCCACCGGCTGCTCGAGTTCGACCCGCGGACGATGAGCTTCCAGCGTCACCGCCAGCGGCCGCTGGAGGCCGACCTGGTGATCGTCGACGAGGCCTCGATGCTCGACTGCCGGCTGGCCTGGCAGCTCGTCGACGCGCTGCCCGAGGACGGCCAGCTGCTGCTGGTCGGGGACGTCGACCAGCTTCCCTCGGTGGGGCCCGGGCGGGTGCTGGGCGATCTCATCGACTCGGGGGTGGTGCCGGTGGTGCGGCTGACCCGGATCTTTCGCCAGGCGGCGTCCAGTCTGATCGTGCGCAACGCGCACCGCATCCTGCGCGGCGAGCTGCCGGCGCTGGCGCAGTCCGACCCCGACGCCGACTTCCACTTCATCGCCCGCCGCGAGCCCGAGCAGATCCTCGACACCCTCGAGCGGCTGCTCACCGAGCGCATCCCGCGCCGCTTCGGGCTCGACCCGCGCCGCGACATCCAGGTGCTGACCCCGATGCGGCGCGGTCTGCTGGGCACCGAGAACCTCAACCGCGAGCTGCAGCGGCTGCTCAACCCGGCCGGCCGGCGGCTGGAGCCGGGCGGCGGGCGGCTGCTGGCCGGCGACCGCGTCATGCAGCTCCGCAACAACTACGACCTCGAGGTGTTCAACGGCGAGGTGGGTTGGGTGGAGGGCACCGACGCCGGCGGCGACAAGCTGCGGGTGCGATTCGACGGCCGGGTGCTGACCTACGAGCCGGCCGACCTCGACGAGCTGGCCCTGGCCTACGCCTGCTCGGTCCACAAGGCGCAGGGCAGCGAGTACCCGTGCGTGGTGATGCCGCTCCACTCGCAGCACTACGTGATGCTGCGCCGCAACCTGCTCTACACGGCGGTGACCCGCGGCCGGCGGCTGGTGGTGGTGGTGGGCCAGACCCGCTCGTTGGCCCGCGGGGTCCGCAACGACCGGGTGGAGCGCCGCTACACGCGGCTCGCCGCGCGCCTGGGCGCGGTCCTGCCGCGGCTGAGCGGCTGAGCGGCTGAGCGGCTGAGGCCGGCCGGTAGCGCCCGGCCGATCGTCGCCGGCCAGGCGCCCGGGGCTCCGAGGAGGCGCTAGACGCCTTCGGCGGGCGGCAGACCGGCGGCCTCCCCGCCCGGCGGTCCCGCCGCCGGGGGCAGCTCCGGCGCGGCGCCGCCGGCGATGTCGGTGGTGCCGAAACGGGTCAGCAGCGCCGCCCCGAAGCCGACGGTGCCGGCCACGTACCAGATCAGGGCGCCAAAGGTGCGGAACATGATCGAGAAGATCCACAGCGGCCCCCAGGCCAGCAGCGCCCCGACCAGGCTCCAGACGTGGATCGCCACCACCCCCACGGTGATCACCAGATAGGGGCTGGTGAGGTCCCACCCGAAACGCCGCTCGATGAAACGGCCGATCTGATAGGCGACGCCGCAGTAGCCCACGAAGGCGACCAGGCACAGTCCCATGATCGCGAACGGCACCAGCAGCAGCAGCGGGATGCCGATGATCGAGATGCACAGCACGAGGATCACCACCAGCAGCGTCGGCAGGAACAGCGCCTGGGCCAGGAAGCCGATCAGCCCGGCCTTCCAGGCCTCGACCGCGATCGCCCGCTGCACCCGCTCCACCGGCCGCGGCGCGACCAGCAGGACCAGACAGGCGAGCAGCGCCAGCACCGCGATCCCGAACACCCGCCACATGGCCTTGGCCACCAGCCGCCAGGGCGTGAAGAGCACCTCCCCCTGCGGCCACTTGGTGGGCGGCCAGAAGTTCCAGTCGCCCCAGTCGGGGAAGTTGATGGTGGAGCCGAACGGGACCTCGACCACCTGGCCGTGAACCACGGCGCCCGACTGGCGACGGACGGTCCCCCCGACGCTCACCGCGTCGCCCCACACCTCGGCCTCGGGGCCGAGGCTGACCGGACCGCCGACCGCCGCCACGTCGCCGGTCACCTCGCCGTCGACGGTGATCCCGCCGCCGATGGCGACGGCGTCGCCCTCCACCCGGCCGCGCACCTCGAGCGGACCCCCGAACACCACCGCCCCCTCGGAGGTCTCCTCCGGGGCGATCACCAGCCGGCTGCCCACCACTACCTGGACGTCGGTGCGGCGATGCTCGCCGTGCCGCAGGTGCCGCGGCGCCGGCGGCTGCGGTGGCCGGGGCGGCTCGGGTCCGCCCTCCACGGGGAGCGCCGCGGCGGCGCTGCCGGTCACGAACAGCTGCCGGCGGTCGGGCAGGGCGGCGAGCCGCTCGATCAACGCCGCCCGTTCCTCTCCCAGGAGGTCGCGCAGCGCCTCGCCGGCGGCGGGCTCGCCGTTGACCGCCACCGTGCCGTCGGCGGCGATCTCGATCGCCACCGCGCCGCCCTCGCGGGGTTGCAGCAGCAGACCCTGCTGGAGCGGCACCACCGAGAAACGGGCCTCGACCTCGGCCTGCAGGGCGTCCTGCTCGGCGGTCGGGAAGGCGGTCTCCGGTTCGACCGAAGGCGGGGGGGACGGCGGCGGCATGGCCGGTGACTCCGGCGCCGGCGGCGGCTGCGCGAAGGCCGGCGCCGCCAGCAGCGCCGCCGCCGCCAGCACGGCCAGCCGGTGACCCATCGGGGACAGCAGATCAGGCATGGCGTCGATTCCTCTCGGTGAGCATCAGCCCACTCAGCAGACGGAACAGGCCGGTGCTCAGCACCAGACTGGTCGCCAGGGTCACCAGCACGGCCGGCGAAGTCAGCGCCTCGGCGAGCAGGATGCCGGCGTCCGAGACCGCCCGCCAGACGGTGACGCCGACCGCGAACCGGCGCCCGGCCCCCGCCACCGCCGTGGCGGCGCCCTCCAGCACCGAGCCGATCTCCAGGCTGCCGGCCAGCGGCACCACCGTCGGCGGCAGCAGCAGCACGGCCACGCCGCCCAGCAACAGGCAGACGGCGGTGGCGGCGCGCAGCGACCAGGCGACGCGCCGCACCGGCAGCGGCGCCAGGACGCCGGCCCGCGCCAGCACCCGCGCCGCCAGCCCGGCCGGGACCGGGGCCGCCGGCAGGCGGGCGAAGACCGTCCGCAGGGCCCCTTCGGCCCGCCGGTCGCGGCCCAGTCGCTCGTACCTCAGCCAGCGGCGGACGGCTCGATGCAGTCGGCGGTTCATCGTCGCTCTCCTATCGCGCCCTACGAGGCGCCCAGGGGCAAAGTTTCGGCCTCCCAGGGTCCCGGTCCACCGGGTCCGGGCGCCTCATCCGGCCGGCTCCCAGCCCTGCTCCGCCAGCCAGCGGGCCAGCGCCTTGCGGGCCCGGAACAGGTGCGTCTTGACGGTCCCTAGCGGCAGCCCGGTGACGTCGGCGATCTCCTCGTAGGCCAGCCCCTGCTCGAAGCGCAGCAGCAGCACCTCGCGGTAGCTGGGCCGCAGCTGCTCGATGCCGTGCTCGATGGCCGTCGCCAGCTGGCGGCGCTCGGCGGCCGCCACCGGGTCCTCGGCCCGATCGTCGGGCAGCAGCGCCAGCAGATCGGCCGAGTCCGGGTCCGGGGTCTCGAGCGGCAGCGTGTCGAGCTCGCGGCGCCGGAGCTGGTCGATGGCGGTGTTGTGGGCGATCTTGAACAGCCAGCTCGAGAACTTGCGCGAGCGGTCGAAGGAGTCGAGGGCTCGGAAGGCCTTGACGAACACCTCCTGGGCGAGGTCCTCGGCCAGCGCCGGGTCGCGGACCATGCGGCACAGCAGCCCGAGGATGGGCCGCTGATAGCGGCGCAGGAGCAACCGGTAGGCCTCCTCGGAGCCGGCCAGCGCGCGTTCGACCAGCTTGACGTCGTCGGCCATTCGCCGAAAGCCCGTCAGCCCCGCTCACAGGGCCGCCAGCAGCGCCAGGCCCAGCACCACTCGGTAGACCACGAATAGGGTGAGCCGTTGCCGCCGCACCCAGCCCAGGAGCCAGCCGATGGCGGCGTAGGCGCTCAGCCCCGAGACCAGGAACCCCACCGCCGCCGCCAGGCCGTCGCCGTTGGCGAAGCCGCCGGCCGCCAGCTCCCAGAGATCCTTGAGCGCGACCAGCAGCCCCACCGGCACCGCCAGCAGAAAGGAGAAACGGGCGGCGTCCTCCCTCGACAGACCGGCGAGCAGACCGGCGGTAATGGTAACCCCCGAGCGCGAGGTGCCCGGCACCAGGGCCAGCGCCTGGGCCAGTCCGACCCCCAGCACCTGGGTCGTGGTCAACTCCTCGATCGACCGGTCGGCGGTTACCCGGCGGTCGGCCCAGCCCATCGCCAGCCCGAATAGAACCGTGGTGGCGGCGATCAGCAGCGTTCCACGGGCGCCCCTGGCCAGCAGGTCGGCCGCCAGCAGACCGCCGACCGCCACCGGCACGGTGGCGATCAGCAGCTGCCGGGCGAGCCGCGGGCTGGCCGCGGACGGCCGCGCGGAGCCGGCGGGCGGGTCGGTGCCCGCGCCGCCCGCCGCCCGTGCCCAGCCGGCGAGGAGCCGCCGCAGGTCGCGCCGGAAGTAGACCAGCACCGCGACCAGCGACCCGGAGTGGGCGGCGGTGTCGAAGAGCAGCCCCTGGTCCGGCCATCCGAAGAGCCGCGAGGCCAGGATCAGGTGGCCCGACGAGCTGATCGGCAGGAACTCGGTGATCCCCTGGATCAGACCGAGGATCGCGGCCTGCGCCGCCGTCACGGCCCGCACCGCCGGCGGCTGCCGCTGCCCATTGCCGGCCCATCGTACACGAGGGTCCGGCGCCCGGCGGCGGCCCCCGGGCCTCGCGTCCCGCCGTGGTAGCCTGCCCCGCGCCGCGACCGCGAGGAACCCACCTCTTGCCCATCGCCTTCGAGCCGGAGTTCTGGGCCGGCAGTTGGACCCACCGGCGGGGGGTGCGCGACCGGCTGACCGGGGCCATCCTGGCGGCCGGCCTGGGCAGGCGGATGGACCCGCTGACCGCCCGGCATCTGCCCAAGCCGCTGTTTCCGCTGGGCGGCAAGGTGCGGATGGCCGAGATCTGGGTGCGGCGGCTGGTGCAGTCGGGCATCGCCGAGATGTCGATGAACCTCTGCGTGCTGGGCGAGACCATCAGGCGGTACTTCCAGGACGGCACCCGCTTCGGCGCCCGCATCCGCTTCGTCGAGGAGGCCCAACCCAGCGGCACCTTTGGCGGGGTCTGCAAGCAGGTGCTGGGCCGGGAGGCCAAGCTGTTGCCGACCGACGGCGACGAGCGGCGGGGCGACCCCTTCCAGGGGTCGACGGTCATCGTGCCCAGCGCCGACATCGTCACCAACTTCGGTCCCGAGCTGCTCGAGGAGATGTACGACGTCCACCGCCGGGTCGGCGCCGCCTTCACCATGGTGGTGGTGCCGGTGGCCTGGGAGCGGCGCCGGGACTACGGCACGGTCGAGTTCGAGCGGCCCGAGACGCGCGGCGGGGTGATGTCGCGGTCGGGGCAGGTCAAGGCCTTCTACGAGAAGGACCCGGACTCGCCCAGCAACCTCAACAACGCCTCGATCTACATGATCGAGATGGACCTCGTGCGGGCGCTCGACGGGCTGCGCACCGAGGCCGGCGCCACCGTCGACGAGGCGTTCTACGACTTCGGCAAGCACGTCTTCCCCGCCCTGCTCGGCAAGCTCCCCTACCTCAAGCTGCCGGGCGACCACCTGCTGTGGGGCCTGCAGTACGACGGCGAGTGGTACGACGTCGGTCAGAAGCGCGACTACCTGCAGGTCAACCGCGAGGTCCTCGACGGCCGGCTGGACCTGGACCTGCCCTACGAGAAGCTGCCCTGGGGCTACCTGGGGACCGACGTGGCGATCGACTTCGGGCGGGTCGAGATCCGCCCGCCGGTGATCATCGGCAACCACTGCATCGTCGAGCCCGGCGCCCGGCTGGGGCCGTATGCGGTGATCGGCGACGGCTGGATCGTCCAGAGCGGGGTCGAGATCCGCCACGCGGTGCTCTGGGAGCGCTACTCGTACTTCGGGGACGACGGCCTCGAGGTCTCGGCCCGCGATCGCCAGCTGGTGGACCGGCACGAGGTGCGCCGCAACGTGATGATCGAGGAGAGCATCATCGCCGGCGGCGCCATCGAGCACGACGTGCGCCAGTCGACCGTCGACGTCGGCGACGACGGCAGTCTCGCCATCCTGCCGATCGACTACGTGCCCGACGCTCCCCGCGCCTGACCTCCCACGGCGTCAATAGCTCTCCAGGTAGCGCGCCCGCTCCCACGGATGGACGTGGGCCAGATAGTCGTGCCACTCCTGCCGCTTGGCGCGCACGAAGTGCCGGTAGATGTGCTCGCCCAGGGCCTCCTTGACGACGGCGCTCTTCTCCAGGTGATCGAGCGCCAGCGACAGGTCGGACGGCAGCTCGTCGATCTTCAGCCGGCGCTTCTCGCGCTGGCTCATGGCGAAGATGTTCTTGTTGACCGGCGGCCCGGGGTCGAGCTCGCTGGTGACGCCGTCGAGTCCGGCGGCCAGCATGACGGTCAGCGCCAGATAGGGATTGCAGGCCGGATCGGGGATCCGCACCTCGCAGCGGGTGGACATCTTGCGCTTGGCCGGCACCCGGACCAGCGGCGAGCGGTTGCGCTCCGACCAGGCGATGTTGGTGGGCGCCTCGTAGCCCGGGACCAGCCGCTTGTAGGAGTTGACCAGCGGGTTGGTCACCGCCACGAACGCCTTGGCGTGCTTGAGGATGCCGCCGATGTAGCCCAGCGCCACCTTGGAGAGCTGCCACTCGGCGCGGGCGTCGTAGAAGGCGTTGCGCTTCTGGCGGTTGAGCAGGCTCTGGTGGGTGTGCATCCCCGAGCCGTTGACCCCGAAGATCGGCTTGGGCATGAAGGTGGCGTGGAGGCCGTGGTCGAGGGCCACCTTCTTGACCACGAAGCGGAAGGTGGCCACGTTGTCGGCGCACTCCACCGCCGGCGCGTACTTGAAGTCGATCTCGTGCTGACCGGGAGCCACCTCGTGGTGGGCGGCCTCGACCTCGAAGCCCATCGCCTCGAGCACGTTGACCACGTCGCGGCGGCACTCCTCGCCCTTGTCCACCGGCGTCAGGTCGAAATAGCCGCCGACGTCGTGGGTCTCGACCCGAGTGCCGCCGGTCGAGTCCTTCTGGAACAGGAAGAACTCGGCCTCCGGACCCGCCACCATCGTGTAGCCGAGCTGGGCCGCGTTGGCCACCTGTCGCTTGAGCGCCAGCCGCGGGCAGCCCTCGAACTCCTCGCCGTCGGGGCGGTGGATGTCGCAGATCAGCCGCGCCACCCGGGTGCCGCCGGGGCTGACCCAGGGGTTGACCCGGAAGGTGTCGAGGTCCGGGACCAGCAGCATGTCCGACTCCTCGATGCGCACGAAGCCCTCGATCGACGAGCCGTCGAAGAGGATCTGCCCGTCGAGCGCCTTGGAGAACTGGCTGCGCGGCACCTCGACGTTCTTGAGCGCTCCCAGGATGTCGGTGAACTGCAGCCGGAGGAAGCGGACCTTCTCCCGGTCGACGGTCTTCAGGATCTCGGCCTTGGTCGTCACGTTGCCCTCCATTTGGACGTCATTTCGCGGGAACGTACAGCAGTTTCCTCTTCCTGGCAAGCCTTTCGTGCAAATTGACTGCAAAATCATGGTCAATGTGCACGATTCCGGGGTACACCCCCAGATCCACGTCCCCGCCCCGGCCTGTGCTAGCATCTCGGCCTTCTCGCCGGCCGCGGAGGAGAGACCCGATGGCAGGACTGGCCTCGAAACTGACCTCGCTCGAGCTCGACCTGCCCCGGCCCAGGCTCTGGGATCTGGTGACCGCCGGCCTGCTGGTGGCCGGTCTGGTGGCGGCCGCCTTCAACTGGAGGATCGCGCAGACGCAGCCGCCCGGCTCGGCCATCCCCGGCGGTCTCACGGGAATCTTCGTGGCGGTCCAGCTCACCGTCTCGATGGGCTGTCTGATGCTGCTCGGCAAGACCGCCAAGGAGGGCACCATCTGGGGCAACCTGGCGGCGGTGGCCGGCATGTTCGCCGGCCTCGGAGGGACCCTGCTGGCCGCCGCCCTCTGGGCCGCGGCCTAGTCGCCACTCGTTCCCGGCCACAGAACCGGGCCGGCGGCGGGCGCGTAGCTTCCCGGCGGGCGGAGGAGGGAGCCGGACCGCCCGCCCCGATCCGAGTCACCCCGAGATGACCGAGACCCCCTCGCCGGCGGCGCCGGCCGCCGACCCCGCAAAGCGCCGCCTGGCGGCCGTCCTCAAGCTGGTGGCGGCCGTCGCCGCCGTCGCCCTGCTGCTGTACCTCGGGCGGCGGCTCGGGGGCTACGTGCCGCAGTTCGCCGGCTGGGTCGACGGCCTCGGCGTCTGGGGTCCGCTGGTCTTCGTGCTGGGGTACGCGGTGGCCACCGTCGCCTTCATCCCGGGCTCGGTCCTCACCCTGGCGGCCGGCGCCATCTTCGGGCTGGCGCGCGGCACCTTGTTCGTGTTCCTGGGCGCCACTTTGGGCTCGGGCCTGGCCTTCCTGATCGCCCGCTACCTGGCCCGCGGCGCCGTCGAGCGGCGGCTCCAGCGGACGCCCCGCTTCGGGGCCATCGACCGGGCGGTCGGCGAGCAGGGGCTCAAGATCGTCTTCCTGCTGCGGCTCTCGCCGGCCTTCCCCTACAACCTGCTCAACTACGCGCTGGGGCTCACCCGGGTGCGCTTCGCCGACTACATGCTGGCCGCCTTCGGCATGCTCCCCGGGACCTTCCTCTACGTCTACTACGGCAAGGCGCTGGGCAGCCTGGCGGCGGTGGCCGGCGGCGCCACCGTGGAGCGCGGCGCCGGCGACTGGGCGCTGCTGGGGGTCGGTCTGGTGGCCACGGTGCTGGTCACCGCCATCGTCACCCGCATCGCCGCCCGGGCGCTCAAACAGGAGGTGGACGATGTCTGATCTCGGGACTCCGGCGCTCGATCCCGAGCTGCTGGAGCTGGTCCAGCCGCTCGACGAGCACAACCGCGGGCTGCTCGACAACGTCCACCCCGAGCACTGGGTCAACCCGCAGCCCGCCGGCCGCTATCACCTGGTGGTGGTCGGTGCCGGCACCGCCGGACTGGTGTCGGCGGCCGGCGCGGCCGGGCTCGGCGCCCGGGTGGCGCTGGTCGAGCGGCGGCTGATGGGCGGCGACTGTCTCAACTACGGCTGCGTGCCGTCGAAGGGCATCATCCGCGCCGCCCGCGCCTGGCGGGACGCTCGCGGCGCGGCGGGCGCCTACGGGGGGCCGGCGGCCGCCGGCGACGGCGATTTCGCCGCCGCCATGGAGCGCATGCGCCGGCTGCGGGCGGTGATCAGCCGCCACGACAGCGTCGAGCGCTTCCGCGGCCTCGGGGTCGACGTCTTTCTCGGCGAGGGACGCTTCGTGGCCCCCGACGCGGTCGAGGTCGACGGTCGCCGCCTCCACTTCCGGCGGGCGGTCGTCGCCACCGGCGCCCGGCCGGTGGCGCCGCCCATCCCCGGCTGCGACGAGGGCTGCTATCTGACCAACGAGACGGTGTTCACGCTGACCGAGCGGCCGCGCCGCTTCGGGGTCATCGGCGGCGGACCGATCGGTTGCGAGCTGTCCCAGTCCTTCGCCCGGCTGGGCAGCGAGGTCACCCTCTTCGACATGGCCCCGCACGTGCTGGTGCGGGAGGACGCCGACGCCGCCGCCATCGTCCAGCAGGCGATGCTCGACGACGGGGTCAAGCTCGAGCTGGGGGTCAAGGTCGAGCGCGTCGAGCCCGCCGGCGGGGAGCTGACCCTCCAGTTCGCGCGCGACGGCGGCCGCTCGCAAAGCGCCACCGTCGACCGGCTGCTGGTGGCGGTCGGCCGCGCCCCCAACGTCGAAGGGCTGGGGCTCGAGGCGGCCGGGGTCGAGTTCGACCGCCAGGGGGTGCGGATCGACGACCGGCTGCGCACCACCAACCCGCGGATCTACGCCGTCGGCGACGTCGCTTCCAAGTACAAGTTCACCCACGTGGCCGACGCGCTGGCCCGCATCGCCATCCAGAACGCGCTGTTCTTCGGGCGCGCCAAGGCCAGCGACCTGGTGGTGCCCTGGTGCACCTACACTAGCCCCGAGATCGCCCACGTGGGGATGTACGAGAAGGAGGCCCGCCAGCAGGGCTTCGAGGTCGACACCCTCACCATCCCGCTCGCCGACGTCGACCGGGCGGTGCTCGACGGCGCCGACGAGGGCTTCCTGCGGCTCCACGTTCAGCGCGGCAAGGACCGCGTCCTGGGCGCCACCCTGGTGGCCGACCACGCCGGCGAGATGCTCGGCGAGCTGTGCCTGGCGGTCACCCACCAGGTCGGCCTCTCCAAGCTGGCCACCACCATCCACCCCTACCCCACCCAGATCGAGGTCATCAAGCGGGCCGCCGACACCTGGCGCCGCGGCAAGCTGACCCCGCTGGTCCGCAGGGTCCTCGGCCTCTTCTTGCGCGTCTTCTCCTGAGCCGGGCGCCCGCGCCCCGGCGCCGGCCGGACCTCCCACAGCCTGCCAGCAGCCCACGGTGGACGTCCGCCCGACTTCCACCACGGACTTGCTAGACTGACCCCCCGCAGCCAGAGCCGCCCCGCACAGGACGGGGCTCCCGCCGGCCGCGGCCGGGCCTGCCAGCCGGCGACGCGGCGGGACGCTGCGGGCGGCGAGCGATGGAGAGGGTGGACGATCACGGCGGTCGGCATGCGCCCCGGGCCTCGGGGATGCGGGTCCTCTTCCTGACCTCGGGGCTCGGCAACGGGCATACCCGGGCCGCCCAGGCGGTCGGGCTGGCGCTCGCCGGCGACGACTCCTCGGTCCGGGTCCACGTGCTGGACCTGTGGGAGCTGATGGACGCCAAGGTCGCCGACGCCCTCAAGACGGGCTACATCGACCTGGTGACCGGCGAACCCGCGCTCTACGAGAGCCTCTACCACCGCGACTGGGACGACTGGCGGGAGATGCTCGAGGAGGGCAGTATCCCGACCGCGGTGCGCGACGTGCTCCGGCGCTTCCAGAAGACCCACTTCCCCGACAACCGGGGGTGGTTCTCGCCCAAGAGCGAGTCCCTGGACGAGGCGCTGTTCGTCACCCTGCTGTCGACCTTGACCACTCGCTCGCCGCGCTCCGAGAAGCTGATCCGGCAGGGGCTGCTGGCCTGGATCCGCAAGCTGCTGGTGCGGCGGCTCAAGAGCGAGCTGGCGGCCTTCGAGCCCCAGGTGGTGGTCGCCACCCAGGTCAACCTGGCGGCGCTGCTCACCTTCCTCAAGCGCCTCAACGGCTACCGCTCGATCCCGGCGGTGGCGGTGACGACCGATTTCGGGGCGCACGGCTTCTGGGTGCAGCCGTCGATCGACCACTACTGCGTCGGCACCGAGGAGGTGGCACGCGAGCTCGCCGAGCGCGGGGCGCCGGCGGCCAGCGTGCACGTCACCGGCATCCCGCTGATGCCCGAGTTCGCCGCCCCGCCGCCGCCGCGCGACGGCCGCCGCGCCCTCGGGCTCGACCCCGAGCGGCCGACCGTCCTGGTCACCGGCGGCGGCTACGGCATCGGCGTCGTGCGGGCGCTGCGCGAGCTGGCGGCGGACGAGCTCGGCTACCAGGTCGTGGTGCTGGCGGGACACGCGCCCGAAGCCGTGCGGCGCAGCCTCGATTCGATCGTCGAGCGCCGCCCCGAACGGCTCAAGGTGCTGGCCTGGACCACCGAGATGCCCAGCCTGCTGCGTGCCGCCGACGTCGTAGTCGGCAAGCCGGGCGGCCTGTCGGTGGCCGAGGCGCTGGCCTGCGGCCGGCCTTTCCTGGCCTGCTGCTCGCTGGGCGGCCAGGAGGGCTTCAACGTGCGCTACCTGGAGAGCCGCGGTCTGGGCGGACTGGTGCGCCCGGAGGCCCTTCGCGAGCGGCTGGCCGAGCTGTTCGGCTCCCGACCGCGGTTGGAGGAGGCACAGCAGCGCGCCTGGGACCACGGCTGCCGCGACGCCGCGGCCCGGGTCGCCGGCCTGGTCCGCGGGCTGGCCCCGGGGCCGGCCACGGAGAGGGCACCAGAGCTGGCCGCCCGCTAGGAGTCCGTGGTGGAAGCCGGGAGGGGCGGCGCCGACCAGATGGGAAAGCGGTTGTCGAACCTGCCGCTGCGGTTGCTAGGGGCCGTCTACCAGGCCTTCGACCGGCTGTACGACCGGTGGCACCGGGTAGAGCCGGTGGGCGAGTTCCTGCGCCTGGAGCTGGACCGCCATCACGGGCCGGCGCGCGAGCTGGCCGACGGCACCCGGCTCGGGCCTGGCGATCCGGTCGGCCGTCTCCACCTCGACAACCGGCGGCTGCTGATCGGGGATGAGGGCAGGGCGCGCGCCTTCCGCTTCGCCAAGCTGCTGCTCGGGTCGCTCGCCGAGCTCGCCCGACGGGTCGAGACCGACCCTGCCCTGGCCGCCGTCCAGGGCTTCGAGGGGGTGAGCTGGATTCCACCCCACGGCAGGATGCTGGGGTTCGAGATCGAGCCGTTGCCGCCGGGGTGGCGGGCCTGGCGACTGCGCTGGCACTTCCGGCTGCTGCTGTGGGCGTTCCATCCCGAGGGCGCGGCCCGCGAGGCGGACCGCCTGCAGCCCCACCGCTTCTGGCTCAGCCGCCGTCGGCTCCTCGACCACTTCGCAGGCGGTCGCGTGCCTCTCAAGCGATTCCGCGAGCCGGCGGCGTGAGACCGGTCCGTCTCACCTTCGACGACGGACCCGACCCGCACTCGACGCCCGCCATCCTCGACGTGCTGGCGGCGGCCGGGGTCAGGGCCTCCTTCTTCGTCGTCGGGCGCGCCGTGCGCGAGCATCCCGAGCTGGTCCGTCGGCTGGTGGCCGCCGGGCATCTGGTCGCCAACCACAGCTGGAGCCATCGTCACCCCTGGCGGATCCCGGCGGCCGAGGCCCGCCGGCAGGTGCTCCTCGGCCACCAGGCGATCGCCGACGTCACCGGCCAAGCGTCGCGCTTCTTCCGCCCGCCCTACGGCCGCCGCCGCCGCGCCCAGCTCGAGGCGGCCGGCGAGCTCGGCGAGACCGTGGTGCTGTGGACCCTCAGCGGGGTGGACTGGGGGCCGCTGGGCCGGGCCCCGGCCATCGGCGCGCGGCTCTCCCGCACCCGGCCCGGGGAGATCATCCTCCTACATGACGGCCGCCGGCGCCGCAACCGGCCCGATCAGACAGCCCGCGTGCTCCCCGCGTTCCTCTCCGCCGCGGCCGCCCGCGGCCTGACCTTCGCGCGCCTCGACGAACCGGCCGCGGCGGGCGGCTAGCCGCGGGTCAGCCCTCGGCCCGCTCGGCGGCGATCCGCCAGGCGGTCGCGTCCCAGACCAGGTCCAGGGTCTTGCACACCCGGTCCTGGAACAGGTCCGACTCGTAGGCCTGGACGAAGCGCACCCGCCGGCGGCCGGGGGCCAGCTCCTCGGCCTCGACCAGCGCCACCGTCACCCGGATGGCGCGCGGCCGCTCGAGCCGCTCCCGCCGGCGCGCCTCCCACTCGGCGCGGCTCAGCCCGTCCGGCGGCACGAACGCCAGCGCGTAGTGCGCGAGCTGGCAGCCGTCATGGAAGCCGAGAGTCCTGGTTTTTCCGACCGACTCGAAAGGACCCGAGGAACGACGCCGCCCAGCGGGATGCAGCGCCGCTCGAATGTAGCGGAACTTGCCGCACCGGACGCTAGCACGGGCGCCACAGCGAGCCCGGGCGGGCTCCGCTACACTCGGCGCCGTGCGCCGCGACGAGGCCCGCCCGAGCCCCACGGACGAGCGGCCGGCGGCCCCCGGCCAGACCGAGGAGCCCAGCGGCGTGGAAAACGGCGCCGAGAACCGGACAGCCGGGGACGACGTCACAGCGGGTCTCGACCATGGCCTGCTGGAGCACTTCGGGAGGCGGCTCCTGCTGCCCGCCCTGCTGGCGGTGGTGGCGCTGGCGGGTCTGGTGCTGTGGTCCGACGGTCAGGAGCTGGCGCGCCGGCTGCGCGGCTTCCCGCTTGCCCGGCTGCTGCCGGTGCTGGCCCTGTCGCTTCTCAACTACGGTCTCCGCTTCGGCCGCTGGCAGCTCTACCTGGCCCGCGCCGGAACCCGGCTGCCCCTGTGGCCCAGCCTGCTGGTCTTCCTGGCCGGTTTCGCGCTGTCGGTGACGCCCGGCAAGGCGGGCGAGCTGGGCAAGGCCTGGCTGGCCCGCGAGCTGGGCGGCGGCCCGGCGCGGCGGGTGGTGGCGGTGGTCATCGCCGAGCGGCTGACCGACCTGGTGGGCATGCTGCTGCTGGTCGGCGTGGGGGCGCTTTTCCTGCCGGCAGGACCCTGGCTGGCCGCTTTGTGCGGAGCGCTGGCCGCCGCCGGCACGGCGCTTCTCACCTGGCAACGCGGCGCCACCTGGCTGCTGGCCCGGGCCCGGCGCCTGCCGGGCGTCGGCCCGCGGGTCGCCGTACTGGGCGACGTCTACCGCCACCTCCGCGCCCTGCTGGCGGCGCCGCTGCTGGCGCCGGCGCTGGTGCTCTCGTTCCTGGCCTGGGGGGCCGAGGCGATCGGCTTCGGCGTCGTCGCCCGCGCCTATGAACCGGCCGCGCCCTGGCTGGCGGCGGTCTTCAACTACAGCTTCTCTACCCTCGCCGGCGCCCTGTCGCTGCTGCCGGGCGGTCTGCTGGCCTCCGAAGGAGTGCTCGCCGGGCTGCTCGACCTGCAGGGCCACGACGCGGCGGTCGCCGCCTCGGCGACGCTGATCATCCGCGGCGCCACCCTGTGGTTCGCGGTAGCCCTGGGTCTGGCGGCGCTGCCGCCGCTCATGGCGCGGCTGCGGCGAGGCAACGGGGGCCGAGCGGAGCGACAGAATTTGTCAGCCGGCGCGTGAAAAGGGGCCAGACCGGGGCGCAAGACCGGGCTTGAGCCCTCGAGCCGGTTGCCCGCGGCGCTGCGGATGGCCGAGGACCCCAGCCGCCCGGACGGCTCGCACTTCCCAGACGCCTACCGCGAGCAGGCGCGCTTCGAGCGCAACCGCTTCTACCACTTCGCCTCGCCGATCGGCGATCCCTGGTTCGACACCCGGATGCTGGCGGTCTCCGGACCCAGACAGTACGACTTCCCCTTCGAGCTCGAGGGCCTGGTCGAGGACGCCGGTCCGATCCAGCTCGAGCTGGCGCTGTGGGGGGTCACCGACTTCCCCAACGCCCCCGACCATCACCTGGTGGTCGAGGTCAACGGCATGGTGCTGGCCGACGAGTGGTTTGACGGGCTGGTCGACCACCCAATCGCCGTGGAGGTCCCCGGCGGACTGGTCCAGGCCACCGGCAACACCCTGCGCCTGCGCCAGCCCCACGACACCGGGGCGCAGGCCGACCTCGTGCACTTCGACGGCTTCGAGGTCGGCTACCCGCGGCACTTCCAGGCCCGGAACGGGGCGCTGCGCTTCGCCGCCGCCGGCCGCGCGTTGCGGGTGGGTGGCCTCGAGTCGGCCGACGTCGAGGTCTACCGGCTCTCAGCGGCGGGCACCGAGCGGCTCGCCGGGGTCCTCGTGAGCGGTTTCCCGGGCGCCTACGAGGCGGTCTTCCCGGGCCGCGCCCAGGAGGCCACCTATCTGGTCGCCACCGCCGCCGGCCGGGTGCCGGCGATCGCCGAGCCGGCGCCGCGCCGCCAGACGATCACCGGCTTCGAGGCCGAGCTGTTGATCATCGCCCACCCCGACTTCGTGGCCGGCGTCGAGCCGCTGGCCCAGGCGCGGCGCAACGAGGGCCTGTCGGTCGCGGTGGTCGACGTCGAGCAGGTCTACGAGCAGTTCGGGCACGGCCTGGTCGACCCCGAGCCCATTCGCCTCTACGTGGCGCACGCCCGCGCCGAGATGGGGACCCGCTACGCCCTGCTGGTCGGGGGCGACACCTACGGCTACCACGACTATCTGGGTCTGGGCTCGGTGAGCTTCATCCCCACCCCGTATGCCGCCACCGACCCAATCGTCCGCTTCGCGCCGGTCGACCCGCTCTACGCCGACGTCGACCTCGACCTGCTACCCGACCTGGCGATCGGCCGGCTGCCGGTCCGCACCCCGGCCGAGCTCGACGAGGCGGTGGCCAAGACCCTCGAGTTCGCGAGCGCCGGCCATGCCGGGCGCGCGGTGCTCACCGCCGACGCCTTCGACGTGCCCTCGGGTTTCTCCTTCACCGCGGCCAGCGAGGAGATGCGCGCCCTGCTGCCCGCCGGCTGGCAGATCGAGCCCGCCTACATGGACGACCTCGGCCTGGCGGGCGCCCGCGACAAACTGTTCCAGGAAGTCGCCGACGGTGTCGCCCTCACCAGCTACTTCGGTCACTCGGGTCTCACCGCCTGGAGCTTCCAGGGCCTCTTCCGGGCCTCCGACGTGGCCCAGCTCGACAACCCCGGACGGCCCACCCTGGTCACCCAGTGGGGCTGCTGGAACACTTACCACGTGGCCCCCACCTACGACACCCTGGGTCACCGCCTGATGCTCGAGCCGGACCGCGGCGCCGCGGCGGTGCTGGGCGCCGCCACCCTCACCGAGGCGCCGGTCGAGCGCCGCCTCGGCAGCCAGCTCTTCGCCCGCCTCGGCGTGCCCGGCGTCCGTCTCGGCGACGCCCTCCGCGAGGCCAAGGAGGCGGTCGCCGCCGGCGACCCCGACCAGCTCGACGTGATCCTCGGCTACACCCTGCTCGGCGACCCGACGCTGATCGTCCAGCCGTAGCAGCTCGGTTCTCAGGTCGGGTCGTAGAGCGGCGGCAGCTCGTGGACCGCGTCGGCGGCGGCCAGGAAGGGGTCGCGGGCGCGCACCGTGCCGTAGTGGCGCCCGTGCTCGAAGTCCTCGGAGAGGATCTCGTCGAGGCCGTTGACCTCCGCGTAGGCCCACCCGAGGCCGCCCCGGGCCGACCCTGCCCGAGCCGCGCGCGCTACTCGCCGACGAGCAGCGAGCGCAGGTAGTCGCGATTCAGGCGGCCGATGAACTCGATGGAGATCTCTTTGGGGCAGACGGCTTCGCACTCGGCGAAGTTGGTGCAGGAGCCGAAGTAGTTCTCCATGGTCTCGACCATGCGGCGCACCCGGCGGTAGCGCTCGGGCTGGCCCTGGGGGAGCAGGGCGAGGTGCGAGACCTTGGCGGCGGTGAAGAGCTGGGCGGCGCCGTTGGGGCACTGGGCGACGCAGGCGCCGCAGCCGATGCAGGCGGCGGCGTCCATGGCGTGCTCGGCGGTGTCGCGGGGCACCGGCACCAGATTGGCGTCGGGCGCGCTGCCGGTGTTGACCGAGATGAAGCCGCCGGCCTGGATGATGGCGTCGAGCGGCTGGCGCTCGACCACCAGGTCCTTGATCACCGGAAAGGCCGCCGAGCGCCAGGGCTCGATCCGCAGCTCTGCACCGTCGGCAAACTTGCGCAGGTGGAGCTGGCAGGTGGCGGTGCCGGGCTCGGGGCCGTGCGCCTTGCCGTTGATCATCATCCCGCAGGAGCCGCAGATCCCCTCGCGGCAGTCGTGCTCGAAGGCGATCGGCTCGGTGCCCTGCTCGATCAGGCGCTCGTTGAGCACGTCGAGCATCTCCAGGAACGACATGTCCGGGCTGGCGTCGTCCATCCGGTAGGTCTCGAAGCGGCCGTCCGCCTGCGGTCCGCGCTGCCGCCAGACGTGGAGGGTCAGCTTCATTTATAGCTCCTCTGGCTGGGCGGCACGTACTCGAACTCCAGCGGCTCGCGGTGCAGCACCGGATCGCCGCGGTTGGCGGCGGCCTCCCACGCCGCCACGTAGGTGAACCGCTCGTCGTCGCGCATCGCCTCGCCCTCGGCGGTCTGGTGCTCCTCGCGGAAGTGGGTGCCGCACGACTCCTGGCGGTGCAGGGCGTCGCGGCACATCAGCTCGGCAAGCTCAAAGTAGTCGGCCACCCGACCGGCCTTCTCGAGCGACTGGTTGAGCTCCTCGCCCGAGCCGCCGACCCGCACCTCGCGCCAGTAGCGCTCGCGCAGGTCGCGGATCTGGCCGATCGCCTTCTCCAGCCCGGCCTTGTCGCGCGACATCCCGCACTCCTCCCAGCAGACCGCGCCCAGCTCGCGGTGGAGCGAGTCGACGGTGCGCTGGCCGCCGCTGTCGAGCAGCCGCCGGAGACGGTCGCGGACCTCGATCTCGACCGCGGTGAAGGCCGGGTCGTCGGTCTCCAGGCGCTTTTCGCCCATGTGCCGGGCCAGATAGTCGCCGATGGTGTAGGGCAGCACGAAGTAGCCGTCGGCCAGGCCCTGCATCAGGGCGCTGGCCCCCAGCCGGTTGGCGCCGTGGTCCGAGAAGTTGGCCTCGCCGATGACGTAGAGGCCGGGGACGTTGCTCATCAGGTCGTAGTCCACCCACAGCCCGCCCATCGTGTAGTGGGGGGCCGGGTAGATCCGCATCGGCACCGCGTAGGGATCCTCGCCGGTGATCCGCTCGTACATCTCGAACAGGTTGCCGTACTTGTCCTCGACGGCCGGCCGGCCCACCCGCTCGATGGCGTCGGCGAAGTCCAGGTAGACGCCGCGCCCGCCGGGGCCGACGCCGCGGCCCTCGTCGCAGACCGCCTTGGCGGCCCGCGAGGCGATGTCGCGCGGCACCAGGTTCCCGAAGGCGGGGTAGCGGCGCTCGAGGTAGTAGTCGCGCTCGGCCTCGGGGATGTCGCCGGGCCTGCGGTCGTCGCCGGCCCGCTCGGGGACCCAGATGCGGCCATCGTTGCGCAGCGACTCGCTCATCAGCGTGAGCTTGGACTGGTAGTCGCCATGCTGCGGGATGCAGGTCGGGTGGATCTGGGTGTAGCAGGGGTTGGCGAAGAGCGCACCGCGCCGGTGGGCCCGCCAGATGGCGGTGGCGTTGCACCCCTTGGCGTTGGTCGACAGGTAGAAGACGTTGGAGTAGCCGCCGGTGGCCAGCACCACCGCGTCGGCCGCCCACGACCGCAGCTCGCCGCTCACCAGGTCGCGCGCCAGGATCCCGCGCGCCCGGCCGCCGGCCACCACCAGGTCCAGCATCTCGGTGCGCGGCAACATCTCTACCCGCCCGGCCGCCACCTGCCGCGACAGCGCCTGGTAGACCCCGAGCTGGAGCTGCTGGCCGGTCTGGCCGCGGGCGTAGAAGGTGCGCGACACCTGGGCGCCGCCGAATGAGCGGTTGTCGAGCAGCCCGCCGTACTCGCGAGCGAACGGCACCCCCTGGGCGACGCACTGGTCGATGATGTTGACGCTGACCTGGGCCAACCGGTAGACGTTGGCCTCGCGCGAGCGGAAGTCGCCGCCCTTGACGGTGTCGTAGAACAGCCGCCAGATCGAGTCGCCGTCGTTCTGGTAGTTCTTGGCGGCGTTGATCCCGCCCTGGGCGGCGATCGAGTGGGCGCGCCGGGCGCTGTCCTGGTAGCACAGACAGCGCACGTGGTAGCCGAGCTCGGCGAGGGTGGCGGCGGCCGCGCCGCCGGCCAGCCCCGAGCCCACCACCAGGATCTCGAAGCGCCGCTTGTTGGCGGGGTTGACCAGCTTGAGCTCGAAGCGGTGGCGGTCCCACTTCTCCTGGATGGGACCGGACGGGACCTTGGCGTCGAGAGTCATCCCTACCTCACCAGTCCGCCGAGCACCGCCAGCGGGAACGAGACGTTGCCGGCGGTGATGAGGAGCGCGAACGCCCGCGCGAAGCGCCGGCGCCAGTCGGGCGGCTCGGCGGCGGGCGGCAGACCGAGCGACTGGAAGAGGCTCCACAGCCCGTGCGACAGATGGAAGCCCAGGGCCACCTGCGCCACGACGTAGAAGCCGCTCACCCACCACACCCGGAAGCCGGCCACCACGTTGTGGTAGACGTCGCCGGGGACGAAGTCCGGGTGCGCCCAGGCCCATCCCCAGGTGAAGTGGGCCAGGTGGTAGAGGACGAAGAGGGCGAGGATCACCCCGCCCCAGCGCATGGTGCGCGAAGCGTAGGTGGCCTGCACCACCTGGCGCGAGGCGTAGTCCCGGGGCCGCGCCCGGCGGCTCAGCATGGTGAGCTGATAGGCCGCCAGGATGTGGATCGCCACCGCCACCAGCAGCACCAGCCGGGCGATCCACAGCAGCCCGCCGTGCGGCAGCAGCGGGGAGCCCGCCTCACGCAGCCACTCGGCGTAGTGGTTGAGCTTGTCGGCCCCCTGATAGAGCTTGAGGTTGCCCAGCATGTGGCCGAGCACGAAGCCGAACAACAGGATGCCCGACACCGCCATCAGCGCCTTCTTGCCGACGGCAGAGCGATAGAAGCTCAGCAAGCGAACCACCGCAGTTCCTTTGGCAGCGACCGGCTTTTCACAACGACCGGGACGGAACCGGCCCGGAGGGCCGACAGGCCACGACCACCCCCGCGCGGCCCATCGGCGATCTTAAACCGACTGCGGCGGCGGGAGCCAACCCTTTGGGGTAGTCCGAGCGCCGCCGTCGAGCGGGATCAGCGGCGGCGACGGCGACGGCGGCGGCGGCGGGGCCGCCGGCGCGTTCGGGGCTCGCGCGCCGCGACCGCCGGACGCCGCTGCTGGACCCGCCGCCAGTCCTCGAGCGCCTCCTGACCCTCGCCGGTCGCTTCGACCAGCAGCTCGAGCAGCGTCAGTGCGTCGTCGAACCCCGGGCGGGTGGCGAACCGCAGCTTGTGGCCATCGCTCTTCCAAGGCTCGCCCAGGTCCAGGAACACGGCCAGCGCGCGCTGCATCTGCTCGCTGCGCGCCCGCGAGATCCGCAGCCGCTCGAGGAACGGCGCCAGCGTCTCCTCGAGCAGCCGCCCGAGCGCGGTCCGGGTCAGCGGCCGGCCGCTCCGCTGCTCGCGCTCGCGCCGCCCCAGCAGGACGCCCGGCAGCAGCAGCGAGGCCAGCAGCGCGGCGTCCGAGGGCGTCCGCCCCTCCCCCACCAGCCGGTCGAGCGCCGGCAGCATCCGCTCCAGCTCCGGGGCACCGCGCTCGCCGGCGGCCAGCAACGTCGCGCCCTCGGGCAGGAACTCGGCGAGCAGCTCGGTGCGCTCCATCCAGCGCAGGGCCGGCCCCGAGCGGCCGCAGCGCAGCAGCTCGATCACCTCCTCGGTGAGCCGCGCCGGCGCCGCCTTGCGGACCTCCCGCCGGTGGCGCTCGAGCGCCGCCCGGGTGGCCGGCTCGATGCCGAACTCCAGCCGGCCGGCCAGCTCGCAGGCCCGCAGCATCCGCACCGGATCCTCCTGGAAACGCACCTCGGGGTCGCCGATGGCGCGGATCAGCTTCTGCTCGAGGTCGTCCACCCCGCCCACGTAGTCGATGACCGAGAAGTCGGCGACGTTGTAGAACAGCGCGTTGATCGTGAAGTCGCGCCGGAAGGCGTCCTCCTCGGGGGTGCCGTAGACGTTGTCGTCGGTGATCAGCAGCTCGTCGGGCGCGCTGGCCTGCGCCTCGGGGTCGGGATCGCGCCGGAAGGTCGAGACCTCGACGATGCCGCCCTTGAAATAGACGTGGGCGAGCCGGAAGCGGCGGCCGATGATCCGCGAGTTGCGGAACAGCTTGCGGATCTGCTGCGGCCGGGCGTCGGTCGAAACGTCGAAGTCCTTGGGCTGGCGCTCCAGCATCAGGTCGCGGACCCCGCCGCCCACCAGGTAGGCCTTGAAGCCGGCGTGGTGGAGGCGGTAGAGGACCTTGACCGCCTGGCCGTCGATGTTGCGGCGCGAGACCGCGTGCTGCGAGCGCTCGAGGATCCGCGGCCCGGCGGTGACGGTGGCGTCCACGCCGCGATTATAGGGGAGGGCCGAGCCGGCTCTTGATGCTGATCTCGGAGACCAGCGTACGGTGCACCGGGCAGCGGTCGGCGATCTCGAGCAGCCGCCCGCGCTGCTCGTCGCTGAGCTCTCCTTCGACGCCGATCTCGACTTCGATCCGGTCCACCTTGCCCTCCCGCGTCTCGCAGTCCTCGCAGTCGGTGGCGTGGATCTTGGCGTGCCGCAGGCGCACCCTGGTGCCGGTGAGCGGCCAGCCCTTGCGGTCAGCGTACATCCGCAGGGTCATCGACTTGCAGGCGCCGAGGGCGGCCAGCAGGTAGCCGTAGGGGTCGGGGCCGGTGTCGGTGCCCCCCACCCGCTCCGGCTCGTCGGCCTGCAGCCGGTGGCGGCCGGCCCAGACCCGGTTGGCGTAGCCCGAGGCACCGCCGGCGACCAGCACCTCGCCGTGATCCAGGTCGGGGGCGGGCTCGCCGGAGCCGGGGGAGGCGGCCGCCGCCTCCTCGGCAGCCTCGCCCGCGCCGTCGCCGACGTAGCGCCGGGCCCAGGCCGCCAGCACGCCGGCCACGAAGCGAGAGTCCTCCTCGCGGCGCAGCAGCAGGTGATCGGCGCCGTCCAGCGAGATGAAGCTCTTGGGGTGCCGCGCCGCCTTGTAGATGCGGGCGGCGTGCTCGATCCCCACCACCTCGTCCTGCGGCGAATGAAAGATCAGCAGCGGCAGCCCGAGGCCCTTGAGGTGGCGGTCCATCGAGTGCTCGGCGAGGTCGTCGAGGAGCTGGCGGCGGATGCGGAAGCGCTGGCCCCCGAGCCGCACCTCGGCCTCGCCGCTCGCCTCCAGCTCGGGCGCCAACCGGACCAGGGTCTCGCCCAGGTGCTCGGTGTCGCTCGGCGCCGCCACCGTGGCCACCGCCTGCACCCCGGGGATGCGCCCGGCCGCCGCCAGCACGGCCGCCCCGCCCAGGCTGTGCCCCACCAGCAGGTGGGGGCCGCCGCGGCTCTCGCGCAGATAGTTGGCGGCGGCCACCAGGTCGTCGAGGTTGGACGAAAAGTTGGTGTCGGCGAACTCGCCGGCGCTCTCGCCCAGCCCGGTGAAGTCGAAGCGCAGCACCCCGAACCCGCGCGCCGCCAGCGCCCGGCTGATCCGCACGATCGCCTTGAGGTCCTTCGAGCAGGTGAAGCAGTGGGCGAAAAGGGCGTAGCCGGCCGGCTCGCCGGCCGGCATCTCGAGCCGCGCCGCCAGCTCGGCACCGCTGGCGCCCGGAAAGCGGATTCGCTCGGTCCTGGATTCCATCGCGGTCCTCCTCTCGTCGGGCGCCCATCGTAGCGGGGCCGGCTGCCGGCCGCCATCCGGCCGGGCTGCTACACTCCGCCGCTCTGACCCCACCGCCAGGCGCGATGCGCGAAACCCTCGACGACCGGATCCTCCTCGACGTCCGGCCGGCGGCCTCCGACGCCGCCACCGACCTCGAAGAGCTGCGCGCCGGGCTGCTCGCCTCCCCGCGCCGCATCCCCTCCAAGCACTTCTACGACCGCCGCGGCTCGGCCCTGTTCGAGCGCATCACCGAGCTCCCCGAGTACTACCTGACCCGCGCCGAGCGGGCGCTGCTCGAGCACAGCGCCGACGAGATCGCCGCCGCCACCGAGGCCGAGGAGCTGGTCGAGCTGGGCTCCGGGGCGGCCACCAAGACCCGTCTGCTGCTCGACGCCATGGCGCGGCGCGGTTGCCTGCGTCTCTACGTGCCGGTCGACGTCAGCGAGTCCGAGGTGCGGCGGGTGGCGCTCGAGCTGGTCGGCGAGTACCCGGGGCTGCGGGTCCACGGGATGGTGGCCGACTTCACCCGCCACCTGGACGACATCCCGCCGGGCGACCCGCGGCTGGTCATCCTGCTGGGCAGCACCGTCGGCAACTACGCCCGCGATCCGGCGGTGGCTCTCCTGCGCCAGATCGCCCGGCCGATGGCCGCCGGCGACTTCTTCCTGCTGGGCGCCGACCTGGTCAAGGACCCGGCGGTGATCGAGGCGGCCTACAACGACGCGGCCGGCGTCACCGCCGAGTTCAACCGCAACATCCTGCGCGTCGTCAACCGCCTGGCAAGCGCCGACTTCGACCCGGCCGCCTTCCGTCATCAGGCCCGCTACGACCGCAACGAGCGCCGGATCGAGATTTGGCTGGTGGCGGAGCGCCGCCAGCGGGTCCGCCTCACCGCCCTCGACCTCGACCTCGAACTGGCCGCCGGCGAGCCGATCTTGACCGAGCTGTCCTGCAAGTACGACCGCCAACAGGTCGACGCGATGCTGGCGGCCAGCGGCTTCCGCCTCGCCCACTGGCTCACCGACCCCGGCCAGCGGTTCGGGCTGGCGCTGGCCTCGCGGGTGTAAGGCCGGCCGGGCGCGGCCCCACCCGCTTCACGAGGCCGTTTCGGCCGGCGCGGGCGGCGCAGGCAGCACCTCGACCGCCGGCTCCCACCATTCGTCGCCGGCCTCGAACGGCTCGCCCTCGTGGGCGCAGGGGGCCGCCACGTGGTCCTTGCCGTAGATCGGCTTGCCGGCGTGCCGCGCGCCGTACCGCGGGTAGACGCCGCCACAGACCAGGCAGAACCGCCCCACGACCCGCCCCCGGCGCTCCTCCGAAATCCGGCTGACGGGGGCCGGGCGCGGCGCACGAAAGACCATCAAGGCGCAGGATATCGTAGCCGGGGGGCCGACCCATGAGCCCGGATCCCACCGTCCTCCGAGTCGACTGCTACGCCGGCTACCGCGGCGAAGAGACGCCCCGGCGCTTCACGCTCGGCAAACGAACGATCCAGGTAGCCGAGGTCCTCGACCGCTGGCTGGCCCCCGACCACCGCTATTTCAAGCTCCGCGCCGAAGACGGCGGCGAGTACGTCGTCCGCCACGACGTCGACGCCGACCGCTGGGACCTCGTCAGCTACGCCGAGCCTTACGACGCCCGAGCGACGCCATAGGATCGGAGGGGTAGGGATGATCACGCTCCCGCAGACCGCCCCGCGTCGCCTGCAGGTGCTGGCGCTCCTGGTACCGCTGCTCGTCAGCGGGTGCGGTCAGGCCCGCGGCGACACCGAGGATGAGGGCGACAGGATCACGGCGGTCCTGGGGATCGTGGAGGGAATGCACGTCGCCGACGTGGGGGCCGGCGACGGCGAGTGGACCCGCGAGCTGGCCCAGCGGGTCGGGGCCGAGGGGCGGGTCTGGGCCACCGAGGTGGAGCGGAAACTGGTCCGCAAGCTGCGGCGCGCGGTGGCCTCGGAGCTGCCGCAGGTGAACGTGCGACTCGGCGACCAGGAGAACACCGGCCTGCCGGCCGGCTGCTGCGACGCCGTGCTGCTGCGGATGGTCTACCACCACTTCACCGACCCCGAGAGCATGCGGGCCAGCCTCCGCGAGGCCCTCAGGCCCGGCGGCCGCATCGCGATCATCGACATCGTGCCCCAGAAGCACTGGCGCGAGCTGCCGGACGTGCCAAAGCGCGGCGGCCACGGCATCGGCCCCGAAGACCTGATCGCCGAAATGGAAGGGGCGGGCTTCACGCTCGTCGCCCGCCACGACGACTGGAACGGCGACGCCGAGCGCTACTGCCTGCTCTTCGAGCGCTGAGGTCGGCGCACCCTCGACTCACCGTGGGCTAGGAGTCCGTGGTGGAAGTCGGTCGGGTCGGCTGGCGAGCGCGGCGGGGCCGGATGCCAGGCGCCGCGACGCAGGCAATGCCGGGCCGTTGTCGAGGAGCGGCAACGCCGCAGACGGCTCCGCCCCGCCGCCAGACGGGCGGGCGGACTTCCACCACGGGCTCCTAGACACGTACCTGCCAAATTGCCTCTTCAGACAGTTGAACGTCATTCGGCGATCAGTGTCAGTTGAAGGTCCATGACGTTGGTTCCGGTGGGGCCGGTGTGGATGAGGTCGTCGAGGGCGGCGAAGAAGGGGTAGCTGTCGTTGTCGGCGAGGGCCTGGCGGGCATCGAGGCCCAGGGAGCGGGCACGGTGGAGGGTCTCGCCGTCGGCCAGGGCGCCGGCGGCGCCGGTGGGGCCGTCGACGCCGTCGGTGCCGAGGGAGGCGACGAGGACGTCCAGGCAGCCGGCGAGGGCGAGCGCGGCACCGAGGGCGACCTCCTGGTTGCGGCCGCCGCGGCCGCGGCCGGTGACGGTGACGGTGGTCTCGCCGGCCGTCACCAGGCAGGCCGGCGCCGGCAAGGGCTGGCCGCTCGCACGGACTTCGCGGGCCAGCGCGGCCAGCCAGGCGCCGACCTGGCGGGCTTCGCCGGTCAGGAAGGTGGTGAGCAGGAGGGTGGCGTAGCCGCGGCGGCGGGCCTCGGCGAGGGCGGCCTCGGCGGCCAGGCGGTTGTTGCCGATGACCCGCACCTCGACGTGCTCGAAGCAGGGGTCGCCGGGCTTTGCGGTCTCGGGGGCCTCGCTCCGCTCGCCCCGGCGGAGATGGCGCCGCACGTCGTCGGGTAGGGACGGCCAGACCTCCCGCCGCTCGAGGACGGCGATCGCCTCCGCGTAGGTGGTGGGATCGGGTGACAGCGGCCCCGAGGCGATGACGTCGAGGCGGTCGCCCACGACGTCGGAGAGCACGAGGCCGAGGACGCGGCCGGGCGCTGCCTGGCGAGCCAGACCGCCACCCTTGAGCACTTCGAGGTGTTTGCGGACCGTGTTGAGCTCGCCGATGTCGGCGCCGGCGGCCAGGAGCGCCTCGGTGGTCGCCTGCAGGTCGGCCAGCGACAGGCCCTCGGCGGGCAGCGTCATCAGGGCCGAGCCGCCGCCCGAGAGCAGGCAGAGCAAGAGGTCGCCGGCCTCGTTGGCGGCCGCCAGTTCCTGCACCGCCCGCGCCCCGGCAACGCTCCCCTCGTCGGGCACCGGGTGGCCGCCCTCGAGGACCTGCCAGGGATCGCCACCCGCTGGCTGCACGGTGCCCGCGCCCCGCGGGGCCAGCACCACCCCGCTGCTGATCACCCTACCCAGCTCTGCCCGCGCCCCGGCTGCCATCGCCGCCGCGGCCTTGCCGACCGCCGCCACCCGCACCCGGCCCGACACCTCATCCCAGCCGACGGCCTGAAGGTGCCGGCGCACCAGCGCCTCGGGCTCGACCGCCGCGATCGCCGCCCGCAGACAGGCCCGGGCGTCTTCCCGAAGGCGCTGTCCGGCGGTCGCCACTGCGGCGCCTCCTAGCGCCCGCCGGCTCGAGCAGCCGGATCTGGAGGTCCGCACCCCCATTTGCCGGCACGGCGAGACCGTCTGCGGCTTTGCCGACGGTTCACGGTGTTCCCGGGGTACCGTGTCTGCGGCACCCGGTACTCGGACCCGCCGCGCTCGCCGGGGCCGATCCGCGCGACGCCGACCACGGGGCCTCTTACCCGGCGACCCGCCGGCGGTAGGCCTCGGTGTCGTAGACCTCGGGGTTGACCGGGTTGGGGGCGCGCTCGCCGCGCAGGTGGGCGATGGCGTTGGTCGCCGCCATGGTCGCCATGCGGCCGCGGGTGTCGTTGCTGGCGCTGGCGATGTGGGGCAGCAGCACGACGTTGTCCAGCTCGGCGAGGCCCGGCGCCATCGCCGGCTCGTCCTCGTAGACGTCGAGGGCGGCGCCGGCGATGCGGCCGTCGCGGAGCGCCTCGACGAGGGCCTTCTCATCCACCACCGGACCCCGCGAGGCGTTGATCAGGTAGGCGGTCGGCTTCATGGCGCCGAGCTCTTCGGCGCCGATCAGGTGATGGGTCTCCTCGGTGAGGAGCGGATGGAGCGAGACAAAGTCGCTCTTGGCCAGCAGCGCGGGAAGATCCGCCCAGCGGGCGTACTCGCTGCCCTCGACGCCTTCGCGGTTGTAGGGATCGAAGGCCAGCACGTCCATGCCGAAGCCCACGGCGCGGCGGGCCACCGCCTCGCCGATCCGCCCGTAGCCGACGATCCCCAGCACCTTGCGCCGGCCGTCGGCGCCGGGGCCGACGTCGGCGCCCAGGAAGAGGTTGGGGCCCCAGAGCTTGTAGCGGCCGGCCACCATGTAGTTGTGGGCCTGCGGCACCCGGCGGGCGAGGGCCAGCAGCATCGCCCAGGTGAGGTCGGCGGTGGTGTCGGTCAGCACCCCGGGGGTGTTGGAGACCGGCACTCCCAGCTCGGTGGCGGTCTCGACTTCGATGTTGTTGAAGCCCACCGCCATGTTGGCGACGCCCAGCAGGTTGGGGTGGGCGAGGACCTCGCGGTCGACCGGCTCGGTGAGCAGCGGCAGCAGCACCTTGCAGCGCTTCACCCCGTCGAGCAGCTCGGCCCGCGAGACGCCCTGCTCCTCGTCCTGCTGGCAGATCTCGAACTCGACCCCCGCCTCGCGCAGCACCTCGAGACCCGGGGCCGGGATCCGGCGGGTGACGAAGACCTCCACTTCGCTCAGTCCCACAGCCGCTCCTCCTCCAGGAAGGCCTCGAACCCGGCCCGGTCGTCGACCGCCTGCGCCAGCCGGCGGACGCCCTCCTGCAGCCGTTCGAGGCTGGTGGCGATCGACAGCCGCAGGAAGTGCTGCCCCTCCGAGCCGATGGCGCCGAACGAGGCCCGGTCCATGGTCGCCACGCCGTAGCGGTAGAGCACGAACATCTGGAGCATGCCGGCCGGCGTGGTGCGCTTGCGGGCGGCCGGCGCCAGCCGCTCCCAGGCCTCGAAGATCCCCAACCGCTCGCAGGCCCCGGCGACGTTGGGGAAGACGTAGAACGCCCCCTTGGGGTTCTGGCACTTCACCCCGTCGATCGAGTTGAGCGCCGGCACCACCCAGTCGCGCCGCTCCTCGAAGGCGCTCACCATCCGCCCGACCGTCGGGGCCAGCTCCGGGCTCTCGTAGGCCACCCGCCCCGCCTCCTGGATGAACGGCGGCACGCAAGAGATGATGTTGATGTTGAGCTGCTTGAAGCGGGCCGCCTCCTGGCGCGTGGGGAGCACCGCCCAGCCCAGCCGCCAGCCGGTCATCGCGAAGCCCTTGGAGTGGCCGCTGACCAGCACGGTGCGCTCGGCCATTCCTTCGCAGCTGGCGATCGAGTGGTGCTCGGCGCCGTCGAACAGGATGTGCTCGTAGACCTCGTCGGTGTAGAGGCGGGTCTCCGGCGAGCAGCGCTCGCGCACCACCCGCGCCACCCCGTCGAGGGTCGCCTTGGACAGCACGCCGCCGGTGGGATTGGAGGGCGAGCACAGGATGATCAGCTTGGTGCGCGGGCTCAGCAGCGCCGCCAGGTCCTCCGGCGTGAACTCGAAGCCGCGCTCCTCGGACAGATGGAGCGGCACCGGCTTGGCGCCGGCGAAGGTCACCCACGACTCGTAGATCGGGAAGCCCGGGCTGGGGTAGATCACCTCGTCGCCCGGATCGACGTAGGTCTGGAGGGTGTAGCCGATCGGCGGCTTGGCCCCGGGGGTGACCACCACCCGGTCGGGGTCGGTCTCCAGACCCCGGGTGCGCTCCACGTGCCGGGCGATGGTCTCGCGCAGCGGACGGATGCCGGCCGGGTCGCAGTAGTGCGAGTTGCCGGCCTCGATCTGCTCGATGGCGGCGCGGTTGATGTGCGGGGCGCTGTCGAAGTCGGGCTCGCCGAGATTCAAGCGCACCACGTCCATCCCGCGCTCCACGCAGCGCTGGATGTCGTCGCCCAGCTTGAAGGCGTTCTCGGTTCCCAGGGCCGCCATGCGGCCGGCGAAGAGGGCCACCCTGAAGCTCCTTTCGTGACCTCCGGCCGAACCGGCCGGAGCGATCTGCAGCGCCGGAATTCTAGCAGTCCGCGGTGCGAGGCGGACCGCCGGCGGGCCGCTAGCGCAGATCGACGATCACCGGCGCGTGGTCGGACGGAATCAGCCCGTCCTTCTTCTTGCGGTAGTCGCGGTCGATCTGGGCCCCCTCGAGCCGGGCGGCGAGCGGCGCGGTCCCCAGCAGGAAGTCGATCCTCAACCCCTGGTTCTTGTGGAAGGCGCCGGCGCGGTAGTCCCACCAGGAGAAGGCCTGGAGCTCCGGATGGAGCTGCCGGAACAGGTCGGCCAGACCCAGCTCCAGCAGCCGCCGGAACCTGACCCGCTCCTCGTCGGTGTGGAAGATGCGGCCCTCGAGACCCGCCTCGTTCCAGCTGTCGAGCGGCGCCGGGCAGAGGTTGAAGTCGCCGCACACGACGTGCGGCCGCTCGGGGTCGTGGGCCGCCGCCAAGTGATCGACCAGCGCGTCGAGCCAGTCCAGCTTGCGCCCGAAGTCCTCGTGCTCGACCTGTTTGCCGTTGGGGCAGTAGAGGGTGGTCATCCGTAGCTCGCCGCAGTCGGCGGTGAGCAGCCGCGCACCCTGCTCTTCCTGCCCGGGGAGCCCGGTCTGCACCGTCTCGAGCGCCTCGCGGGCCAGCACCGCCACCCCGTTCCAGGCCTTCTGGCCGTGGAGCACCGCCCGGTAGCCGGCCGCCGCCAGCTCGTCGCGCGGGAACTGCTCGTCGTCGAGCTTGAGCTCCTGCAGCCCCACCAGGTCCGGCCGCCGCGCCCCCAGCCAGTGCAGCACGAAGTCGAGCCGCGCCCGCAGCCCGTTGACGTTCCAGGTGGCGATCCGCATCCCCGGTCCATCCTAGCCTGCGCCCGAAGGCGCGGTGACCGCAGGAGCTCGGCCCTCAGTCGTCGAGATAGCCGTCACGGGCGCGGACTTCGAGGCCGGGGCGGCGGACGGCGATGCGGACGCGGCGCCAGGAGCCGTCGTGGCGGGGGTCGTCAGGGTAGAAACCGAGGACGTACTGGTCGCGCAGCTCGGCGAGGATCTCGGCGAAGGCCTCCGGGATGCCCTCGGTCGAGGCCAGGGTGCGGGTGCGGCCGCCGCTGTCGGCGACGGCGCGGCGCAGCAGACGCAGCTCGCTGCGGTAGTCGGCGCTGCTCCGCCAGGCGGTCGTGAGCACCGGCGTATCGCCCGCGGCGGCGCCACCGGCGTAGGGAAGGCGCAGCCAGTAGACCAGCGCCTGGCTGCGGCGCACCAGGGCCAGGGCGTCGGCCATCGAGAGCACGCTGTGCGAGTCGACCCCGTCGGAGAGCAGCAGCACCACGCGGCGGCCCTGGCGGGCCTCGAGCATCCGGAGGGCCAGGTAGAGCTGGTCGTTGAGGGTGGTGCCACCGCGGGCGCGGACCCGGTCGAGCCCGGCGCTCAGCACCTCGGGAAAGCTGGTGAACGGCGTGGCGTGGAGGGTGCGGTCGGAAAAGGCGACCAGCCGGCCCTCGTCCAGCGGCCTCATGCCGTCGAAGAACGACCGCGCGCCCTCCAGGGCCGCCGCCAGTTTCTCTCCCGCCATGCTGACGCTGGCGTCCACCAGCACCACGGCGGTGAACGGCACGTCGCCGCGGGCGAAGGTGACCAGCTCGCGGGGCCGGCCGTCTTCGAGAAGCTCGAACTCGCCGGCGGCGAGATCGAGGACGCGGCCGCCCGCCCGGCTGACGGTGACGTAGAACTGCTGGAGGCTGACCGAGATCTCCTCGTCGATCCGCAGCCGCGGGGTGGTGCGGCTGGCGGTGGCGCGGCCGCCGGCCACTCCGTAGGCCACCACCACGAAGGTGTGCTCGGCGTTGTCGGGGCCGACGTCGACGGTCAGCCGGTATGGAGGCCGCACGCGCTCGCCCACCGCCATGCCGTCGACCGAGAAGACCACCCGCTCGACAGCCTCGGCGCCGCCCACGGCGGCCGCGATCTCGACCTCGCCGCGGACCGGGTCGAAAGGGCTCGGACTGTCGAAAGTGACCACCATCTCGCCGGCCGCCGGCGAGGCGGCGAGGCTCGTTGCCAGAGCAACCAGCGAGAGAATCGATCGGCGGCCGGCCCTCCACCACACCGTCGCCCTCATCGTGCCTCCGCATCGCCCAGCAGGCCGCTCTCTGCCAGAGCCTCCGCCAGCTGGGGGAGACGGTGGGCGGCGGCCGAGGCCAGCTCGTGGCGCGCCGCGTCGACTCCAGCCGTGGGCCAGCGGCTGTAGATGAGCCGCGGCGTCTCCCCGGCCGCGGCGGGCCGGCTGCCGAGCCGGGCAAGCAGCTCCCGCGACGCGGCCGGGCGTTTCAGGCGGTCGAGGGTGGCGAGGAGCTGGATCGAGAGCTGCTCGAGCTCGGGCCAGCGCTCGGCAGCGGCCTCGAGCACCCGGACGGCGGCGACCGCGTCACCTGCTTCCACCAGCAGGTCGGCCAGCTCCTGGTGCGCCACTGCCTCCACCCAGCCGGGGACTCCGGCGGTCGCCGCGGCCGGCGCTCGACCGGCCTCTCCGCTCGAGACTCTCTCCGCTGCCCCGGTCGACGCGCCCGCCGGGGCCCAGCCCGAGCTTCCCGTCAGCCCGCGGAGCAGCGGCAGAGCCGCGGCCGGGTCGCCGGTCCGGCGCAGGTTGACCGCCAGCCGCAGGGCCGCCTCGGCGGGTCCGGCGCCGGTTTCGACCACCGGCCGCAAGCGGCGGACCGCTGCCGGATAGTCCCCGAGAGCCTCGTCGATGGCGGCGAGGAGCAGCAACGCCTCCGAGTGGCTCGGGTCGGCGTCGATCGCCCGCTCGCAAAGCTGTCGGGCCTGCTGGTGGGCGCCGATAGCAAGCAGGTGGCCGCCGAGCGCCAGCCGGGCGTCGGCCACCAGTCGGGGCGCCCGCGGGGAGCCGCTGGTCGCCGAGTACAGGTCCAGCAGACGCCCCAGCAGACGCCGCGAGTGGCGGGCCAGCAGGTAGCGGCCGGCCGCGTAATGCTCGCGCACCAGCGCCTCGTGGTGGGCGATGAGCGGCAACACCGCCTCGGGCGCATGCCCGGCCAGCGCCGCGGCAACGGCGGCAAAGCCGCGGGTCAACCGTTCGGTGGCAGCGGCGCCGCCACCGGCCAGCAGGCTGTCTTCGGTGGCGGCCAGGCCAGCCACGGCGTGGGGATCGCCCTCCGACAGCCGCCACAGGGCGGCGGCGTAGACGGTACGCGGTCCATCGCCCTCCAGCCCGTTCGCGGCGAGCCCGAGGACCGCCGCGGCCGCGACCTCGCTCGCGTCGTTCTCGTACCCCGTCGAGCCGGCGGCCACCCTGTCGACGACGCGCAGCTCCAGAGCGGGCCCGGAACGGTCGTCGCCAGCGGCAGCGAGCCGCAACCGGTAGTGGCCGGGGGGCACCCCGGCGATAGGTAGCTCCGCCCTGCTCCAGTCGATGCCGGCCAAGGTCCCCGCCGGTTGCAGGTCCCGCAGCGGCATGACCGCGACCGGCTCGCCGGCTTCCCCCTGAAGCCGTGCCTCGAAGCCGCGGTTCGGCAGGTCCCACCCCTTCTCACCCGATTCGGTTGCCGAGGCGACTGCGAGACCCACGCGCTCACCCGCGACCACCACGCTGCCCGCTCCTGGCAGCCAGGAGCCGAAGCCCAGCGTTGGGCCAGGCACAAAGCCCGGCGAGGCCGATCCCTGGCGCACCACGAGCCAGTCGCCGGGCGGGTGGGCGGCAACGAAAAGGCCGGTCGCCGTCGGCCCGGCCGGCACGGTGAGCGGCAGCGAGCGCAGCCGGTAGCGGTCGCTCGATCGCTCGACGACCAGCAGACGCAGGGTGTAGGCGCCGGCCGGCAGCTCAAGCTGGCCGACGAACTTGACGCCACCCCTCGCCAGCCGCTGCGACTGCTGCGCCGGATCGACCCCGAACGCCTGGGTGAGGTGGGCCCGCACGCTCCCCGCCTCGTCCAGGGCGTAGAGGTAGAGGTCGATCGGGAGCGATGCCTCGCCGGCCGTGGTCCGCAGGGCGGCGCCGTCCAGGTCGACGATCACCAGAATCGGCGCCGAGCCACCCTCCCGAGCGGCAAGCGGCAGGGCCAGCATCGCCACCGGCAGATCGCCGGCCTCCTGGCCACTCAGCACCAGGGCAGCGGCCCGCGCGCTCAGCCCGGCGGTGGCGGTGGCCTGAACCTCGGCCAACGCCTCCCGAGCGGCGACCGGCTGGCCTGCGGCCGCGCCATCGCGGCCGGAAGTGGCGATGGCCGCCAGCAAGCAGCCGATCAGAGCTCGCAAGCCCCGGCGGCCATCCGTGAAGTCCATCCACGGCGGCCCGCGCCATCCCGTCACTGCACCTCCGGCCCGCCGCCGGAAGGCAGATCGAGCTCCAAACGCAGGGCCGAGTCCGCCGCCGACAGCTCGTCGCGAACCGCCACCGCCACGGTCTGCCGTCCCGGGTGCAGCACCAGGCGGACGCCGCAGACGGCGGTGCGCCCGAGGGCCAGTAGCACCTCCGAGTTGGGGAGCTGGAGCGGGCAGAGGTGCCGCACGACGGGTGAGATCCGGCCCCGCTCGTCGCGCGCCGCCACCGCCAGCGAAAGCTGCGCCCGATGGGTGGCGTGGTCGGGGAGAAGGAGCAGCCGCTCCATCGGCACCCCGACCCGCACCGCCACCTCGACTCGACCGTCCTCGCGGAGCCGTCCTTCGCCGGCTTCGAGACCGGCCGCCAGCGGGTTGGCCAGTTCGCCACCCAGGAGCGCCGCCAGGGTGCGCTCCTCGAGGCGCTCCTCGTCGTTGCGGCCGCGAAAGCTGCGCCGGTGGCGGACCTCGAGGCCGTCGCCCCGCACCTCGACCCGGATCGACCGGGCCTGGTCGCTGCGCCCGGGGTCGGCCAGATAGCCCAGCGAGTAGCGGCTGGCGAAATCGTCGAGCAGGCCGGTGAGGAGCGGCGCGACCGGGTCGCCGGCGCGCGCCTCGCGGCCGCCGGTGCCGTCCGCCAGGATGGCCAGCGAATCGCGGCGGCTGTGCTCCTCGAGGGCGGCGCGCGAGGTGGTCCAGAAGTCGGTGGCCACCATCGCCGCGCCGCGCATGGTGGGGGCCGGGGCGGCCGCCTCGAGGGTGTAGAAGGTGACGCCGCTGGCGTTGGCCAGCTCGACCAGCTCGACCAGCTCGCGGGTGGCGTCGCAGCGCGCCATCTCGGTCTCCGGCGAGGTCAGCCCGGCGGAACCGGGCCGCAGCGCGAAGCGCTCGACGTAGCCGTCGAACAGCGCCTCGCCCGGGCGCAGCGGCAGCCCCTCGGCGACGTAGAGCACCGCCCTGGGTCCCGGCAGCCCGGCCAGGCTTCCCACGAGCTGGGTCAGCACCCGCAGCGAGGCGCGCACGTGCTCGTAGTGCTGCTGGCAGTAGAGCCGCAGCCGGGGCAGCAGCATGTTGACCTCGGAGGGCACGCGAGTGGAGACCTCGAAGTCGGTGTTGCCGCTGCCGTCGGTGACCAGGACAGCGACGTTCCGCCGCGACTCGATGCTCTCGATCTCCTCGACCAGGGCGGCGCGCTCGAGGTCGAACTGACTGCTCCACACGGTGCCGCGGCCCAGCTCGTCGAGCGCCGCGGCGAGCGCCGCGCGGTCGTCGACGAAGCCGTCGCGCAGCACCAGCGCGCGGTCGTTGCTGGCCAGCAGCACCCGCGCGCCGGCGGCGCGGGCGCTGGCCAGGTCGACCGCCAGCAGCTTCTCCAGCTCGGCGAGCGCCCGGCGGCGGCCGGACGGGCGGAGGTTGGCGTTGTCGAGGAAGACCACCAGGTGGAGGGGGGGCCCGAGCGCGGGCGGGCCGCCGGCCGGTCCCTCCACGCCCCCCCGCAGCCGCCGCCGCAGCTCGTCGACCGCCAGGAAGTTGCTGATCTCGACCTCGCGGCCGTCCTCGAAGAGGCGGAAGTCCTCTCTGGTCAGCCCCAGAACGGGCAGTCCGGTGTCGTCGGTCACCACCGCGTCGACGTTGACCACGTTGACCTCGGTGACTTCGCGGAACGTCGGCGGCCCGCGCTCCCCGGCCGTCGCGGGGCAGGCGGCGAGTGCCGCCAGCAGCAGCCGCCCGACGACCGCGCATTCACCACGCGCTGCCGGACCGCCGCGACCGGGCGGCCCGCAGAAGCGACGCGGTGCAGTCCGTGACAACGGCAGGATTATAGGTGGGCACGCCGAGGAGCCGGCCGCGGCGGTCCTCTTCGATTCAAAGCGTTGAATCGAAGGGAGCTGACAATCCCGTCTAGCGGCCCGTGGTGGAAGTCGGTCGGCCGGGCGGACTTTCACCACGGGCTGCCAGGGCTCATTGCGGGTGGCCGCACCTGGCGCTACAATCCCCGTGCAGTTCTAGCAAGCGGGGTCCGCGAAGGCATCGATCAGGGCCCCACGCCGGGACTGGCGCCCTACCCGGGCGCCGGCCGTCCAATGCATGCAGACACTCTTCGAAAGGAGGTCTAGCGTGAGTAGAGTCGTAGCTTTCTTTGCCATCGGCCTGCTGCTCGTCGTCGGCGTCGCCGTCGCCCAGGACGACCAACAGGCCGCGGAGGGACAGGAGCAGCCCGCGGCGCCAACCGACGAGGGGTCCGACGAAGACGCCCAGGAGAAGGTGACCGACGTCATCTACGTCACCGGCTCCCGCATCGGTGGCAGCCCGCTGTACCGGCGGGCACCGCTGGTCGAGATCAACGAGCTCGAGATCAAGCAGTCGGGTCTGACCAACCTCGGCGCCGCGCTGCAGCAGATCCCGAGCATGGGCACGGCGATCAACGCCCGCTTCAACGTCCCCGGCAACTCGGGCTTCCCGCAGGACGGCAACGGCATCGGCGCCGGGGCGATCGAGCTGTCGCTGCGCAACGTCGGCGCCAAGCGGACGCTGGTGCTGGTGGACGGCAAGCGGTGGATCGCGGGGTCGTCGGCCTCGGGCGTCGCCAACGCGGTCGATCTCAACACCCTGCCCGCCAACGTCATCGAGCGCATCGAGGTGCTCCAGGACGGAGCCTCCGCGATCTACGGCTCGGACGCCATCGGCGGCGTGGTCAACATCATCACCCGGCGGGACTTCAGAGGGATGAAGCTCGGCTTCCAGCAGGGCGGCTTCATCAGCGAGGGCGACGGCCGGAGCCAGGAGTTCAGCGGCCTCTGGGGCGGCGGCAGCGACACCACAAGTGTCATGTTCAGCGCCTCCTTCGCCAAGGAAGGGGATGTGCTGACCTCCGATCGGGCGCAATCGGCGTTCCCCAACCCGTTCGCGACCAGCTGCGACGTGCCCGGCACGCTGTGCTCTTCGTTCACCCCGCAGGGCCGCTTCATCCTGGGACCCAACTTCGGTTTCGCCAGCATCACCCTGGACGACGGCGTGCTGAACGACGGCGGCGCGAACGTCCCCGCGTTCAACGCCGCCGATCCCGGCAACGGGGACGACTTCCATCCGTTCACCAGCGCCGACCGCTTCAACTACAACGGCTCCGGGTTCAACTTCCTGCAGACGCCGAACGAGCGGCTCAACCTCTTCACGTCGCTCGACCACGCCCTGACCGACGCCACCGACCTGAGCTTCAAGGTCTCCTACACCAACCGAAGTTCCGGGACCAGGGCGGCCCCCGAGCCTCTGTGCCTCGGCAACGGCTGCGGCAACCGCATCGCCGAGAACATCCTGATCCACCGGGACAATCCCTTCAATCCGTTCGGCATCGATCTGTCGGTGGCCAACGGCAACCTCGAGTTCTTCGGCCGCCGGCCGCTCGAATCGGGCCCGCGCATCTTCGTGCAGGAGGTCGACACCTACTTCGGCAGCGCCAGCCTCGACGGCGCCTTCACCAGCGGCGCGCGCAACTTCTCGTGGGACGTCACCGCCTCCTACGGTGAGAACCGGGGCTTCCAGCAGAAGTTCAACTCCCACAACATCGCCAAGCTGGCGATCGCGCTCGGCGACCCGGCCGTCTGCGCGCAGGTCCCCAACTGCGTGCCGTTCAACTTCTTCGGCGGTCAGGGCCCCGACGGCACCGGCTCGTTCACCCAGGAGATGCTCGACTTCGTCACCTACACGCAGCGCGACTTCAGCGAGCAGACCCTGCTCAACCTGAACGCCAACATCACCGGCGACCTGTTCGAGCTTCCCAGCCAGGCCAAGGTCGGCTTCGCCGCGGGCGTCGAGTACCGCGACCAGGAGGGCTCGTTCCAGCCCGACCCGATCGCCGCCAGCGCCGAGACCGCGGGCATCCCCTCGGCCCCGACCGCCGGCGGCTTCGACGTCACCGAGGCCTACGTCGAGCTCAACTTCCCGCTGCTGATCGACCGGCCGGGCGCCGAGTACCTGGAGCTCAACGTGGCGGGGCGTTACTCCGACTACAGCACCTCCGGCACCGAGGACACCTACAAGCTGGCGCTCCTCTACCGGCCGACCAGCGAGTTCTCGGTGCGCGGCTCGGTCTCGAGCGGCCTTCGGGCGCCGGGCATCGGCGAGCTGTTCGGCGGCGCGGCGCGCGAGGACTTCACGTTCCTCGACCCGTGCGCCGACGTGCTGGGCCTGATCGGTAGCGCCCAGGGCGGCCGCGACACGCCCCAGCCGCAGAACATCATCGACAACTGCGCCGCCCTCGGCGTGCCGGTGAACTTCGCCCAGCGCAACCCGCAGCTGTCGGCGATCTCCGCCGGCAACCCGCGGCTCATCGCCGAGACCTCGGACGGCTACTCGCTGGGGTTCGTCTACAGCCCGACGAGGACCGCGCGCTCGGGCTGGTCGATCTCGGTCGACTTCTACGATCTGGAGATCGATAACGCCATCCAGGGGCGCGATCCGGGCGAGGTCATCGACGCCTGCGTCGAGACCCTCGACCCGTTCTTCTGCGACGCGGTCGAGCGCGCCAGCAGCGGGCTGATCAACCTGGTCGACAATCAGCTCCAGAACATCGGCGGCATCGAGGCCTCGGGCGCGGACATCGCGTTCGGCTGGACCAGCGGCGGCGCCTGGGGGGTGAGCTTCAGCGCCACCTACCTCGACAACTACACCGAGCTGACCCGCAACCCCGACGGCTCGTTGACCCGCTTCGACCGCACCGGCACCATCACCAACGAGACCTTCCAGCGCGCCTTCGCCGAATGGCGCACCCGGACCAGGGTCGACTGGCGGCGGAACCGGTGGAGCACCGGCGTGACCTTCCGCTGGGTCGACGACATGCTCCAGGACAACGGGGACACCCTGGACTCGATCCTCTACACCGACGTGCTGGTCCGCTACGACCTGCCCTTCGGCGACGAGTCGACCAGCATCTCGGTCGGCGTCAACAACCTCTTCGACGAGGACCCCAGCGTCTGCCGGGCCTGCGGCGTGGTCGGCATGAGCCCCTTCCACGACCTGCCGGGTACCTTCGGCTACGTGCGGCTCGAGATCGGCCTCCCGGGCGGCGTGTAGAACCCGGGCGGGCTCGATGATCCAGCGGCCCCCTCCGGGGGGCCGCTTTTTTTCCGACCCCGATCGGCCCCCCCGCAGACGACCGTCAGAACAGCGCCGAGAGATCGACGACCAGCGTCTCGTTGCCGTCCTCGCTCTTGAACTGCACCTGGAGCAGGAAGGTGTGGCGGGTGTTGGGGAGCGCCAGGGCGAGATAGGGGACCCAGGCGGCGCTCCTGCCGTCCTCGGTGACGTCCTCGATCCGCAGCCCCGGCGCCGCCCGCAGTCCCGGCCTGCCGGTGAAGAAGTACTCGGCCTGCAGGCTGCCGCGCAGCCGCGAGCCGAGCTGCTCGCGGTCGTCGGTGCCCAGGCCGCCGGTCAACAGCAGGCCGTTCCAGTCCCAGGTCCCGACAGCGGTGGCGAGCCACCCCTCGTCGCTGTAGAAGGCGTGGCCGCCGATCGACTTGAGACCGCGGCGGTAGAAGGTCTCGCCATAGACGCCCTTGGGCGGTCCGGTGAGCTCGAAGCTGGCGCTGCGGCTCGCCTCCTCGCCGAGCGGGATCGACAGCTCGCCGACGAACGGCACCGTCAGATGGTGGAACAGACCGTCCGACGGACGATCCCCCCTGAGCGAGCGGTAGGAGTAGCCCACGCCCGGCGAGCGGCCCGACGGCGAGAAGCGGTCGAGCGAGGTGAGCCGGGGGTCCGGGTGGGTGCCGGTCTGCAGGCCGTTGCCGAACAGCAGCGGCTCGCTGGCCGACAGCCGGAGCGAGACGTCGACCTGGTTGAGGGCACGGAACTGGCCGATCTTGAACGAGTGGCCGCCCTCGAGACCGGCCTCGAAGAACAGGTCCTCGAAGCGGCCGCCGCGGTCGCCGAGCGAGCCGTCGGAGTTGAGCGACAGGCTGACGATCCGCCACTCGACGAAGTAGGACCAGGTGCGGCCCAGGACCCCGCCGCTGATCAGCTCGACCTTCGGCAGGAAGAGGTCGCTGGCGGCGCCGGACCCCCGGTCCTCGTAGCGGCCGGTGATCCAGGCCGCCATCGGGAGCGTCGAACGGTCGGGAGCGGCCGCCGCGGCGCCCGACCCGCCGGGGTCCCCGGATCGGTAGCCGCTGGCCTGGAACGCCAGGCCGTGCTCGTTCAAGGCCGGGGGCAGCAGATGGCACGACGTGCAGTCGAGGCCGTGCTGCCGGGCGAACTGGGGCGAGGCCTCGGCCCAGCGGCCGAAGCCGGGAAGGGCCAGAAGACCGGCGAAAAGGAGGGCCGCGAGAACTCGGGAACGGGAAGTCATGCAAGAGCTCCTCGTTTTTTTAGCTGTACAAAATCAGGATTTAGGTTACACGAATTCCCCTTCCACCGCAAAGACGAAGGCTGACGGCCCGACAGCGCGACGCGAGTTGCGGGAGAATCCCCCCGGGCCGGATCCCCGCAGGCGCTACGGCGGATGTGCCCTGGTTTCGAGTTCGAGGAGGAGAAAACCGTGCGACCTTCGGAGGGACATCGGATCGGCGTCGGGGGCTGGCTGCGGGCGGCGGTGTTGGGGGCCAACGACGGCGTGGTCTCGACCGCCAGCCTGGTCCTGGGAGTCGCGGCGGCCGACGCCTCGACCGCGACCATCGCCACCGCCGGCCTGGCCGGCCTGGTCGGTGGCGCCCTGTCGATGGCCACCGGCGAGTACGTCTCGGTCAGCTCGCAGCGCGACGTCGAGCGGGCCGACCTGGCGCTCGAGCGGCGCGAGCTGGCGGCCCAGCCCGAGCGCGAGCTGGACGAGCTGACCGGCCTCCTGGCCGCCAAGGGGATGGCGGCCGACACCGCCCGTCAGGCGGCGGTCGAGCTGACCGAGCGCGACGCCCTGGCCGCCCACGCCCGCGAGGAGCTGGGCCTCGACCCCGACGCCCTGGCCCGGCCGGTGCAGGCCGCCCTGGTCTCGGCGGCCGCCTTCGCCCTCGGCGCGGCGCTGCCGCTGGCCGCCATCGTCGCCTCCCCGGCAGCGACCCGCATGGCGATCACCCTGGTCTCCGCCCTCGCCGCCCTCGCCGCGCTCGGCAGCTGGAGCGCCCGCCTGGGTGGCGCCCCGATCGGCCGCGCCGTCGCCCGCCTCCTCGCCGGCGGCACCCTGGCCATGGGCCTCACCGCGGCCATCGGCTACCTCTTCGGCGTTGCGATCGGGTAGCCGGAACGACAGGCTCCCTGCGGAGAGGCCCTCGACAACGCCGGCCGCTTCGGTCCGCGGCCGATGGCCGCGCCACGATCCGGAGGCGCGGCTGGCGTCGGCCCGGTCGACGAGCCGACAGGGGGACGTGGCACCAGCCGGGACCCGGCCCGGCCCATGTCAGGATCGGCGCTCAGGATCGGTGCCAGGGACACCCCTACTGGGAGGTACGACCATGAAGCCTGGACTCTCCGCCAGCCCCGTGCTTACGCTCCTTGCCGGCATTCTCCTGGCGAGCGGCGCCCCGGCCGCCGCCGCGGCTCGCGCCCGCGACCTCGGGGTGCCGCTCGACGGCCGGCCGGGGCCGCTCAACGCCATCACCGACGTGGCCGGGGTGGAGGTCGGGCACACGACCCTCGTCGCCGGCAGCGGGCCGCTCGAGGTCGGCGTCGGGCCGGTGCGCACCGGGGTCACGGCGGTGCTGCCGCGCGGGCGGCAGGGGGCGGTCGATCCGGTCTTCGCCGGCTGGTTCAGCCAGAACGGCAACGGCGAGATGACCGGCACCACCTGGATCGAGGAGTCCGGTCTGCTCTACGGGCCGGTGATGATCACCAACACCCACAGCGTCGGGGTGGTGCGCGACGCGGTCATCGACTGGTCCCTCAAGCGCTACCGGGTGGAGACCGAGGACTGGTGGTCGCTGCCGGTGGTCGGCGAGACCTGGGACGGCTGGTTGAGCGACATCAACGGCTTCCACGTGCGGCCGGAGCACGCCTTCGCGGCGCTCGACGGCGCCCGTGGCGGAGCGGTCGCCGAGGGCAACGTCGGCGGCGGCACCGGGATGATCTGCTACGAGTTCAAGGGCGGCATCGGCACCTCGTCGCGGACCGTCGCCGACCGCGGCGGCGACTATGTCCTGGGCGTCCTGGTGCAGGCCAACTTCGGCCGCCGCCCGCAGCTGCTGGTGGCCGGGGTGCCGGTGGGGCGCGAGATCCCCGAGCGCCCGGCCTACGCCGCGCTGGATCGCCACCCCACCGAGGGCCTGGGCTCGATCATCGCCGTGGTGGCCACCGACGCGCCGCTCCTCCCCCATCAGCTCGAGCGGCTCGCCCGCCGGGTCGCCATGGGGGTGGCGCGCACCGGCGGCACCGCCAGCAACTCCTCGGGCGACATCTTCATCGCCTTCTCCACCGCCAACCCGGAGGCCGGCGCGGCCACCGGTCTGCCCCGGCTCGAGATGCTCCCCAACGAGCGGATCTCGCCCCTCTTCCAGGCCACGGTCGAGGCCACCGAGGAGGCCATCCTCAACGCCCTGGTCGCCGCCGAGACGATGACCGGCGCGGGCGGGCGCACTGCGATCGAGCTGCCCCACGAACGGCTGCGGGAGGTGCTGGCCAAGTACAACCGCCTGGAGGAGCCGGCACCGGTCGCGGTGCCCGCCGTCATGCCCGCGAACTAGTGGACCGTAACGGATGAAATCGTAGTGCCGATCGCCCCTCGGCTTCGATCTCGGCGTTGCGGCTCCTCGCCATAGTCCCGCTATGCCTGCGTCGCCGCGCCTTGACCTCGAAACCAAGGACTCGATCATCCACTACGATTTCATCCGTTACGGTCCACTAGTGGGCTGTCTCTTCCAGGTAGGAGGTAACACCGGTCGCGGTGCACAGGTGGCTCCGCGCCGACTGGGCCGATGGACCATCTGGGTGTCCGTTCACGCAAGCCGCTGGCGGTCCTTGACGCGCGCGTTCGTGCTCATTCTCGCTGCTGGCCCCTTCTACCTGGGCTGCCGCCCCTCCGGCCCCCGCCTCGAGCTGACCGTGGTCGACGCCGCGACCGGCCGGCCGACGCCCGCGCGGGTCGAGGTGCTCGATGACCAGGGTCTTCCGCAAATCGCGCCCGACGCACTGCGGGTGGCAGGCGACTGTGGCTGGCTGCCGGTCCACAACTGGATCGGCTGGTGGGCGCGGCTCCAGATGTGGCGCGCCCTCGAGACCGAGGTCGAAAACCCCTTCACCGGCACCGTCCAGTTCTACGTCGACCGCCCGGTGACGCTGGACCTCGAGCCCGGCTTCTACCGGATCCGCGTCTTCAAGGGTCCCGAGTACAGGGTGGCCTTCGCCGAGGTCGGGATCCGGCCCGGTCAGCGGGCCGAGCTCACCGTGCCGCTCGAGCGCTGGATCGACCTGCCGGGCGAGGGCTGGTACAGCGCCGACGACCACCTCCACATCGCCCGGCCGCATCCCCGGTTCGACCGTCGCATTGCCCGCTGGATGCAGGCCGAGGATCTGCACGTCGCCAATCTGCTGCAGATGGGGCTGGCGCAGGGACTGCACATCACGCCGCAGCACCGTTTCGGCGACCGTGCCGTCTACCGCGACGGCGACACGCTCCTCGCCAGCGGGCAGGAGAACCCGCGCACCCACGTGCTGGGCCACGCCATCACCCTGGGCGCCGCCGACTGGCTGGACCGGCCCGACGACTATCTGGCCTACGACCGGCTGTGGCGCCGCGCCCACGAGTCGGGCGGCGTCAACGGCTACGCCCACTGGGGCCTCGGCGGCGCGGACGAGGGTCTCGCCACCTGGGCGCCCGAGCAACTCCTCGACTTCCTCGAGGTGCTGGGCTTCAACGTCCCCCACTACGCACTGTGGTACGACCTCTTGAACCTCGGGCTGGCGATGACCCCGACCGCCGGCACCGACTACCCCTGCCTGCCGTCGCTGCCCGGCCGCGACCGCTTCTACACCCGGCTCGACGGGCCCCTGGACTACCGGTCCTGGATCGAGGCGGTGCGCAGCGGCCGCACCTTCGTTACCAACGGCCCGGTGCTCGCGCTGAGGGTCGGCGGCGCCGGCATCGGCGACCGGCTCGAGCTGGACGCGCCGCGCGAGCTGGCGGTCGAGGGCCGGGTGCGCTACGACCCGCAGCGCGACGACGTCACCCGGCTCGAGCTGGTGCGGGCCGGCCAGGTGGTCGCCAGCGCCAGCGTGCCCCACGCCCCCGGCGAGATCCGGCTGCAGACCACCCTGCAAGCCGACCGCGCGACCTGGGTCGCACTCCGCGCCGCCGGCATCAAGATGGGCGAGACGCCGATCACCGGCATCGAGCTGCTGGAGTCGGCCCTCGACCACCTACCTCGGGCCACCACTCACGAGCTGCTCCACGGCCCCGGCCGCACCCTGCCCCGCGACGGCGACCCGCGCCCCGCCGCCGCCCACACGGCGCCGATCTACCTGACCGTCACCGGCTCGCCGCCGCTCGCCGCCCAGCCGTCGGCCCGCGCCGCCGCGGCCCGCCTGTTGGCCCTGCTCGACGAGCTCGAGGCCCGCTTCGCCGACGACCGAATCGCCGACATGGCCGGCTTCCCCGGCCGCGGCGACGGCGTCGGCCTCGAAGACCTCGAAGCCGGCCGCGCGGGACTCCTCGCTTCGATCGACCGGGCAAGACGCTACTACGGCGGCCTGCTCGAGTCCGATCGCCAGTAAGGGCCCGTCGGAGCGGTCGGGGCGCGGACAACGTGCCCCGAGGTCAAGGAGCCGGAGCAGAGAGTCTTAAGGAAGACAAACTTGACAAGAACGTAAGGATTATGGTAATAAAATTAACAAGCTAGAAAGGTTGATTTGCGTGGAGCTGCGAGGGCGAAGGTCCCTCGGGGCGCCCGGAGGGCCGACTATCTGTCGAGAAAGGAGTGACCATGAAGCGGATCATCGGACTGTCGATTCTCGCAGCGGCGCTGCTGTGTCTGGCGGGTGCGCCCCGCACCGAGGCCGGAGGCCACAAGGTGTTCGTGAATCACAAGGGGAACCGGATCTGCGTCGCGCTACCGGCGGTGCCGGCCCACCTGGCCCATGGCGACATCACCAACTTCATGCCCTGCTCCTGACGCGGTGCCCGGGCAATAGATCCGGGCACTCGCGAGGATCAGCCCGCCGTCAGCAGGCGGGCGCGGGAGAAGAAGAAGGCCAGCTCCTTGGCGGCGTTCTCGGGGGAGTCGGAGCCGTGGATGGCGTTGCGCTCGATCGAGCTGCCGTGGAGGGCGCGGACGGTGCCCTCGGCGGCGGCGGCCGGGTCGGTGGCGCCCATCACCCGGCGCAGGTAGGCGACGGCGTCGTCGCGCTCGAGGGCGGCGACCACCACCGGGCCGCTGGTCATGAAGGCCACCAGGCTGTCGTAGAAGGGGCGCTCGCGGTGCACCTCGTAGAAGGCGCGCGCCTGCGCCTCGCCGAGCTTGAGGCGCTCGAGGGCCAGGATGCGGAAGCCCTCGCGCTCGAGGTGGGCGAGGATCTCGCCGGTCTTGGCGGCGGCGCAGGCGTCGGGTTTGATGATGGTCAGCGTCCGTTCCATGGCTCTCCTCGGTTTCTTTCGTGGGCTCTACTCCAGCACCTGGTAGTCGCCGTCGGCCTCCTCGAGCAGGAAGCTCGTGCCGACGATCTCGATTGCTCCCTCCGGACCCAACAGCACGGCGGCGCCGGCCGGCAGCCCCAGGCCCCAGGCGGCGCCCGGCGCGCCCATCAGCTTGCGCAGCCGGCGGTCGTGACCGGGATCGAAGTTGGTCTCGACGACGCCGCCGGGTAGCCAGCCGAGCCCGGCGACCGGTCGCCGCTCCAGCAGGCTCCAGGTGGCGACGCCCAGCGCCTGGGCGGCGGCGGCGATGGCCGCCACCGTGCCGCCGGCCCCGAGCTTGCGGCCCAGCGCCTCGGCGACCGGCGACTCGGCCAGCGCTTCGAGCAGATGGTCGGTGACCCCGCCGCCCAGGTAGATCCCCGCCGCCTCGTCGATCCGCGCCACGTTCTTGCCGCGGCGGGCGTCGCGCGGCCGGTAGACCGGCACCACCCGCAGCTCGCGCTCGAAGCTCTCACCCAGGTAGGCGGCGAGATGCCGGCCGTAGTCGGCCGAGCCGCTGGCGGTGGGCAGGAAGCCCACCGGGCCGGGCGGCGTCTTGGCCAGCCAGGCGCGGTCGGCCTCGAGCGTCTCGCCGAACGAGAACTCGCCGCCGCCGAGCAGCGCCAGCCAACCCTGGCCCGCCGGGCCTCGCAACGGCATCGGTTCGCCTACCCGCTAGGCACCGAGGGCGCGGGCGACGGTGGCGCCCATCTCGGCCGGCGACTCGACGACGTGGATGCCGGCCGCCTGGAGCGCCTCCATCTTGGCCGCGGCGGTGCCCTTGCCGCCGGCGATGATCGCCCCGGCGTGGCCCATGCGGCGGCCGGGGGGCGCGGTGCGGCCGGCGATGAAGCCGATCACCGGCTTGTCGAAGTTCGCCTCGACCCAGGCCGCCGCCTCCTCCTCGGCGCTGCCGCCGATCTCGCCGATCAGGATCACCGCCTTGGTGGCGGAGTCGCCGGCGAAGGCCTCCAGGCAGTCGATGAAGCTGGTGCCGTTGACCGGGTCGCCGCCGATGCCGATGCAGGTCGACTGGCCGAGCTCGAGGTTGGTGAGCTGCCAGACCGCTTCGTAGGTCAGCGTGCCCGAGCGGCTGATCACCCCCACCCGTCCGCGCTTGTGGATGTGCCCCGGCATGATGCCGATCTTGGCCTTCCCCGGGGTGATCACCCCCGGGCAGTTGGGGCCCACCAGCCGGGTCGGATGGTCGCGCAGGAAGGCCTTGACCCGCAGCATGTCGGCCACCGGGATGCCCTCGGTGATGCAGACCACCAGCTCGACCCCGGCCGCCGCCGCCTCCATCACCGCGTCGGCGGCGAAGGCGGGCGGCACGAAGACCATCGAGGCGTTGCAGCCGGTGGCCTCCCGCGCCTCCGCCACCGAGTCGAAGACCGGTATCCCCTCGACCTCCTGGCCGCCCTTGCCGGGGGTCACCCCGGCCACCACCTCGGTGCCGTAGTCGCGGCAGCCGAGGGCGTGGAACTTGCCCTCGGTGCCGGTGATCCCCTGGACCACCAGCCGGGTCTCCTCGCTCACCCAGATCCCCATCTCAGGCCCCTCCCCGCGCCGCCGCCACCACCTTCTCGGCGGCGTCGGCCATCTGCTCGGCGACGATGAAGTCGAAGTCGGCCTCTTGGAGGATCTTGCGGCCCTGCTCGACGTTGGTCCCCTCCAGCCGCACCACCACCGGCAGCTCGCTGCCGCCCAGCTCCTCGAGCGCCGCCACCACCCCACGGGCGATGCGGTCGGTCCGCGCGATGCCGCCGAAGATGTTGATCAGCACCGCCTTGACGCTCTCGTCCGAGACCAGGATGCGGAAGGCGCTCTGGACCGCCTCCTGGCTGGCCGACCCGCCGACGTCCAGGAAGTTGGCCGGCTCGCCGCCGTAGAGCTTGATGATGTCCATGGTCGACATCGCCAGCCCGGCGCCGTTGACCATGCAGCCGATCGAGCCGTCGAGCTTGATGTAGTTGAGCCCGAAGCGCCCGGCCTCGACCTCCAGCGGGTTCTCCTCCGCCTCGTCGCGCATCTCCCTTATGTCGGGATGCCGGAAGAGCGCGCTGTCGTCGAAGTTCATCTTGGCGTCGAGCGCCATCACCGCCCCCTCGGCCGTCACCAGCAGCGGGTTGACCTCGACCAGCGTGGCGTCGGTGTCGAGATACGCCTCGACCAGCGCCCCGATCAGCTTGCCGGCACGCCGTGCGACGTCCCCCACCAGCCCCAGCCGCCTCGCGATCGTCCTCGTCTGGAACGGCAGGACCCCCAGCAGCGGGTCGACCTCCTGCCGCACGATGGCCTCCGGGGTCTTGGCCGCCACCTCCTCGATCTCCATCCCCCCCGCCGCCGAGGCGATCACCACCGGCCGCCCCCGCTGCCGGTCCAGCGTGATGCTGACGTAGAGCTCCGAGGCGATCTCCACCGCCTCCTCGATCAGCACCTTCCGCACCTTCTGCCCCTCGGGTCCGGTCTGCGGCGTCACCAGCTGCATGCCGAGGATCGCCCCCGCCTTTTCCACCGCCTCCGCCGGCGACCCGGCCAGCTTGACGCCGCCCCCCTTGCCCCGCCCCCCGGCGTGGATCTGCGCCTTGACGACACACCGCCCGCCCAGTTCCTCGCAGATCGCACTCGCGCTCTCCGCCTCGCCGGTCACCTTCCCGCGCGGCGTCGCGACCCCATACCGCCGCAGAATCTCCTTGGCCTGATACTCGTGGACCTTCACCGGCTGTCTCCTGGAAGAACTGTGGGGGGAACGCGGCCCGGAGCCTCCGGCACGAGCTGCGTGGCCTGCAAGTCTATCAGTCTCGTGTGGCGGTGGTGTGCTCGGCTGGAGGATCCATGGCGAGAGCCGGCCGGGGCGGGGCATGCCAGGGGACGCGGCCGGCCTGACAGACTTCAAAGGGGAAGCCGGCCGCTCCTCACCGCTGCGCGCTGCCCGCTCCGTAGCCTTCGAGGCTTCTCGCAAGCGCTTGCGGCGAGGCCCCTGTCGAGCCCCACCCCGGCCGGCTCCTGCGGTTCCTGACCGCTGGCCGGCCCAGGGGCATCGGCACGGCGACTCAAGCAGAGGACGCACGGCCCACCGCTCGACGAGCGGCAAGGCGCCGGTCAATGTGTGCTCTCTGCTGCGTGGACGCCGCCGGCTCGGACCTCTACCTGGAACTAACGCTCAGTTGACAGGAAAAGTACCTACTTGCGCCATAGTGATCGGACACTGCTCGGAAAGCCGCGCAGCAGACCCCAGGTGAGGTCTCGCCCGGACGCCGTCGGCCAGGACCTCTTACCTGGAACTCATCTTCAGCTACCTGGAACGTGCGAACTCGCACGGGACCATCAAACACCACCCGAAGAAACTGTCTTTACTCTCAGGGAAGCTGCAACACCAGCAGGGTGAGGTCGTCGCCGCGGGGGCCGGGGCCGGTGAAGCGCTCGAGGTCGTCGAGGACGCCGCGGCGGAGGGCGTCGACGCCGGCCGGGGCGTGGCGGGCGAGGCTGGCCTCGAGGCGCTCGAAGCCGAACAGCTCGTCGCTGCCCGGGGCGCGGGCCTCGACCACGCCGTCGCTGAACAGGAACAGGCAGTCGCCGGGCTCGAGGCGGGCGGCGCGCACCCGCACCCGGATCTCGGGGCGGACGCCGAGCGGGTAGGAGATCGACTCGAGCGGCTGGACGTCGCCGGCGGGGGTCAGCCGGTAGGGGAACAGATGCCCGGCGCTGGCGTAGGTCAGCTCACGGCGCTCCGGGTCGAGCAGCGCGTAGCACAGCGTCGCCAGCAGCCGGCGGCGGGCGCTCTGGAAGACCAGCCGGTTGAGGGTGGTGAAGACCGGCTCGACCTCGGGGTCGAAGGTGACCTGGACCGCCAGCGCCGACTTGGCCATCGACATCACCAACCCGCTGGAGACCCCGTGTCCGGCGACGTCGCCCACCGCCACCGCCAGCCGGCCGTCCTCCAGCGCCAGCACGTCGTAGAAGTCGCCGCCGACCTCGGTGGCGGGCAGATAGGCATGGGCCAGCCGCACGCCGTTGAGCTGGGCCGGGAGGTCGGGGAGGATCGAGGTCTGGATGCCGCGCGCGGTCTCCAGCTCCACCTTCTGGCGCTCGCGCTCGGCGATGCGGCGGACGTGCGGGGGGATGTCCTCGTAGCGGTACTCGAACTCCCGGTCGCTGGCCAGGTGGCGGAAGCTGACCACCAGCGGCACCGCCACCACCAGCAGGGCCAGCGAGGCCTGAAGCTGGATCGAGGGGTCGTCGGCGCCCAGGAAGGGGACCGCGCCGCGGGCCACGAAGGCGGTCCACGAGGCCAGGATCGAGGTGTAGATGCCGTAGCGCAGGAACAGGAAGACGAAGACCGCCGGCGCCAGCAGCCAGAAGAGCAGGTTCCAGCCCAGCGGGTAGACGATGACCAGCGGGAAGAACAGCGCCGCAGCCACCACCACCGCCAGCACCGGCCCCAGCCAGCGCCCGGCCAGCCGCACGCCGGCCGGCACCAGCAGCAGCCGGCCGAACAGCCCGGTGTAGAGCGCCTGGCTGAGCCCGAAGGTCACCAGCGGCACCGCGAACCAGCCGGCGCTCCCCCACCACGGCTGGAGCAGGAAGTTGGTGAAGGCGCCGCCGCCGCGCTCGCCGAGAGCCGCCGCCAGCAGCCACAGCCCAGCCAGCACCAGCAGCCCCGAGACCGTGCCCCGCAGCGTGGCGTGGGCGAAGGTGGCGTTCTGCCAGTCGCCCTTGAAGAGGGCGTCGAAGGCCGCCAGCTTGCCGCTCCAGCGCTCGCGGCACAGCGACTCGCCCACCGACCAGCTGAGGAAGGCGACCAGCGCGCTGGGGAAGAAATACAGCGCCACCATCTGGAACACCACCACCCAGGTCACCTGCTGGCGGCTCAGCACCCCCATCGACCAGCCCGCCGAGGCCGCCTTGGCGCAGAGCAGCAGGGTGGCCACCCCGCAGACCAGGATGATGAGGGCGATCTCGAGACCGCGGCGCACCCCGATCTCGCCGGCGTGGTAGCGGCGCAGGAACGGCACCGCTACCAGCGGCACCAGCAGCACGGCGACGATCACCCAGGTCTGGCTGAGCAGGGTGATCGGCCGGAAACCGGTCTGCAGGGCGGCGCGGTCGGGATCGTCGAGATAGAGGGCGTAGCCGGCCAGCCGCTCGCCGGCGAAGCTCACCTCGAGGCCGTAGGGCACGCCGGTGCCCAGCAGCGCCTCGCGGTCGCGGTAGCGGAGGCTGAGATCGGTCCGCGCCTGAAGCTGCCGCCGCCGCTGCTCGGGCTCGGCGAAGCGGCCGAGGTCGAACTCCTGCTCGCGGAGAAAAGCGTCCGCCCGGCGCCGCGCGGTCCGTGGGTCGATGGCGCCGCCGGGCTGCTCGGCGGGCATCCGCAGCCGGAGCGCGCTGACCAGGCCGCTGGCGCCGACCCGCGCCCGGTGGCTCCACTCCTCGGGCCGGGCGCCGGCCGGGTAGACGGTGACCTCCCAGGCCAGCAAGTCGCGGGCCAGCAGGCTGGCCCGGGCGCGCTGCGGATCGACCCGGCCGAGCAGCGGCCGCAGCCGCCGCTCGAGCAGGAGCTGTCCGTCAAGCTGGGTCACCACGTAGCGCTCGGCCGGCAGCTCGCCAAGGTCGCGCAGCCGCTCGAGGGCGATGCCCTCCGCTTCGCGGGCCGAGATCTGCCAGTCGCGGGGGAAGAGCGGGTAGGCGCGCGGGAAGGCCCACGCCAGGGCCGCGGCCGCCGCCACGCCGGCGGCGATCCACGGCAGGATGGGGCGGCGGTGCATCGGTGCAGAAATGGACGGGCCGGGGGCCGTCCGCAGGACGATACGCGGCCCTCCCGGCGAAGGTTGCAGTCAGCGGCGGCGCGGGCGCCGGCTCAGAGCTTGTCGACCAGGCCGCGGACGGCGGCTGCCGACTTCTCCAGCGCCGCCTTCTCCTCGGCGGTCAGCTCGAGCTCCATCACCTCTTCGAGACCGCCGCGGCCGAGCTTGCCCGGCACCCCGACGAACAGCCCCTCGATGCCGTACTCGCCCTCCAGATAGGCGGCGCAGGGCAGCACCTTCTTCTTGTCGCGGAGGATCGAGGCCACCATGTCGAGCACCGCCGCCGACGGCGCGTAGTAGGCCGAGCCCTGCTTGTAGTAGTTGACGATCTCGATGCCGCCGTCGCGAGTGCGCTGATTGATGGCCTCGATGCGCTCGGCCGAGAGCAGCTGCGGCAGCGGGATGCCGTTGACCGTCGAGTAGCGCGGCAGCGGCACCATGGTGTCGCCGTGGCCACCGAGCACGCAGGCGTCGACGTCCTCCACCGAAACCTCGAGCTCGGCGGCGATGAAGTAGCGCATCCGCGCCGAGTCCAACACCCCGGCCATGCCGAACACCCGCTGGCGCGGGAACTTCGAGACCCGGCGCGCCACCTCGCACATGGCGTCCAGCGGGTTGGTGACCAGCAGCAGGATGGTGTCGGGCGAGTGCTGGACCAGCTGCTTGACCACGCCGCCGACGATCTCGGTGTTCTTGGCCAGCAGGTCGTCGCGGCTCATCCCCGGCTTGCGGGCGAGACCGGCGGTGACCACGCAGACGTCGGAGCCGGCGGTGGCCGCGTAGTCCTCGCCGCCCTCGAGGGTGGCGTTGAAGCCCAGCACCGGCGCCGACTCCATGATGTCGAGCGCCTTGCCACGGGCCAGGTCGCCGAGGATGTCGACCATGACGACGTCGGCCAGCTCGGCCTCGACGATGCGCTGGGCGGTGGTGGCGCCCACGTTTCCCGCTCCTACCACGGTGACTTTGTGATCCATCTCCAAGTCCTTTCTAGAGACGACGAACGACCGTTGCGGTCGGCGAAGGCGGCGAGCACTAGAGGTTGTCGACGACGGCCTGGGCGAACTCGGAGGTCTTGAGCAGCGTGGCGCCCTTCATCTGGCGCTCCAGGTCGTAGGTCACCCGCTTCTCGGCCAGGGTGCGCTCCATCGCCTTCTCGACGGCGGCGGCGGGCTGCTGCCAGCCCAGCCAGCGGAGCAGCATGACCCCCGACAGGATCAGCGAGCCGGGGTTGACCTTGTCCTGGCCGGCGTATTTGGGGGCGGTGCCGTGGGTGGCCTCGAACATCGCCAGGCCGTCGCCCTCGTTCGAGCCCGGGGCCATCCCCAGCCCGCCCACCTGCGCGGCCAGCGCGTCGGAGAGGTAGTCGCCGTTGAGATTGGTGGTGGCGATCACCTGGTACTCGGCCGGCCGCAGCAGCACCTGCTGGAACATGGCGTCGGCGATCCGGTCCTTGACCTGGATCTTGCCGTCGGGCACCTCGCCCCCGTGCTCCTCCCACACCTGCTGCTCGGTGACGGTGTGCTCGGCGAACTCCTCGCGCGCCACCTGGTAGCCCCACTCCTTGAAGGCCCCTTCGGTGTACTTCATGATGTTGCCCTTGTGCACCAGCGTGAGGTCGGTGCGCCGCTGGGCCAGGGCGTACTGCAGCGCCTTGCGCACCAGGCGCTTGCTGCCCGTGATCGACACCGGCTTGATGCCGATGCCGCTGTCCTCGCGCACCCGCTTGCCCAGCTTGTCGCGCAGGTAGAAGATCAGCTCGCGCGCCCCCGCCGAGCCCTCCTCCCACTCGATCCCGGCGTAGACGTCCTCGGTGTTCTCGCGGAAGATCACCATGTCGACCTTGGCGGGCTGCCGCACCGGCGACGGCACCCCCTTGAAGTAGCGCACCGGCCTGACGCAGGCGTAGAGATCGAGGGTCTGGCGCAGGCTGACGTTGAGGCTGCGGATGCCGCCGCCCACCGGCGTGGTCAGCGGCCCCTTGATGCCGACCCGGAAGTGGCGCACCGCGTCGACCGTCGGCTGCGGCAGCCACTCCTCGGTGGCGGCGTAGGCCTTCTCGCCGGCCAGCACCTCCATCCAGGCGATCGAGCGGCCCTCGCCGTGGCGCTCGACGGCGGCGTCGATCACCTTGCGGGTAGCGCTCCAGATGTCCGGGCCGATGCCGTCGCCCTCGATGAAGGGCACGATGGGCCGCTCGGGCACCACCAGCTGGCCGTCTTGCCACTTGATCTCCTGACCGTCCGCAGGAGGCGAGAGTTTCCCGAAGTTCCTACTCAAAGGCTGGCTCCTGACTTGACTTGTTGTTCCCGGAAGTCGGGGCACGGACCGGCCCCCCGGAAGGATTTCCATGGTACCACAGCGAGACCTCTCGAGGGCCCGCCGGGCCCCTCGTGCGGCGCCCCCCGGGGCCCGCTGCGGCGGGACCGCGTGGTACATTGCGCCGCCATGGACTGGGCGCCTTTGCTGGCCGCCGCGCGCGACTGTCGGGAGCGCGCCTACAGCCCCTACAGCGGTTTCGCCGTCGGCGCCGCGCTGCGCGCGGCCGACGGCTCGATCCATGCCGGCTGCAACGTGGAAAACCGCTCGTTCGGGCTCACCGTCTGTGCCGAGCGGGTGGCGCTGGGGGCAGCGGTGGCCGCCGGCGCCGGCGCGCCGCTGGCGCTGGCGGTGGTGGCGGAGGCGACGCCGCCGGCCCTGCCCTGCGGTCTGTGTCTGCAGACGCTGGCCGAGTTCGCCGGCCCCGAGCTGCCGATCCTGCTGGCCAACCTCGACGGCGAGCAGAGCGAGGTCAAGCTCGGGGAGCTGCTGCCCCACCCGTTCGAGCTGCCGGGGCGCGCCGGCTAGCCCGCCACGAACTCGGCCGTCACCCGCCGGGGGAGCAGCCCGGCGGCGTGGCCGCGGTCGAGCAGCTCCTGGACCGCGCGGCGGCCCGCCGGGCCGTAGTCGCGGGTCCAGTCGTTGACGTACATGCCGACGAAGGCGTCGCCGCGCTCGGGGTCGTCCTCCAGCTCGCGGGCGTAGCGCCGCGCGTAGCCGAGCGCCTCGCCGCGGTGGGCGAGGGCGTACTCGATGCTGTCCCGCAGCAGCCCGCAGAGCCTTGCCTGGAGCGCCGGGTCGAGATCGCGGCGGATGCCGTTGCCGCCCAGCGGCAGCGGCCCGCCGGTCTGCCGCTGCCACCAGGCGCCGAGGTCCTCGACCCGCTCGAGGCCGCGGTCGCCGAAGGTGAGCTGCCCCTCGTGGATCACCACCCCGGCCACGACGGTGCCGGCCGCGACCTCGTCGAGGATCCGGTCGAAGGGCAGCACCCGGGTGGCGACCCCGGGCAGCCACAACCGGAGCACCAGGGCCGCCGTGGTCAGCTCGCCGGGAATCGCCACCTCGCGGCCGGCCAGGTCGTCGCGCGACAGCGGCTCGCGGGCCACCACCACCGGACCGTAGCCGTCGCCGAAGCTCGCCCCGCAGGGCATCAGCGCGTAGCGGTCGGCGAGGTGGGCGTAGGCGTGGAAAGACAGCGCGCTGATCTCGTAGGTGCCCTCGAAGGCGGTCCGGTTGAGGGTCTCGATGTCCTCGAGCGTGTGCTCGATCTCGAGACCCGAGACGTCCAGCACACCACTGGTCATGGCGTAGAACATGAACGCGTCGTCCGAGTCCGGGCTGTGGGCGACGCGGATGCGGGTGGCGCCGGACATGAGAGCCGGCAGGGTATCAAAGGGCCTGGCGCGGGAGCAGCCCGTGGTGGAAGTCGGTCGGGTCGACTGGCGAGCGCGGCGGGGCCGGATGCCAGGCGCCGCGACGCAGGCAATGCCGAGCCATTGTCGAGGAGCGGCAACGCCGCAGACGGCGCCGCCCCGCCGTCAGACGGCCGGGCGGACTTCCACCACGGGACACTAGGGGACGGCTCAGCCGTCTTCGAGCTCGAGGTCGGGCAGCAGCTCGCCCACCGGCTGGCCCTGGCGATCAAGGACCGCCGGGCGATGGAGTTCGGCCAGCTCGGCCAGCTCGGCGGCCGACAGCACGCCGAGCTGGCGCAGCACCTCGAGCACCGCCCCGTCGCGGCAGGACTCCGAGCCGTCGGCGATCTTGAGCATCACGCCGAGCACCGCCGGGCCGCGCACCGCCACGCCGTAGACGCCCTGCGCCCCCTCCTTGCCCACCACGCGGCCTCCGGTCACCTCGACCAGCCGGGTGGTGAAGCGGCCCGGACCGGCCAGCATCTCGGGGGCCCCGGCCATCGCCTCGACCAGCCGGCCGGCCACCACCCGGCGCTCGGCGTCGAGCGCCACCGGCTCGGCCAGGCGGGCGTATGCCAGGGCGCCGGCCGCCAGCGGCACCCGGTAGGTCGGGGTACCGCAGCCGTCGCCGGCGGTCTCGACCGCCGCGGCGGGCAGCTCGCAGTGGTGCGCCACCTCGCCGTGGAGCCGCCGCTGGAGCGGATGGGCGGCGGCGGCGTAGCCGTCCACCTCGAGTCCCAGCAGCCGGCAGGCCAGCAGCATCCCGGCGTGCTTGCCCGAGCAGTTGTTGTGGAGCGGACCGGGCGCCTCGCCGGCCCGCGCCAGCCGCCGGGCGCTGGCGGCGTCGAACGGCGGGTGGGCGCCGCAAGCCAGGTCGTCCGCCGAGAAACCGCCCCGCTCGAGCAGCGAGGCCACCCGCTCGACGTGCGCCGGGGTGCCGCCGTGCGAGGCGCAGATCAGCGCCAGGTCGGCGTCGTCGAGCCCGTAGGTCCGCTCGCCCCCGGCCACCAGCAGCGGCACCGCCTGGAACGGCTTGGCGGCCGAGCGCAGGAAGACCGGGCACTCGGGATCGCCCACCCGCGCCAGCCGCCGCCCGCCGGGATCGACCACCGCGCAGGCGCCGTAGTGCCACGACTCGGTCCGCCCGCCGCGGGTCTCCCGGGCGACCAGCCGGAAGCCGGCCGCCGTCGGATCGGAGGGTGCGGGCAAGTCGGCCGGGCCTCTAGTCCACTAGTTCCGGAACATGCCCGGGTGGTACTGGGTGATGCGGCCGGTAAAGGCGGAGGCGGCCACGGTGAGCGGCGAGGCCAGATAGAGGCGGCCGGGGCCGGAGCGCCCCTTGTAGTTGCGGTTGATGGCCGAAACCGTCACCTGCTCGGCGCTCTCCGAGACCCCGGGGCCGCAGCCGATGCAGGCCCCGCAGCCGGGCTGGATGACCTGGACGCCGGCGCGCTCGAAGGTGTCGATGAAGCCGTGTTCGCGGCAGTACTCCTCGACCTCCTGCGACCCGAACTGGATCAGGAAGCGCACCCCCTCGGCCACCCGCCGGCCCGACTCCACCGCCTCCTCGACCACCCGGTGGTAGAACTTGAGATCGTCGATCTTGCCGGCGGTGCAGCTGCCGCCGTAGGCGATGTCGATCGGCACCTCGCCGATCTCGTCGAGGTAGGCGCCGTTGGTGGGATCGGAGGGGATGCCGCGGTCGGGGTCGCCGGGGTGGGCCACCATCGGGCGCAGCACGCCGAGCTCGATCCGGTGGACGCCGCCGGCGTACTCGGCGCCGGGGTCGGGCGCGACCGCGCGCCTCCTGAGCGCTTCGACGTCGACCCCCGGCCGGCGCTCGGCGATCCAGCGGTAGGTCTCCTCGTCGGCTTCGACGATGGCGCCGCGCGCCGAGCACTCGGTGGCCATGTTGGTCAGCGTCGCCCGCTCGTCCATCGACAGGGTGCCGACCCCCGGACCGGTGAACTCCATCACCCGGTTGAGGGTGTGCTGCGGGCGGGCGTACTCGAGCAGCACGTAGAGCATCAGGTCCTTGGCGGTGACTCCCTCCGGCAGCCGCCCGACGAGCTCGAAGCGGATCGACTCCGGCACCTCGACGGTGGTGAACCCGGAGTAGACCAGGTTGGCGTACTCGGTGGCGCCCACCCCCCAGGTCAAGGCGTTGTTGCAGCCGCCCATGCAGGTGTGGCTGTCGGTCGCCTGGATGAAGTCGCCGGGCGAGACCAGCCGCTCGCGCGCCACCTCGTGGCAGATGCCGGGCGAGACGCCGTTGCGGGCCGAGAAGTCGGCGACCCCGGTGTGGCGCTGGAACACCCGCTGCAGCCGGCGCAGCTCCTCGATGCGATCGAGGAAGGGCCGCATCTTGGGGACCTCGTCGGCGTAGATCAGGTGGTCCTCGAAGACCGCGAAGCGGCGCGGGTGCTCGATCTCGTAGTCGGGCCCGTACTCGCTGCTCAGGAAGTGGTGGACCTGGGCGGTGGTGAACTCGTGGCTGTAGCCGCCGTCGACCTCGACCACCACCGCGTCGCCGGGCTTGACCCAGGCCGAGCCGTCGCCGCGCACGTGGCGGGCGAGGATCTTCTCGGCCATGGTCATCGGCCGCTCCCCGGTCGCCGCCCGCGGCAGCTCGATCTCGCCCGCGGCCAGCGCCCTGGCGAACGGGAAGAGGCCGCCCTGGCGGACGATCAGCCGGGTGATCGGATCGAACGGCTCGCAGAACTCCTCGAGCGGCACCGCCTCGCCCCGCTGCAGCCGCCGCAGGATCCCGTGGTCCCCCATCAGCACCCCCTGGCTGACGTTGTTGGCGGCGTGGATGGGGGCGAAGGAGGCGGCGACGGCGAGGCGGATGCCGGAGAACTTCTCGGCCTGGACGGCGGTCTCGCGCGAGCTGCCGACGCCCTTGCGGTAGCCCGAGACGATGACCTCGAACCCCCCGTCGCGGAGCGCGTCGCGGGGGAACAGCCGCTCGCCGTCGACGATCAGCCCGGCGTAGGCGTCGCGGGCGATGTCCTCCGGCCGGTAGCTGAAGCAGACCCAGGCCGGGGTCATGGCGTCGGTGTTGATGTCGTCGAGCAGGTCCTCGACCGCCACGTCGTCCATGGTCAGGTCCAGCTCGCCCGCGAGCTGGCGGCGGATCAGCCCTGGGTCCTTGGTGAGGAACAGGACCCGCTTGCCGGGCGTCAGGGCGAGCTCGGCGGGAGGGGCTGCCGACGGGCGGGAGGACATCGACCCCATTCTACCGCCGGCCCCCGGAGTGCTAGCTCTTGAGGACCATCGGGCCGGTGGGCTGGGGGACGCCGCCGGCGGGCTCGATGGTGACCGCCCAGGCCTGGATGGTGGCGAGGTCGGCGACCTGGTCGACGATGAGGGCGACGCTGCCCTCCGGGTCGGGTTCGAAGGTGCCGCCGGAGACCGGCTGGCCGTCGGCGATGAACCACAGCTGGTAGGTGCTGCCGGCCTCGGCGGGCGGCACGTTGGCGGCGTAGAAGACGGCCTGGCGGCGGTCGGGGTCGATCAGGGTGTGGGCCGAGGCGGCGTCCAGGTCCGCCGAGGCGAGCAAGGTCACGGCCCGCATCCCGGGGGAGGCGGCGATGCGGGTCGCCAAGGCGGCGCGGCGCAGCTCGCCGCGTGCCTGATCGAGCTCGGAGCGGACCAGGACCAGCTCGGAGCGGACCGCGGCGTCGGCCGCGGCCAGCCGCGCCAGCTCGCGGCGCAGTCCGGCCTGCGACCAGAGGCTCCAGCCCAGCAGCAGCACCAGGCCGGCAGCGGCCGCCAGCGAGGCGGCGAGGGGCGCGCGGCCGGCCCGCTCGGCCGCGGCGGTCCGCTCCACCGCTCGCAGCACCCGGGCGCGGGTCAGCTCCGAGGGCTCGACCGGCGGGGCCGCCGCCGCCAGCTCCTCGAGCTGCCGGGTCCAGGCGCGGAGCTCGCTCTCACAGGCCGGGCAGCCGTCGTCCAGGTGGCGCTCCACCTCGCTCCGCTCCTCCGCTTCGAGCGCTCCGAGGGCATAGCCCGCCATCAGCTCGTGCAGCTCCTGGTGCTCGTAGCCCATCGTCCCTTTACGGCGCCAACGCCTGCCGCAGCTTGTTCATCCCCATCAACACCCGCGATTTCACGGTGCCCAGCGGCTGTTCGAGCCGCTCGGCGATCTGCCGGTGCGAGAGCCCCTCCCAGTAGGCCAGCTCGAGGCAGCGACGCTGCTCGGCGGGCAGCTCGCCCAGCGCCCCCTCGAGCTGCCGGCGGCGCTCATCGGCCTCCAGCTCCCGCGAGCCTACCGGTTGGGCGACCTCGCCTCCCCCTTCGCGCCAGACCGTCTCCTCGCGCCGGCCCCGGGCGCGGGCCGCGCGCAGCCGGTCGATCGCCCGCGAGCGGGCCAGCATCAGCAGCCAGCCGCGCGGGGTGGCGCGCTCGGGGCGGTAGCGCCCGGCCTGCTCCCAGGCCTGGAGGAAGGCCTCCTGGAGGATCTCCTCGGCCTCTTCACGTCGACCCAGCATCCGGACAAGCACCCCCAGCACCACCGCGGCGTGGCGCTCGAAGAACCGCGCGAAGGCCTGCCGATCGCCGGCCGCGCAGCGGCCCAACAGTTGAGTGTCGCCCAGCTCCGCCCTGCTCATCGCGACCCCGCCGGGGCGGCGACATGCCGCGCCCCGCCGCCAGTGATCCAGGAGTATCGCGACGGACGCTAGCCGGCCGGCACCGCGAATGTCAATGACGCCCACCAGCTTTCCCAATCGGCCGCCAGACCCGGTGGCGCCTTCTCCATGTGGACCGCCTTGACCAGCCAGACGCCCGGCCGGTCGAGCGGCAGCACGACCCGGCCGGCAGCGTCCGAACGGGCACGGACCGCGGCCTCGGGCGCCGCGCCGGGAAGCGCCACCACCAGCACCCCGGCCAGCGGCTCGCCCCGCACCAGCACCCGCACCCCCAGCTCGCCGCCGGCGGCGAGCGCGTAGGGGTCGCTCTCAGCCACCAGCTCGAACGGACAGCCCAGCAGATGGCGGTAGGCCTCGCCGCCGCCCCCACCGACCGCCACCAGGCTCTTGGCGCACCGCGAGTAGACCTCGCGCCCGGGCTCGCGGCTCCGGCCCGCCCGAGCTCGCTCCTCCACCACCCGCTCGAGCCCTTCCTCGCGCAGATAGCGCTCGAACTTCTCGGCCGGCAGGGTCAGCGGCGCCCGGGTGCTGACGTACGCCAGCAGATGGAGCCCGGAAGCCGCAGGCCGCAGGAACCCGGCCGGATCGACGCCGTCGACGCCGGGCAGCGGCGTCTCCGCCAGGCCGCGATTTACCAAACCAGCCACAGAAGGCTGGGCAAGGGCGCCTGGGGATTCGGCCGACGCTCCCGCCCGATCCGGCGCCTCGGGCCCGACCGCGACCAGCCGGGCGATACGCCGCGGATTGCGGGGCACCGGCTCGCCCTCGAACCGGTCACCGACGAGGATGCGAACCGCAACCGTCGCGCCCGGTTCCGGGGCAAACGCCGCCGGCTCGAGCCACACGTCGTGGGCACCGGCCGGCGCAGCGGCGGTGAGAACCAGGAAGACGAGACCTAGCAGCCCGTGGTGGAAGTCCGCCCGCCCGCCTGGCGGCGCCAGCCGATCCGGCCGACTTCCACCACGGACTCGGCGGGCAGCAGCCACGGGGCGAGCTCGCTGGAACCCGGTGGACGCGGCGGATCTCACGGCGGCTCCTATCGTCACCACTGGGTCGAACCCGTTGGCTTCTCTACACAGAAGTCTTTTCTCTTTGACCATCGAGCAACCGCGGCGGGCGGGCCTCGCGACCCGCCCGCCTTGTTCTCCGTAGCTACTGCGGCGACCCCGGCAGCGGAGTCCGCAGGTAGGGGAAGGCGTTGCCGAACTGGCGCGCCGTCTGCCGGGCGCCGTCGACGAACGGCAGGGTGCCCGAGGGGGCGTCGGCCGGCGAGCAGAAGACGCCGGGGAAGGCGTGGCACAGCAGGCCCATCGCCACCCGCAGCCCGACGTCGACCACGTCGTCCCCGGGCCGGCGCCCGTTGGGGAACCCGGCGTTGTCGCCGGCGATCACCCCCAGCCGCTTCTGCATCGCCCGCGGAGTCGGCGGGATCGCCGTGTTGAGCCGCTGCATCTCGCCGAACCCGAACTCGTTGAGCCCGGCGATGCCGGTGACGAAGGTGGCCAGCAGGTCCTGGCGCGGGAAGTTGTTGGGCGCTCGCACGCCGGCGGCGCCGAACAGGATCTCCAGCAGCTCGGGGAGCGACGGGTTGGTGACGTAGCCCGCGAACTGCAGGTCGGCGCTGGGCCGGCTGGCGTTGAAGCGGTTCTTGTCCTTGAGACCGATCACCAGCTCGTTGACCAGCGGCATGCCGAGCCGCGACACCTGGACGAACGAGGACGAGGCGGCCTCGGGGGCGTCGAAGCTGGGCCGGCGGCTCAGCGTCCGCCGCCGCGGCAGGCTGGCGGTGGTCCAGCCGCCGATGACGTCGCCGCGGCCGGCGGTCAGGCAGGCGATCGGCACCTCGAGGATGAACGAGGTGATGTTCTTGTCGTCGAGGTCGTTGGTCTGCGAGTTGGCGCCGCCCAGCGGGTTGAAGTTCACCAGGTCGAAGACTTCACCGAGGTTGACCGCGAAGCTCTCGCGGCGCTGGCCGACGAACAGCCGGCCGTCGGCGCAGCCCGGGATCTGGACGTCGTAGACAAACCGCGCCGCGTAGGCGGCGTAGTCGGGAAACGACTTGCGGCCGACGTTGTCGGTCGGCTTGGTGAAGGTGGTGCTGCCGTCGGCGGCGTTGCGCAGGGGGCTCGACCCGCTGCCCCGCACCAGATCGACGGTGTAGGTCTCGATGAGGTTGGGTGCGGTCTCGCCGAGGCCGATGAGCGGGATCGAGACGTTGGCGCCGCCGGCGTCGACGGTCAGGTCGGCGAGCTCGTTGAAGGCCCGGAACCGGAAGGTCAGGTCCGGCTTGCCGTCGCCGCTGTTGTCGACGTGGATCTGATAGCGGGCCTCGGGATCGAGCGAGAAGTAGTTGGGTCCGCCGTAGGCGTCCTGGAGCGGCACGTAGTTGGCGATCAGGGTGACGAACCCGTCGCGCCCCGCCTCGTAGCTCCGGAACATGTAGAAGTCGGTGCCGTCCACCTTGGGCATCTCGGTGATGAACGGCGCCTCCCGGTGGCTGGAGGCCTGGGCGAGCGGCGCCAGCGCCGCGGCCGCAAGCGCCAGCACCAGGGCGGTCGTAAGCGTTCGGAACATCTGTTCTCCTCCTTCTGTTCGGCCTTCGGGTGTTGTCGGTCGGGCTCGTCGAGTCCCCGGCGGCTCGACCGGCTGCTCGTCAGGGGCTACGGAGTCGTCCGGACGCTGGATGAGTCCCGGCTGGACGGTGCCGCGCGCGAAGCCGGCCTGGCCGGGTCGCGTGGCGCCCTGCTACGATCCGGCGCCGGGCAACGCCCGCCCCACGACCGCCCCCCGAGCCGGCCAGCCGACCCGGCCACCCGTTGCGGGCACCCGCTTCGAACGACAGGAGCCGCCGTGACCCAGCTCGTCGAGTGCGTCCCCAACTTCAGCGAGGGCCGCGACCGCGGCGTTCTCAAGCAGATCACCGACGCCATCGAGAGCGTCGAGGAAGCGCGGCTGCTGGACGTCGACCCGGGGCGCGCCACCCACCGCACGGTGGTGACCTTCGCCGGGCCGCCGGAGGCGGTGGTCGAGGCGGCGGTGCGGGCCGGCCGCCGGGCGGCCGAGCTGATCGACATGCGCCGCCACCGCGGCGAGCACCCCCGCTTCGGGGCGCTCGACGTCTGCCCGCTGGTCCCCATCTCGGGGATCACCATGAAGGAGACCGTGACCTGGGCGCGCCGGCTGGCCGAGCGGCTGGGCGAGGAGGTCGGGCTGACCGTCTTCTGCTACGAGGAGGCCGCCCTCGACGAGCGGCGGCGCAACCTGGCGGCGGTGCGGGCCGGCGAGTACGAGGGGCTGGCCGACAAGCTGGCCCGCCCCGAGTGGCGCCCCGACTTCGGCCCCGCCGAGTTCAACCCGCGCTCGGGCGCCACCGCGGTGGGCGCCCGCCGCTTCCTGGTCGCCTACAACGTCAACCTCAACACCACCTCCACCCGCCGCGCGAATGCCGTGGCCTTCGACGTCCGCGAGAAGGGCCGGGTCAAGCGGAAGGGCGGCAAGCTCACCGGCGAGATCGTCCGCGACGCCGCCGGCGAGCCGGTCTGGGAGCCCGGCAGCCTCAAGGCGGTCAAGGCGATCGGCTGGTACATCGAGGAGTACGGCATCGCCCAGATCTCGATGAACCTCACCGACATCGGGACCACGCCGGTGCACGTCGCCTTCGAGGAGGTCCGCGAGCGCGCCCGGGCCCGCGGTCTGCGGGTCACCGGCTCCGAGCTGGTCGGGCTGATCCCGCGCCGGGCGCTGCTCGACGCCGGCCGCTTCTACCTGCGCCGCCAGCAGCGCTCGCTGGGCATCCCCGAGCGCGAGATCGTCAAGATCGCCGTCCGCTCGCTGGGGCTGGACGACCTGGCGCCCTTCGACCCCGACAAGAAGGTGATCGAGTACGTGCTGGCCGGTGGCGGCGGCAAGCGGCTGGTGGACCTCAGCGTCACCGGCTTCGCCGACGAGGCCGCCTCCGAGTCGCCGGCCCCGGGCGGCGGCTCGGTGGCGGCGGCGGTCGGGGCGCTGGGCGCCGCGCTGGGCACCATGGTGGCCAACCTCTCGGCCCACAAGCGGGGGTGGGACGACCGCTGGGAGGAGTTCTCCGACTGGGCGGTGCGCGGCCGCGGCCACCTGGAGCGGCTGCTGGCCCTGGTCGACGAGGACCGGCAGGCGTTCGACGCCCTGATGGCGAGCTTCCGGCTGCCCGAGGGCGACGAGACGGAGGCCGCCGAGCGCCGCCGGGCGGTGCGCGAGGCGACCCGCCGGGCGATGGAGGTGCCGCTCGAGGTCATGGAGGAGGCGCTGGGGGCCCTCGAGGTCGCCGCGGCGATGGCCGACGAGGGTCTCGCCAGCTCGGTCTCGGACGCCGGGGTGGCGGCGCTGTGCGCCCGCGCCGCGGTCCAGGGCGCGGCGCTCAACGTGCGCATCAACGCCGGCGGTCTCGACGACGAGACCGCGGCCGAGGAGCTGCTGGGGCGGGCCGGCGAGCTCGAGCGGCGCGCCGTCGAGCAGGCCGAGGCGGTGCTGGCGGCGGTCGGCGCCAAGCTCTGATGTGCGGCCGCTACAGCCTGTCGAGCCCCGGCGAGCTGGTGGCCGATCTGTGCGGCCTCGAGACGGTGCCCGAGCTGTCGCCGCGCTACAACATCGCGCCCACCCAGGAGGCGCCGGCCGTGCGCGCCCTGGCCGCGGGCGGCGGGGATCGCCGGCTGGGGCTGCTGCGCTGGGGACTGATCCCCTACTGGGCCCGCGATCCGTCGATCGGCAACCGGTTGATCAACGCCCGCGTGGAGTCGGCGGCGGAGAAGCCTTCTTTCGGCGAGAGCCTCGAGCGGCGTCGCTGTCTGGTGATCGCCGACGGCTTCTTCGAGTGGCAGAAGCTCGGCAACCGCAAGCAGCCTTTCCACTTCCGGCTCGCCGGCGGCGGGCCGCTGGCCTTCGCCGGCCTGTGGGATCGCTGGCGCCCGGCGGGCGGCGAGCCGATCGAGTCGTTCACCATCCTCACCACCGACGCGGCGCCGCCGGTGGCCGAGGTCCACGACCGGATGCCGGTGATCCTGCCGCCCACCGCCTTCGGCCGGTGGCTCGATCCCGGCCGCGCCGCCGCCGACGCGTTGGCGACGCTGGCCGCGGCGGCGGCGGCCGAGCTGACC
>JBFGCA010000005.1:0-74857 GCA_041567315.1 Thermoanaerobaculia bacterium | reverse complement strand
CGCGCCCGGCGCGCCGCCTGTCGGGGCAGGGCGCCGGAGCGCATCAGGTCGCGGAGGTAGGGGCCGGTCTGGCCGAGCTCGAGGACGGCCTGGCGGACGGCCTGGTGGGGGTCGAGGTCGGCGCCGAGGCCGAGGGTGACGCCGGGCCAGCGGTGGCCGTCGCCGAGTGCGAGAGCGAGGGCCGTGGTCGCACAGACGCTGGTCGGGAGCAGGTAGAGCTCGACGGCGGCGGCGAGGGACTCGAGGGCGGCGAGGACGCGGCGGAGCGCGGGGTCGAGGGCGTCGTCGATGGCGATCCGGCGGCCGGGGGTGCCGGTCAGCCAGGCGGTCATGAAGGCGTCGCGCTCGAGCAGCTCGAGGATGGCGCGGAGGGCGGCGTCTTCGAGGCTGGTCGAGGCGGCGAGGCCGTTGGAGGTGCCCTGGCAGACGAGGTGCTCGCGGCCGAGGTCGAGGGCGAGGTAGGCGAAGATGGCGGGGACCCAGACCGGGGCGCTGCCGGTGGGTACCACGTTGGAGCCGTCGCTGAGCCCGCGGACGAAGCTCGCGGAGGGCTCGCTGGGTAGCGTTTCGGACCCCCCACTGAGCCACCAGCCGCGCACCCAGGGGTGGCGCACGGCCGGGTCGAAGCGGACGTAGGGGAAGCCGTCGCGGGCGTACTGCTCGCCGGTGTAGAGCGCGAACTCGCGGGGATCGAGGCGGTCGCCTTCGAGGTCGTCGGGACGGCTCCAGACGATCCGCGCCGGGTCGGGCAGCGAAGGGGCGTAGCGCTCGATCGCCTCGCCGACGGCCGAGAGGAGGGCGCCGGAGAGGGTCAGACCCTTGCCCCAGCCGAGCGGCAGCGGGCGCAGCGCGCCGTCCGCGCCGACCGTGTGCGGAGGGGCGGCGGTGGCGACGATCGGCAGGCCCGCGCCGCCCTCGACCGGCGGCTCGACGAACACCGCGGGGATGACGCCGGTCAGCGGGTCCACCCAGCCGGCGAGCGCAGCGAGCACGGTTTCCGGTGGGTCGTCCAGCGAGAGCTCGTCGGCTCGAGGCGCCGTGGAAGGCGGCAGCTCCACCGCACCGCCGCAGACGGGGCACTGCGGCAGGGGAATCACGCGGTGGAGAGCCGACTGACCGCTCGAGTCGATCAGCAGCACGTGATCGAGCAGGGGCGATGCCTGCGGGCCGCGGCGCAGGATCGTCCGGATCTCGCGCTCCAGCCTCGCGCCCCCTGCCGGAATCGCACGCCACCGTCGCTCGACGCCGCGACCCCGAGACGGCCCGGCGGCCGCCACGGAACCGACAGCACCTCGACTTGCCCTTCGCCCGCTCGGTGACGGCTCGACCTCGCCCCGCGACGACCCGGGACCGGCCGAGGGCTCTTGCCCGACGGCACCGCCGCCGTCGGCCGGCTCGACCTCGCCGAGGGACACTCCCCCGGCGATCAAGCCGTGCGCGCTAGCCGCCGCGGCCATGCGCCGTAGCGCGCAGTGGCCGCACCCTACCCGACCAGGTAACGCGAGCGGTCCGATCCGCGCCCCGCCCGGCTCCAGCACCACGGGGAGGGTCGCCAGGTCCGCGTCGCGCGGCCACTGCGCGAACGCGGACTGTGGCGCAGGCTCCTCTACCTGGAAGAAGCCCACGGCTACCCGAAAGGCGCCTCCTACGGGGTCTTCCGGCTGGCGACCCGCGCCTCCCAGCAGCCCATCCGGGAGTTGCAGCGTACCGGCGTTCGCATTCTCCGCGGCTTCGTGAAGATCCGGCCACTCGGGCAGGAAGCGAACTGCCCCCTCCGCGGCGCTTGCAAGCCGCGCCGCCAGAGGATCGTCCGGTCCCACGCCGAGGATGAGGAGAGCACCGGAGATGCCGCCGGGGGAGCGCCGGGCGCGGCTCGCTGGCTGCACCCGGCGCTCCCTCGCGGGTCTTGCGGACTGTCGACTCAGTTGCGGTGCCGGAAGGCCCGGACTACTTGGCCGCCCGCAGCGCCGGCTTGGCGACCGGGGCCGCCGTCGGGGTCTTGATGTCCTTGGCCAGACCGTTGAGGGCCTTGAGGTTGCGCTGCAGGCCCTCGACCTCCGCGTTCATGGACTCGAAGAAGTTCTCGATGACCCGCCACTGGGCCGGGGTCGTGATCCCCCGGTAGATCTCCAGGAAGCGGTTCCGGTCTTCCTCGTCTCCGCCCAACAGCGAGAGCAGCCCCGCCGTGTTGAGCTGGAGCGCGCCGATCTTGGTCACCAGGCTTCTGTGTCCCATGGTTGGTTCCTCCTTATCTCATGGGGCGGCGGACTATACGCCCGGTGCCGGCCCGCTTCAATAGGCAATCCCGCCCCAACGGGCGGCGCGCCGGCTGCCCCGCGGCTGCTACCGTCGATCGCCTCCGCGCCGCGCCTCGGCAGGCGAGAGGCCGGGCCGGTCGGGGCGGGACCGATGGCTCGAGGAACGGCATCGTCGCGCAAGCTCGAGGTCCTGCCCGACGAGCCCGAGCCGCCGGTCGGCAGCTACTTCGTCTCGGCCTATCCGCCGTTCTCGTGCTGGCGGGCGGAGGCGGTGCCGGCGTTCCGCGGGCGGCTCGAGGAGGCCCCCGGCGCGGCCGGCGAGCTGGGGCTCGGGCTCTACGTCCACGTGCCGTTCTGCGTCAAGCGCTGCGACTACTGCTACTACCTGTGCTACGACGACCGCGGCGCGGAGATCGACCGCTACCTGGAGGCGATGCTCCGTGAGATCGAGCTCTACGCCGCGGCGCCGGCGCTGGCCGCCCGGCCGGTGACCTTCGCCTACGTGGGCGGCGGCACGCCCACGATGCTGACCGCGCCGCAGCTCGACCGGCTGCTCGGCGGGCTCCGCCACCGGCTGTGCTGGGCGCCCTCGGAGGTGACCGTCGAGTGCGCGCCCAAGACGGTGACCGCGGCCAAGCTCGCCGTCCTCCGCGAGCACGGCGTGACCCGGGTCAGCCTCGGCGTCCAGCAGCTCGACGACCGGGTGCTGGAGCTCAACCGGCGGATCCACCGGGTGGCCGACGTCGAGCGGGCGTGGACGGCGATCCGCCGGACCGGCTTCCCGGTGGTCAACGTCGATCTCATCGCCGGGCTCCTGGGCGAGACCGACCGGTCGTTCTTCGACAGCCTCGGGCGGGTCCTCGAGCTCGAGCCCGAGTGCGTGACCATCTATCTGCTCGAGATCCCGCACAACACGCCGCTCTTCCGCGCCCTGGGCAACGGCCGGCTGACCGCCCCGCTGCCCGACTGGTCGGCCAAGCGCGCCCGGCTGGAGGGCGGCTTCGCGCGGCTCGAGGCGGCCGGCTACGTGGTGCGGAGCGGCTACGCGGCGGTGCGCGACCCGGCCCGCCATCCGTTCGCCTACCAGGATGCGCAGTACCGGGGCGCCGATCTGCTGGGGGTGGGGGTCTCGTCCTTCTCCTACCTCGACGGCATCCACCAGCAGAACCTGGCCGAGCTGGGCAGCTATCTCGACAGCCTCGAGGCGGGCCGGCTGCCGCTGGGCCGCGCCTACGCCCTGTCGCCGCGAGAGCGGCTGGTGCGCGAGCTGGTGCTCCAGCTCAAGCTGGGCGAGGTGGACGTGCGGGCGCTGGGCGCCAAGTTCGGCGTCGACGTGACCGAGGCGTTCGCCGCGCCGCTCGCCCGGCTGGCGGCCCGCGGCTGGGCGACGGTGGACGGCGCCGCCATCCGGTTGACCCGGGCCGGCCTGCTGCGGGTCGATCGCCTGCTGCCCGACTTCTACCTGCCGCCCCACCGCGGCGTCGCCTACTCCTGAGCGGCGGAAGAGCCCGCCAGCTCGATCTCCGCCAGGTGCTCGCGGAGGATGCGCTGGATCTCGAAGATGGCCGCCGGGTGGGCGTAGGCGGCGTGACCCGAGGGGACCAGGCGCTCGGAGGCAGCGCCGCCGAGCCGCGCGCTCTCCAGGGTGACGAAGCCGTCGGAGACCGGATCCGCGTCGCCGCGGCCGCGGTCGCCGAGGATGGTGTGGTAGCGGACGCCTCGGGCGATGGGAATGGTGTTCAGCGCCGCCAGGATCGGACTGTCCGGCCGCAGCGCCCGGATGCTGGTCATCCGGCCCTTCTCCAGGATCTTGAGCAGATCGGGCTGGACCGCTTCGCGATTGGGCTCGAGCAGGCGGCGGACGCGGTCGAGGAGCGCCTCCTCGGGCAGCTCGACCAGGCTGGCGCTCAGCCGGCCGATGATCCCCTCGGCGGTGGCGCTGCCGCGGTGCGGGGTCGAGATGAAGACCACCCGCCGGACGAAGGGCAGCGGCTTGAAGACGAACATCTCCTCGAGCCAGGCGATGTCCGCCGCCGAGCCGGCGAGCGCACCGGGCGGCACCCGGAAGGCGGCGTTCCAGAGGGTCAGGCCACTGTCCGAGATCAGGGTGCGGGCCAGCAGCCCGCCCATGCTGTGGGCCACGACCACGATGCCGGCGCTGGCGGGGTCGTCGCCCTCGGGGTCGAGCGCGGCGCGCACCTCCTCGAGCGCCCGCCGCAGGGTAAGTCCCGAGAACAGATAGGGCAGCCCGGTGGGATAGGCGTAGTGCCAGATCTGGTAGCGCCGCCCGAGCTCGGGGTGGCCGGCCAGGTCGTTGGTGAGCTCCATCCAGGCGAGCGGGCTCGAGCGCAGGCCGTGGATCATGACCACCGGGATCTTCCCGGGGTCGTAGGGCTCGAGCAGGGAGAGGCCCTCGCGGGGCTCGCGGCCGGGCACCAGCAGCCCCTGGAGAGCCAGCCGGCCGTGGTCGGTGAGGCTCGCCAGGTAGGCGAAGGGGGTGGTCAGGTCGGCGTCGAGCGGCACCTCGAGGCCACCCTGCTCGACCGTCTCGGCGCGGCGGGGGTCGTAGAAGGACAGGGTCAGCTCGACGGGCTCGGCGGAGGGGCCGGAGCGCGGCTCGACCCGGAGCAGCGCGGTGGCGGCGCCGACGATCCCCTCGGGCGGCAGGAAGCGGTCCAGCGGGCCGCCGCCGGCGTTCTCTCGGAAGGTGACCAGCGCCGCCCCCAGACCGTCGCGGCGGTAGCGGTTGCGGAGCCCGCGGACCTCGACGGCGCGCGACACCAGCAGGTCCTCGCAGGAGGCCGGGTCGACGCCTTCTCCGCCGCCCGCGATCCGCACCCGATAGGTCCCGAACATCGTCTCGCGCTCGTGCCCGACCAGGCCCCGGCCGCTCGTCTTGAGATACAGCAGGTAGGAGCCCAGCGCGTGGTTGTACAGCTCGCGCGCCCGGTGGACGCGAGGGTCGAAGGCCCGCGCCGGGTCGTCGGGCCGGCCCCCGAACAGGAACTCCCACGCCCGGACGACGGTCAGCAGGTGGAGGTCGGCGGCGCGCTCGGCGTCGCGGCCCTCGGTCGCGTGGGCGAGCAGCGACAGCATCTCGGCCTCGACCACGGCCAGTCCGCCGCCGTCCGGCCCGTGGCGTCCCAGCCCGTGGAGCACCGCCACCACCTCGACCGGGTGGGACTCCAGCCGCTCTTCGAGGCCCAGCAGACGCAGGGTCTGGAGCGAGCTCTCGCTCAGGCCCTCGCCGAGCGGCGGCGCGACCGGCGCCTCGGGGGCGGCGACCGTCTTGATGCGGACCGGTGAGACGCAGGCGGCGAAGATCGCCGCCAGGGCCAGGGTGGGAACGACGCGCGAAAGCGGCACCAACGGACCGAAAGTGTAGTCGACGGCCACTAGTGGCCTGTACTAGCCGCCGGCAACGAGCTGTACCCAGACCACCTCGACCTCGCGCCCGTCGTCGCCCACCGCCACCCCGAAGCCGGTCGCGGTGGCGCCGCGGCGCAGCAGGTTGCGGCGGTGGCCGCTGCTGTTCATCCAGCGCTCCACCGCCTCCTTGGGCGTGAACAGGCCCTTGGCGATGTTCTCGCCCACCGCTCCGACGCCCCGGTAGCCGGCGCGGCGTGCACGGACCAGGGGGCTCGACCCCTCCGGGCCGCGGTGCGCGTAGAAGCCGCGGCGGACCATGTCCTCGGCGTGGGCCTGGGCCGCGCGGTCGAGCCGCGGGTCGGCCCGCAGCGGACCGCGGCCGGCGGCGCGACGGCGTGCATTGGCCGCCGCCAGCGCCGCCCGGCGGACCGCCTCCAGATCGGCCAGCGGCGCCGCCAGCCGGCGCTCCCAGGTGAGCTTGGGAAGGCCCACCACCAGGCTTGCGGCGGCGCCGCCCCCGGCGCTGACGAAGGCGACGCCCGCGTCCTCGAAGTCGCCCAGCAGCAGCTCGCGCAGCGAGGGCTGGACCACCAGCCAGCGCCCCAGAAGCGCGGGGCCCCGGCTGCGAGCTGGCCAGCGGTCGGCTCCCCGGCCGGCGACGCGCCCGTCGTCGGCATCCCCGTCGTCGGCATCCCGGTCGACGGCCTTCGCCTCGCCGGCACTCGCCTCGGTCAACAGACTGCTCTCGCGCCAGGCGTGGGGCCGGTAGCCCTGGCGGTAGACGGCGCGGGTGAGGGCCTGGAGGGCCGACACGCTGGGCTCCAGCTCGCCGCTGGCAGCGACCTCGAGGGCACGGTCGCGGGCCACCTGACAGAGAGCCGGGTGGGGCCGCACCGGCAGCAGGCCCTCGACGACCCGCAGCCGGTTGGCCTCGGCCAGCAGCGCCCGCCGCTCGGCCTCACCCGGGTCGGTGCCGCAGACCGGCGGCGGCGCCAGGAAGAGCAGCAGTAGTTCTCCGAGAAGGAACATTGCGCTGGGCGGACAGCCCCCGGGGCCCCCGGGGACCGCGCCGATCACCGCTGCGCTCCGTCCCCGGCTCTTGGCCGACGAGGCTAACCCGCCCAGAGGGCCGGGTAGAATGCGCGATTCAGCACGGCCGGCGCCTTCCCATGTTCCGACGATCCCCGACCCCTCGCTTCGCCTGGCTGGCGCTCCTCGTCGCCGCCATGGCGTGGCCGGCGCTGGCCGCCGACTGGCCATCGTTCCGCGGCCCCGGCGCCTCGGGGGTGGCCGACGGGCTGGACCTGCCCGAGCGCTGGGACGGGACGACGGGCGAGAACGTCCGCTGGAAGACGCCGATCCCCGGGCTCGCCCACTCGAGCCCGGTGGTGTGGGGCGATCGGGTGTTCGTGACCACCGCGGTCAGCTCGCGCGCCGACGCCGATTTCAAGGAGGGGCTCTACGGCGAGGGCACCGCCTCGGCCGACCGCTCGGAGCAGCGCTGGCTGCTGCTGGCGCTCGACCTCGCCACCGGCCGGGTGGTCTGGGAGCGCGAGGCCCACCGCGGGGTGCCGCGCGACAAGCGCCACATCAAGGCGACCTACGCCAACTCGACGCCGGCCACCGACGGCCGGGTGGTGGTCGCCTTCTTCGGCTCCGAGGGGGTGTTCGGCTACTCGGTCGACGGCGACCGGCTCTGGCACCGCGACCTCGGGCGGCTCGACGCCGGCGCCTACGACGTGCCGGACTACGAGTGGGGGTCCGCCAGCTCGCCGATCCTGTGGAACGGGATGGTCATCCTGCAGTGCGACACCCAGGGCGAGGACTTCCTGATCGCGCTCGACGCGGCGACCGGCGAGACCGTCTGGCGGACCGGGCGCGACGAGCTGCCGTCGTGGGGGACGCCCACCATCTACCCGCACCCCGAGCGGCCCGAGCTGGTGACCAACGGCGCCAACTTCATCCGCGGCTACGACCCGGCCTCGGGCCGCGAGCTGTGGCGGCTGGGCGGCAGCTCCAAGATCACCGCCCCGACCCCGGTCTACAGCGGCGAGTTGATCGTCGTGGCCAGCGGCCGGCGACCCGAGAAACCGCTCTTCGTCCTGCGGCGCGGCGCGCGCGGCGACATCACCCTGCCGGAGGGGGCGACCTCGAGCAGCTTCGTCCTGTGGCGGAGCGAAGGCCGCGGCTCCTACATGCCGACGCCGCTCATCTACGGCGACTACCTGTACGTCTGCGCCAACAACGGGGTGCTGGGCTGCTACCGGCTGCGGACCGGCGAGGAGGCCTACTACGAGCGGATCTCGCACCGCGGGGCGGGCTTCTCGGCTTCGCCGGTCGCCGCCGACGGCCGGATCTACCTGCCCAGCGAGGACGGCGAGGTCTTCGTCGTCGCGGCCGGACCCGAGTTCAGGCTCCTGGCCACCTACCCGATGGGCGAGCGCCTGATGGCGACGCCGGCGCTCGCCGGGACGCGCGGCGGCGGCCTGATGCTCGTCCGCGGGCGGCATCATCTGTTCGCCGTGGGCCGCGCGACGGCCGAGCAGGCCGGGGCAGGCGATGCCGACTAGTCGCGTCGAGGCGCCGCCCGCCGGCGAGCGCGCCCAGGCCTGGGGCGAGCGGCGGAGCCTGGCCTTCCGCCGGGTGCCCCGCACCGGGGTCATCTTCGTCACCACCGAGGCGGCCGCCCGCGGCTACCGGCCCGGCCACCCCGAGTGGAGCAACCTCGGCCAGGGCCAGCCCGAGACCGGACCGCTGCCCGGCGCCCCGGAGCGGATCGGCGGCCTCGACATCGACCCCGCCGACCACGAGTACGCGCCGGTGCCCGGGCTGTGGGAGCTGCGCGAGGCGGTGGCGGCGCTCTACAACCGCCTCTACCGGCGCGGCCTGCCCTCCCAGTACACGGCCGAGAACGTCGCCATCTCGGGCGGCGGCCGGGCGGCGCTGACCCGGGCGGTAGCGGCGCTGGGCCGCATCAACCTCGGCCACTTCCTGCCCGACTACACCGCCTACGAGGAGCTGCTCGAGATCTTCCGGCTGGTCTCCCCGATCCCCATCCTGCTCTCCCGCGAGCGCGCCTACGACTTCACGATCGGCGACCTCGAGCGCGAGCTGCTGGGCCGCGGGCTGGGGGCGCTGCTGCTCTCCAACCCCTGCAACCCGATGGGCAAGCTGGTGTCGGGCGACGAGATGGCGGCCTGGATCGCGGTCGCCCGCAAGCTCGACTGCACCCTGCTTCTCGACGAGTTCTACTCCCACTTCGTCTGGAGGCTGGGTCCCGGCGAGCCCGGCCCGACCGCCAGCGCCGCCCGCTGGGTCGAGGACGTCGACCGCGACCCGGTGGTGCTGTTCGACGGCCTGACCAAGAACTTCCGCTACCCCGGCTGGCGGGTGACCTGGACGATCGGCCCGCGGCGGGTGATCGAGGCGGTCGAGAGCGCCGGCTCCTTCCTCGACGGCGGCGGCTCGAAGCCGCTCCAGCGCGCCGCCGTGCCGCTGATGAAGCCCGAGCGCGTGCTGCGCGAGGCCGCCGCCATCCGCTACGCCTTCCTCCCCAAGCGCGACCTGCTGCTCGACCGCGCCCGCCGGCTCGGCCTCACCGTCGACCGCGAGCCCGAGGGCACCTTCTACGTCTTCGCCTCGCTCCGCAACCTGCCCGAGCCGCTCTCCGAGGGCATGCGCTTCTTCCAGGCCGCCCTCGACCGCCGGGTGATCTGCGTCCCCGGGGTCTTCTTCGACGTCAACCCCGGCCGCCGCCGCTCGCGCCACCACTCCCGCTTCCACCAGCACGTCCGCCTCTCCTTCGGCCCCCCGCTCGAGGAGCTGGAGCGCGGCCTCGACCGCCTCGAGGCGATGATCCGCTCGGCCGCTCGCTAGCCCCGGCTCAGACCAGCTCGGGGTCGGTGAGGACTTCGACCAGGCTGGGGCCGTCGTGGGCGAGGGCGCGGCCGAGGGCGGCGTCCAGCTCGTCGCGGTGGCGGACCCGGAGACCGAGGGCGCCGCACAGCTCGGCGTAGGCGGCGAAGTCGGGGTTGTGGAGCGAGGTCTGCCAGACCTCCCAGTTGCCCGAGCGCTGCTCCTTGGAGATCTTGCCCAGCTCGCCGTTGTTGAGCAGCACGTGGGTGATCTTCATCCCGTACTTGACGGCGGTGGTCAGCTCGCCCATGTACTGGCCGAAGCCGCCGTCGCCCGAGATCGAGAGCACCGGGCGGCCGGCGAAGCGCGGGTCTTCTTCGCGGGTCGCCGCCCAGGCCCCCATCGCCGCCGGGTAGCCGAAGCCGATCGAGCCCAGGTAGCCGGACATCAGCACCGCCTGGCGGGCGCACTCGAAGTAGCGGCCGAAGGAGTAGGTGTTGTTGCCGACGTCGACGGCGAGGATGGCGTCCTCGGGCACCGCCCGGTTGAGGGCGGCGAAGAGGGCGGCCGAGGAGATGCCGCGGCCGCGCTCCTCGCCCTCGCGGCGCTCCTTCTCACGGCGCCAGATCGCCCAGCGCTCGGCGATCTCGTCGCGCCGGTCGACCGCCGCACCGCCGCCGTCGAGGGCCGCCGCCAGCAGCCGGGCGGTGACCCCGATCTCGCCCCACACCGGCACCTCGACCTGGTGGAACTTGCCGAGCGTCATCGGGTCCCAGTCCACCTGGATGGTGGGCTTCTTGGGGGTGATCCCGGTGTGGTCGGAGAAACTGGCGCCGAACACCAGCAGACAGTCGGACTCGTTCATGAAGTAGCTGGCGATCGGCGTGCCGCTGCGGCCCAGGACGCCGCAGCCCAGCGGGTGGCGGTCGGAGACCAGCCCCTTGCCCTTGAAGGTGGTGAGCACCGGGCAGCGCAGCCGCTCGGCCAGCTCGAGCACCGGCTCCATGTGGAAGCGGGCGCCGTGGCCGACGATGATCCCCGGCCGCCGCGAGCGGGCGAGCAGCGCCGCCGCCCGCTCCAGCGCCCCGGCCGGCGGCGCGATCTCGCGCGCCGTCACCCGCCCCTCGGGTCCGCCGGGCTTGGCGCCCTCCGGGGCCGGCAGCTTCTGCACCTCGTCGGGGAAGATCAGGTGGGCGACGCCGCGCTCGAGGATGGCGCTCTTGAGCGCCAGGTTGACCAGCTCGGCGTGGCGCGAGGTGTGGAGCACCGGCTGGCTCCAGCGCGCCACCCTGCCGAAGGCGGCCGACAGGTCGACCTCCTGGAAGGCGCCGGGGCCCAGCACCTGGGTGTCCACCTGGCCGGTCAGCGCCAGCACCGGCGAGCGGTCGACGTTGGCGTCCCACAGCCCGGTGAGCAGGTTGGTGGCGCCGGGACCGGCGATCGACAGGCAGGCCGCCGGCCGGCCGGTGAGCTTGCCGTAGGCCGAGGCGGCGAAGGCCGCGGCGCCCTCGTGGCGGATGCCGTAGTAGGCCAGCCGCCCGTCGGCCTCGAGCCGCCGCAGGGCGTCGGCCAGCCCGAGATTGGAGTGACCCACCATCCCCCAGACGTGGCGCACCCCCCAGGCGGCCATGGTCTCGGCCATCAGGTCGGAGACCGTGCGGACGTGGAGCGCCTCCTCGTCGAAGCCCACCCAGACGCCGTCCTCGCGCTCCTCGACCGGGTAGGTGGCCACCCCGTCGTCGTAGCCCGGCGCCTTGCCGGTCAGCGGGTCGAAGTCCCAGCCGTGCCACGGACAGCGCAGCAGCCCGTTCTCGATCGAGCCCTCGCCCAGCGGCCCGCCCTGGTGGGGGCACTTGTTGTCGAGCGCCGCGTAGCGGCCCTCGAAGTGGGTCATGCACACCGTCACCCGTTCGCAGGTGACGGGCTTGACCCGGCCCTCGGGCAACTCGCCGGGCTCGAGCGCCTTGCGCCACACCCGCCGCGCGGGCCGCCCGCCGCCGTTGCCGCCGCTCGCCTTTTGGGGATTGTTGTCGGACATTATTGAATCGCTCCTAAAGACTCGGGTGACGCCGGCGGGCGAGTGACCGCCCGTCGACGGTCCGTCACTCGCCTGGGCTTCCCCTCGTGAGCTCGCTTGGCTTCCCGGCCCCGAGCTTAACGGCATTCTGGCTTCTCGCCGTCGTCGGATGGCCCCGCTCGAGGTGCGCAGCGCCGGCGCTGCTCTGCGGCTCCACAGCCGCAGCAATCGAACATGAAGCATTAGTGCGGGCTATCATCGGCTCGCCGCCGTGCCGTCACCATCCGCAACGAATCCGCTAGTCAGCGTCCGCGAGGTGACCTTCGGCTACGGGCCGGAGGTGGTGCTCGATCGGGTCTCGCTGGAGATCGGCGAGCGCGACTTCCTGGCGGTGATCGGCCCCAACGGCGGCGGCAAGACGACGCTGCTCAAGGTGCTGCTCGGTCTGCTCGAGCCGCGGTCGGGGAGCGTCGGCTGGAGCTTCGACCGGCGGGCCGGGGCGGTGGGCTACGTGCCGCAGTTCGCGGGCTTCGACCGCTCGTTCCCGATCTCGGTGTTCGAGGCGGTGCGCACCGGGCGGCTGGGCGGCCGCGGACTGCTGCGCAGCTACGCCCGCGAGGACGAGCTGGCGGTCGGGCGCTGGCTCGAGCGGCTGGGGCTCGCCGCCCTCGCCCGGGTGCCGCTCGCCGATCTGTCCGGGGGGCAGCTCCAGCGCACCCTGATCGCCCGGGCGCTGGTCGCCGATCCCCGCATCCTGCTGCTCGACGAGCCGATGGGCTCGATCGACAGCGAGTCGCGGGAGGTGGTGCTGTCGCTCCTCGCCGAGCTCAACCGGCGGGCGCCGGTAGTGGTGGTGACCCACGACGTGACCCTCTTCGGCGGGCTGATGAAGCAGGTGGCGTGCGTCAACCGGCGGCTGCACTATCACCCGCGGGGTGAGGTCACCGCCGAGATGCTGGAGCAGGTCTACGGCTGCCCGGTGGAGCTGGTCACCCACGGCGGGGTGCCGCACCGGGTGCTGGGCGAGCACCGCCACCCCGGGGGCGGTCCCGGCGGCGGTGGGCCGGCCCCGCCCTAGCCGGCCGCCGCGCACCCGCTCGGCCACCCTCGAAGGGCATACTCGAAGCCGCAGTCGCAGCTCCTCAACCGAGACCCGGCGCCGTGGACGCTCTCGTCGACCTGCTGTCCTACGACTTCCTGCGCAACGCGGTGTGGGCGGCGCTGCTGGCCAGCGTGCTGTGCGGGGTGCTCGGCACGCTGGTGGTCGTCAAGCGGCTGGTGTTCATCAGCGGCGGCTTGAGCCACGCGGCCTTCGGCGGGCTCGGCGTCTGCTACTTCCTGGGGGTCGAGCCGCTGCTGGGAGCCGCCGCCGTCGCCGTGGTGGCGGCGCTGGCCCTGGCCGGCACCGGCGACCGGCGGTCGCGGTCGGAGGACGCGGTGATCGGCATCCTGTGGGCGGTGGGCATGGCGGTGGGCATGGTGTTCATCGCCCGCACCCCGGGCTACGGTCCCGACCTCGCCTCCTATCTGTTCGGCAACATCCTCACCGTCGAGCGCAGCGGCGTGGTGTGGACCCTGGGCTTCACCGCCGTCGTCATGGCGCTGCTGGTGCTGTTCTTCAAGGAGCTGGTGGCGGTGGGCTTCGACGAGGAGTACGCCCGCGTGCAGGGCGTGCCGGTGGGGGCCTTCCGGAATCTGCTGCTGGTGCTGGTGGCGCTGGCCGTGGTGCTGCTGCTGCGGCTGGTCGGGATCCTCCTGGTGCTGGCGCTGCTGACCATCCCGCCGGTGGCGGCGCTGGCGCTCAGCCGCTCGCTGGCCGGGGTGATGGCGCTCTCGACCGTGATCGGAGCGGTGGTGTCGCTGGGCGGGATCTGGCTGTCCTACCTCCTCGACCTGCCCTCCGGTCCCTGCATCGTGCTGCTGGGCGCCCTGCTGCTGATCTTCGTGCGCGGAGGCCGCGCCCTGGCGCTGCGCCGCGCGCGAGCGCGTCGCGGCGGCGCGCAGGCCAGCGTGCCGGAGCCGCCGTGACGCCGTCCGGCCGGGCGCCGCGCAAAGCGCGGGCACCCTGGGGCACCCTGGGCCTGGCGCTGCTCATGCTTCCGCTGCTGCCAGCGGCGCCACCGATACGGGCCGAGCAGCCGCCGCTCCGGGTGGCGGTCAGCGTGCCGCCGCTGGCCGAGCCGGTGGAGCGGATCGGTGGCGAGCGGGTCGAGCTGGTGGTGATGGTCCCCGCCGGCTTCAGCCCCGAGACCTACGAGCCCTCGCCGCGCCGGCTGGTGGCGCTGGCCACCGCCCGGGCCTACCTGCGGGTGGGCCATCCGGCGCTCGCCTTCGAGCGCACCCACCTCGAGCGGATCGCGGCGCAGAGCCCGGAGCTGGTGGTGATCGATCTCCTCGCCGTGGCGCGCGAGATCGGGCTCCCCGGCGCCGGCGGCGACGATCCGCACCTGTGGATGGCGCCGCCGGCGATGACCGGCGCGGCCCAGCGGCTGGCGGCCGCGCTGGCGGCGATCGATCCCGGGCGCGCCGGCGAGTACCAGCGCCGGCTGGCCGCCTTCTTGACCGACGTCGAGGCCGCCGAGGCGAGGATCGGCGCCGCCCTCGCCGGCTTCGCGGGCCGCAGCTTCGTGGTCTTCCATCCGGCCTGGGGCCACTTCGCGCGCCGCTACGGGCTGGAGCAGGTGGCGATCGAGCACGAGGGCAAGGAGCCCGGCCCGGCGCGGCTGGTGGCGCTGGTCGAGGAGGCGCGCCGGCGGCGCCTGAAAACACTGTTCGTCCAGCCCGGCTTCCCCCGGCCCGGCGCCGCGGCGATCGCCCGCCAGGTCGGTGCCCGGCTGGTCACCCTCGATCCGCTGGCCCGCGACTGGCTGGCCAACCTCGAGCGCACCGCGGCGGCGCTCCGTGCGGCGCTCGAGGAGGAGGGCGCGCGGCCGGCGGCCTACAGCGGCACCACGCCGCCGTAGGCCACCCCGGTCAGATAGGCCACGTCGCGCTTCCAGGTGGTCAGGTCCTCGCGGCGCAGGTCGGCCAGCCGGGTGTGGCCACAGGCGCGGGCCAGCAGCTTCATCAGCTCCACCGAGGCGCCGAAAAAGCGGGCCAGCCGTTCGGCCGCTTCGTCCACCGGCAGCCGCCGGCGCAGCGTCTCGTCCTGGGTGGCGATCCCCACCGGACACTTGTTGGTGTGGCAGGCGCGCATCGCGATACAGCCGATCGCCTGCATCGCCGAGTTGGCCACCGCCACGCCGTCGGCACCCAGCGCCAGCGCCTTGGCGAAGTCGGCCGGGGTGCGCAGCCCGCCGGTCACGAACAGCGTCACCCGGCCGCTCTGGTGGCGGCGGTCGAGATGGCGGCGGGCGCGGGCGAGGGCCGGCAGCGTCGGCACTGAAATATTGTCGCGGAAGAGCAGCGGCGCCGCCCCCGTGCCGCCGCCGCGGCCGTCGAGGATCAGGTAGTCGACCCCGACCCTCAGCGCCGCGTCGATGTCGTCCTCGACGTGCTGGGCCGAGAGCTTGAAGCCGATCGGGATGCCGCCGGTCCGCTCCCGCACCTCGTCGGCGAAGTGGCGGAAGCCGTCCTCGTCCTCCCACTCCGGGAAGCGGGCCGGGGAGACCGCCGGCTTGCCCTCCTCGAGACCGCGCACCTGGGCGATCCGGCCCCGTACCTTGCTCCCCGGCAGGTGGCCGCCGGTGCCGGTCTTGGAGCCCTGGCCGCCCTTGAAGTGAAAAGCCTGGACCTTGTCGAGCTTCTCCATCGAGAAACCGAAGCGCGCCGAGGCCAGCTCGTAGAAGTAGCGGCGGTTGGCCTCCTGCTCGTCGGGCAACATGCCGCCCTCGCCCGAGCAGATGCCGGTGCCGGCCAGCTCGGCGCCCTTGGCGAGCGCCACCTTGGCCTCGAAGGAGAGCGACCCGAAGCTCATGTCCGAGACGATGATCGGGAGGTCGAGCTCGAGCGGCTTGGCGGCCTCGGGGCCGACCACCAGCCGGGTGTCGACCGGCACCTCGTCGAGCTGCGGCACCCGGGCGAGCTGGGCGGTGACGAACTGCAGGTCGTCCCAGGTCGGCAGCTCCTGGCGTGGCACCCCCATCGCCGCCACCGGACCGTGATGCCCCACCTTTTCGAGCCCCTCGCCGGCCAGCTTGCGGATCAGCTTGACGTGGGGCTCGGCCGGCGACCCCTTGGAGTGGTCCTGGTAGGTTCCCTGATAGGCGTCGCGGACCCAGGGCTGCGGGTTCTCGCGCTCCCAGGCGGCGATCTCCTCCTCGTCGGCCCACACCGCGCCGTCTTCGACCCAACCGCCAAACTTGTGGAGCCGCTCCTCGGGGTTGTAGGAGCTGATCCCGGTGCGGAACTGGTAGTCCCAGTCGTGGACCCCGCAGACGATGTCGCCGCCGCGGATCGAGCCGTCGGCCATCAGCGCTCCGCGGTGCTGGCAGCGGCCGTAGAGCACCGAGACCTGGTCGTCCCAGCGCACGATCACCAGGTCCACCCCGGCCACCAGCGCATGCCGCGGGCGGCGGTCTTCGAGCTTCGACCAGTCGGCGATCTTCACTTTTTTCATAACGGAGCTCCTCGCGGTGCCTTGCTAGAGTAGGCGCTCGATAATCTCAAACGGGAGGCAACGACGGATGAACTGGACCGAGCTGCTGAAATCCGAGATCGACGCGACCTACAAGGCCGCCGACGGCTTGATGGGGATGGTGGACGACGGCTCACTCGACTGGAAGCCGGCGGCCGGCGACAACTGGATGACCACCGGGCAGCTGCTGCAGCACCTGAGCAACGCCTGCGGCATGCCCTGCCGCGGCTTCCTGACCGGCGACTGGGGCCTGCCCGAGGGCGTCAACATGGAGGACCTGCCGCCCGACGAGATGCTGCCCCAGGCCGACAAGATGCCGGCCGCCAAGAGCGTCGCCGAGGCCCGCCGGCTGCTCGCCGAGGACAAGAAGCTGGCCTACCAGACCGTCGACCAGGCGGGGGAGGAGAAGCTCGCCAGCCAGCCGGCGCCGGCCCCCTGGGACCCGACCCCCATCATGCTGGGCCAGCGGATGCTCCAGATGGTCAACCACCTCGGCAACCACAGGAACCAGCTCTTCTACTACCTCAAGCTCCAGGGCAAACCGGTCAACACCATGCATCTCTACGGCATGGCCTGAGCCCGACCCTCGGCGCGGCGGTTGGCGGCCGCCCGGCGCCAGGCCCACAGCCCGATCAGGAAGAGCGGGATCGCCATCCACTGGCCCGGGGTGAGTCCGGCGTAGGTCGGGTCCTCGATCCTCAGGAAGTCGAAAAGGAAGCGGACCGGCGCGTAGAGGGTGGCGGCGAACGCCACCACCGTGCCGGCGGCCGGCCGGCGCCGCCGCGCCAGCCAGGTGATCGCCAGCAGCAGGGCGAGCATCAACCACATCTCGTAGAAGCCCAGGTCGTGGCGCCGGACGCCGCCGATCTCGACCCCGAGCAAGAAATCGGTCGCCCGACCCGGGTGGTCGTGCACCGAGAAGCAGCCGGCGCGGCCGAAGACGTAGCCGCCGACGAAGCCGTAGGCCAGGGCGTCGGCGTAGCGCCAGACCTCGAGCCCCTGGCGCCGCAGATACAGGATCGCCACCAGGGCGCCGCCGTAGATCCCACCGAACGAGGAGATGCGGGTCCGGAAGTCGAGCAGCGCCACCAGGTCGGTCAGCTCCTCCGGGAAGTAGAAGGCGATCGACACCAGGTGCGAGATGTAGAGACCCAGGCCGGCGATCCACACCAGCCCGCCGGCCAGTGCCTCCCAGTCGAGGTCGAAGCGCAGACACCAGCGCCGCACCAGGTAGAAGGCGAAGAGCAGATCGAGGGCGACCAGCGGCCCGAAGCTGGTGAGCTGGAGCGGCCCCCAGCGCAGCAGCGGGAACTCGGGCTGGGCGAGGAAGAAGTTGCGGGTCACCAGCCAGGCGATGACCGCCGCCAGGCCGAGGCCCCAGAGCAGGTCGCCGCGCTTCACCGTGTGCCCGCCCGGCCGGCCACCGCCCGCGGCGCCGGGGGCGCCACGGCGTGGCCCGGATACTGCTCCGCCACCGACTGCTGCAGACGCACTGCCAGCTCCTTGCGGTCGCCGGCGGTGACGCTCTCGGCGCCGAAGGCCAGCGTGGCGTGGATCCGCCGCACCCGCAGCACCCGCCACATGTGCTCGGCGAAGGGCAGGTCGCCCCACCAGCAGACCGCCTCGCGGGCCGGCGACTCGCCGGGCGGGGTCGAATAGCTCAGCGTCGCGTAGGAGACCGGAAAGGGCCGCCGCGCCGCCACCTCGAGCAGGGGCGGATAGAAGGGCTCGACGCCCTCGCCCGAGGTGCTGGTGCCCTCGGGGAACACCACCACCCCCTCGCCGCGATCCAGGAAGCCCTCGATCACCGGCATCACCCGCACCACGTCGCGCCGCCGCCCGCGGTCGATGAACACCGTGCCCACTGAGCGGCACATCGCCCCGAAGAGCGGCCACCCGGCCATCTCCGCCTTGGCGACGAAGACCGCCCCCAAGCGGGCGGCGAGCACCGGCACGTCGAGGGTGCTCAGGTGGTTGGTGACCAGAAAGAAGGGCGGCGCCGGCTGCCGGCCGCGGACCTCGACCTCGACCGCCATCACCCGGACCATGGCGCGGCCCCAGCCCAGGAAGATGCGGTGCCGCCAGCGCCCGCGCCGGACCGGCGAGCGCGCCACCGTCAGGGCACCGACCAGCCAGGCCGAGTACCAGAACACGGTGACCGCCGCCACCCCGACCAGCCGCGCCGCCGCGCGGAGCGCGCGACTCATCGGCCGTCGCCCGGCCCGGACCCGACCCGCTCCATGGCGGGCGATGTTAGCGGACGGTGGTCGGGGTCCGGACGGTCCGCACCCGCTGGTGCCGGCGGCGCCCGGAGGATGGACACCCCGCGCCGCGGCGCTTCAGTTTCTGGCGGTTTCGAAGAGCGCCTTCAATGCCACGATCAGCACCGCGGCCGCGATGAAGGCGACGATGTTGCTGAGGATCTGGGTAATGGCGCCGCCGACGTAGGGGATCGAAGCGACCGCGTTGGCCGAGACGATCAGACCGATGGCGGCAAGTAGGAAGCCTCTGCTCTCCTCCCCGGTCACGTTGAGAAAGCCGACCACGAGGCCAAGGATCGCCAGCACCCAGACGAACCAGGCCTGCTCGAAGCCCAGCCCCCCGACGACCGCGATGACCAACCCCAGGATAAACGCCCATTTTCCGAGCTGCTCCATAGAACCTCCTCTCCGGTTCGAGAAAATCCGAGCCTGCGCGGGGTGTCCCTGAAAGAGTGTAACACCCGGCCCCCGGGCTTCCGTCCGGAATCGGCGGTCTGCCCGATTCAATCGCCCGTTTCGCGGCCGGAGGACGCCTTGATGGTCAGAAACCGGGGATCGTCGTCCTGGACCAGGTCGCGCGGCGGCCCGGTCTGGCCCTCGAGCTGCTCGACCCGTGCCTCCAGCTCGGCGATGCGCGCCGCCGCCGCCTCGAGCTCCGCGCGCCGCGCCCCCAGCTCGCGCTCGAGCTCGGCCCGCTCGTCACGGCGCCGGTCGCGCGCGGCGTCGAGCGCCTCGGCGAGCCGCTGCCGCTCGCCCTGGTCGTCGGTCACCGCCCGCTCGGCCTCGGCGGCGCGCGCCCGCGCCTCTTCGAGCTGCTCGCCCAGCCGCCCCTCGCGCTCCTGCGCCGCCGCCAGCTCGCGCTCCAGACGCTGCTCGAGCTCGGCGTGGGCGGCGCCGGCCTGTTCGAGCTTCCCATGCAGGCGTGCCTGGTCCTCCTCCAGGGCCGCCATCCGGCCGGCCGCGGCCTCGACCTCCCCGCGGCTGCGCTCGAGCTCCTCGCCGGCCTGGGCCAGCCGCTGCTCGGCCTCGGCCACCTGCCCCCGGGCCGCCGTCAGCTCGGCGTCCAGCGTCTCCTTCTCGCCGCCCGCCGCCGCCAGCCGCCGCTCCAGCTCTTCGACCCGCGCCGCCGCCCGCGCCCCGTCCTCGCCGGCCGCCCGCAGCTTCCGGTCGCGCTCGGCCAGCTCGCCCCCCAGGTCGGCCAGCCGCTGCTGCCGGTCCTCGAGCTGGCGCTCGAGCGCCTGGCCGGCCGCCGCCGCTTCGCGCCCCCGCTGCTCGAGCTCCTCGATCCGTGCGGCGCCGGCGGCCAGCTCGGTCTCGAGCTCCCCGGCGCGGGCGCCGGATTCGGCCAGCTCGGCCTCGAGAGCGGCGACGCGGGCCCGGCGCTGCTCGAGCTGACCGTCGGCCTCGTCGAGCCGCTCCAGGAGGCCGGCCAGCCGGTCGTCCAGCTCGGCCAGCCTCTTGCCCTGCTCCTCGACGGTGGCGCCGGCCCGCTCCAGGTCGGTCGCCGCCTCGCCGAGAAGCCGCTCGCGCTCGGCCAGCTCCTCCTCCAGCCGCCCGCGCCCCGCCTCGCTCTCCTCCAGCCGGCGGCGCAGGCTTTCGAGCTCTCGACCGGCCTCGGCGAGCTGGTCGCGACCGGCGGACAGCTCGTCGCGCCGGCCCGCCAGCTCCCGATCGAGGAGCTTCGTCCGCTCGACGGCGGCGTCCCTCTCGGAGAGCGCCTCCTCGCGCCGGGACAGGGCGCGCGCCAGCTTCTCGGCGCCCTCGTCGAGGTCGAGCTGCTGCTCGCGGAGGGTGGCGCGGGCGGTCTCCAGCCGCTCCTTGACCTCACCGACGCGCTCGTCGAGCTCCTTGCGGTAGCCGGCGGCCATTCCTCCCATGCGATCGGACTCGCGGGCCCGGGCCAGGAACCAGCCGACGGCGGCGCCCAGCAGGCCGGCCGCCGCCAGGGCGAGGAACAGCTCGGTGAACAGCCGCCACACCGCTCAGTCCCCCGGCAGCAGGTGGAACTCGACCCGCCGGTTGGCGCGGCGGCCGGCGGCGGTGGCCTCGTCGGCCAGCGGCCGGGAGGAGCCGTAGCCGGCGGCGCGCAACCGGTCGCCGGCGATGCCGCGCTCCACCAGATAGTCGCGCACCGCCGCGGCCCGCCCGGCGCTGAGCTCCAGGTTGCCGGCCGGATCCCCGCGGCCGTCGGTGTGACCACCGATCTCGAGTCGGGCCTCGGGATGGCGGAGCAGGAAGTCGTAGACGTCGTCGACCACCCGCCGCGCTTCGGGGGTCAGCTCCAACCGGTAACGGGGGAAGTCGATGCGCCGGCCCTCGACCAGCGCCGCCAGCTCGGTCCCCGGGTCGTGGGGCGGGTCGAGGGACGGGGCGGGCGGCGGGGCGGCGGCGAGCGCCGCCGCCGTCCCTGCCTCCCGCTCGCTGGCGGCACGGACGGCCAGACGGTCGACCACCCGCCGCACGCCGCCCACGGCCGCCACCACCTCGGCCGCACGCGCGGCCGCCGCCGCCGACCGGACCTCGCCGGCGAGCGTCACCTCGCGGCCGCTGACGGTGGGTGGCTCGAGCGCCACGTCGGCGGCCGCCAGCGCCGCGGCCACCCGCAGCGTCAGGTGCCGCTCGACCCGCGGCACCCCGATGGCGGCGGCCGCCAGCGCGAAGCCGGTCAACGCCAGGCCCGCCGCCAGGGCGGCCCGCCTGTTCCCCTTGCCGTCCACGTGCGCGAACCGAAGGCTCGGAAGCGCTTCCCCCGAGTCAAGATCCCGCGAATGCTAACAAAGCGCCTTACGCGGGCGCCACGCCGGCCGCCCTCAGGCGGCGCCGGTGGCGATACTAAGCTTGCCGGCGATGGACGGTCCGCTGATCCGCATCAACGAGCGGCTGGTGATCCCCGAGGCCGAGCTCGAGGTGGTCGCCGGCCCCAGCTCGGGTCCGGGCGGCCAGAACGTCAACAAGGTGGAGACGCGGGTCACCCTGCGCTTCGATCTGGAGGCCTCGCCGAGCCTGGCGGCCGAGGACAAGGCGCTGCTGCGCGGGCGGCTGGCCACCCGCATCAGCAAGGCGGGCGTGCTGCGCGTGGTCTGCCAGAAGCACCGCACCCAGGCGGCCAACCGCCGCGAGGCGACCGAACGGTTCGCGCGGCTGCTGGCCGCCGCCCTGGAGCGCCGGCGGCCGCGCCGGCCGACCCGGCCCCCGGCCGCCGCCGAGCGCCGCCGTCTGGAGGGCAAGCGGCGGCGTGCCGAGCTCAAGCGGCAGCGGCGCCCTCCCGGCGACTGGTAGGCGTGGGCCAGCCCGCTAGGAGCTGGCCGGCAGACCGGCGAGGTCGGTGCGGCGGAGCTTCTCGCCCAGCCCCTTGGCCAGGTTGCGGTAGAGCACCACCCCGATGTCGGGCCGCCGGCGCACCAGGTCGACGATGTCGGCGCGGGTCAGCACCGCGGCCCTTACGGCGCGGGTGACCGTGGCCCGCGCCGAGTGCGCCGTGCCGGTCAGCAGCGCCACCTCGCCCAGGCATTCGCCGGGCCCCACGGTGCCGACCGGCCGGGGGCGGTCGCCGACCTCGACCGCCACCTCGCCGTCGAGCAGCAGGTAGGTCTCCGAACAGGAGTCGCCGTCGGCGAAGACCTGCTCGCCGACCTCGAAGGTCACCGGCCGGCAGAGTGCCGCCAGCCGCTGGAGCTGCTCGGCGTTGAGCCCCGAGAACAGCACCCCGCGGTGGACCACTTCGCCGATCCGCGGCAGCACCTCGCGCAGCTCGAAGCTGCGGATGACCAGCTCGGCGATCTCGCGGGTGGGTGACACCAGGTCCATGGCGCCCAGCTCGAAGGGCACCAGCAGACGCTCCATCTTGACCACGTCGCGGCGCTCCACCTGGTGGAAGGCGAGCGCCGGCACGTAGGCCACCGGCAGATAGCCCAGCTCGAGCAGCGTGCGCTGCATCCGCGGGGCGTCGGCGCCGACGTCGATCTCGATGCACGACGCCCCGAGCTCCTCGCGGCCGCGGCGCTCAAGCTCGGCGAGCAGACAGCGGATGGCGCCGTCGTCGAGGTGGATCAGCTCGAAGATCCGCACGTTGCCCTCGTCGCGGTCGACGGTGAACCCAAGGGCGGCGGCGATCAGCCCGTCGCGGCGGGCGAGAAGGTAGTTGGAGTGTCCGGCCTGCAGCTTGAAGAACCCGTAGTGGAGACGCAGCGGCCCGAAGACCTCGCGCCGTCGGAGCCGGCCGCGCTCGATCCTCAGCAGCGCCGCATAGCCGGTGGCGGTCAGCTCGTGGAGCGAGTACTCGTCGCCCTCAGGATAGGAGGCCGACTCCTCGTCCACCACTACGTCGAGTTCGAGGCCCACCTGAGCCATGGCGGCGCCGGCCAGGGGGTAGACCTCGGGCACGATCCGCGGGTGGTTGCGGCGCAGCGCCAGGGCCTCGCCGAAATAGCGGATCAGCAGCGCGGTGCTCTCGCGCCGCGCCCCGAAGCGGAGCTTGAGCGGCAGGAAGCCGACCGGCGAGAAGCCGTGGTCGCCGGCGTCGATCAGCGAGTGGTGGCGGACGACCCGCGCCTCCATGTAGCCGACGTGGAGCCGGTCCTGGACCTGCCACAGCCGCTCCTCGAGCAGGCGGCGGCCGAGGCCGCGTCCCCAGGCCTTGGGATGAACCGCCAGCCGCCCGAACTCGCCCACCAGATCGGTGTAGGCACCGCTCTCCAGCACCACCGAGGCGGTGCCGACCACGCCGTCGCTCGGGTCCTCGGCCACCAGCACCAGGGTGTCGTCGCTGTAGATCAGCTTCTTGAGGTGCTGGAGGTCGTAGAAATCCCGATAGGTGTAGTCCTCGCCGTAGGTGGCCTGGAAGATGTCGCGGATGGCGGCGGCGTCGTCCTCGACCGCCGGTCGAATCTCGATCAAGGCGTGTTCCCTTGTTGCGCCGAGTCTGGGCGCGGCGGCGCCTCACTGCCAGACCCGGCGGGGTGGGCGGCCGCCACCCGGGTGGGCAGGCGGCCCGACGACCGGCCCGAAGGCCGGCGCGGCAACCGGCGCCTCAGCCTTCCGGCTCGGGAGGCGGGCCGGCGGGGGCGGGCGGCGACGACGACGGCGGCTTCTCGGCGGCGCCCAGGTACTCGGGGAGTCTGACCCCGACGTTGCGCGCCAGGTCGTGGAGCGGCGGCAGCGAAGCGACCAGACCCGACAGGAAGTCGGCGGTGGCGGTGCGGCCGTTGGCGTTGCGGCCGCCCTCCCAGACGGTGACGTTGTCGATCTTGAGGTTGGAGATCGCCTTGACCTGCTCTTCGACCAGCTTGGGGAGCTGCTCGGTGATCAGCAGCAGCGAGGCCAGCTCGGGGGCACCGGCGGCGGCGGCCACGATGCGGTCGAAGCCCGCGGCTTTCTGCGTCAAGATGGCCAGCAGGCCGGCGGCCTCGGCCTCCATCACCGACAGCAGACCGTCGGCCTCGCCCTTCTTGAGGCGCCGGGTGCGCTCGGCCTCGGCCTCGGCCAGGGTCTCGATCTCGCGCTTCTTGATCTCGGCGGGCACCACCACGTTGGCGGCCTGGGTGGCCTCCTCGCGCTTGGCGCGCTGGCGCTCGGCGGTCTCTTCGGCCCGGTAGGCCTCCTCCAGGGCCTGGGCGCTCTTGACCTTCTCGGCGGCGCTGGCCAGCCGCTCGGCCTCGGCCTCCTGCTCGCGGCGCTGGGCATTGGACTGGGCGATCTTGATCTTCGACAGGTTCTCGCCCTCCACCGCCGTCGCCCCCGCCTGCGCCACCTGCACCCGCTGGTCGCGCTCGGCGTTGGCGGCGCCGATCGAGCCGTCGCGCACCTGCTCGGCGACCTTGATCTTGGCCTCGTTGATGGCCCGCGCCGCCGCTTCCTTGCCGAGGGCGTCGATGTAGCCCGACTCGTCGGTGATGTCCTGGATGTTGACGTTGATCAGCCGCAGGCCGACCTTCTTGAGCTCGACCTCGACCCCGGAGGAGATGTTCTCGATCAGCTTGTCGCGGTCGGCGTTGATCTCCTCGATCGGCATGGTCGCCATGACCACGCGCATCTGCCCGAAGATGATGTCGCGGGCCAGCTCGGCGACGTGTTTCATCTCCATGTGGAGCAGGCGTTCGGCGGCGTTCTCCATCACCCCCGGCTCGGTCGAGATGCCGACCGTGAAAGTGGAGGGGGTGTTGACCCGGATGTTCTGCAGCGACAGCGCTCCCTGCAGGTTGATGTCGATCGCCATCGGCACGAGGTCGAGGAAGCGGTAGTCCTGGAGCAGCGGCCAGATGAAGGCGGCGCCGCCGTGGTAGCACTTGGCCGACAGCCCGCGGCCGCCGCCGGCGATCTTGCCGAAGACCACCAGGATCTTGTCCGAGGGGCAGCGCTTGTAGCGCCGGGTGAAGGCGAAAAAGGTGATGAAGAAGATGAGGATGCCGGTGAAGACCAGGAACAGGCTGGCGAGCACGATCAGCTCTCCTTTCCGGTGGCGGGCGGCGCCGTGGCCAGCGGCTCGACCAGCAGGGTGCCCTGGTCGACCAGGTCGACGACCTTGACCCGCGAGCGGCTCTCGAGCGGCTGCGCCGCGCGGGTGAAGGCCTGCACCGTGCACAGCCGGCCCTGGATCATCACCTCGATCTGGCCGGGTCCGGCCATCGCGGCGGGCACCCGGAGATAGACGTTGCCCACCTGGCCAACGGCGTTGCGATAGTCGAGCGTACCGCTGTAGCGCAGCCCGTAGAGGGTACGCATCAGGAAGAAGACGCCGGCCATGAAGGCGCCGCCGACGGCAGTGGCGATGAGCAGGGTGGGGGGCAGCGCCAGCCCGCTCTCGAGGGCGGCCACTCCCGCCCAGCCGAAACCGGCGAAGAAGGCGGTGACGGTGCGAACCGAGAGGATGCCGACGCCGCCGCCCCCGTCGGCGTCCACGTCGACGTCGAGATCGACGTCGCCGTCGCCGTCGAGACCGAAGACCATCAGCAGCAGCTGCAGCAGCATCGCCGCCGAGGTGGCGATGGCGATGGCGTAGAACACCCTGAGGGCGGTGTCCAGGGAGTTCCACCAGTCGGTCATGGGGTCCCGCCGCAGGCGGTCGGAGGCAACGAGGATCTTACACCCCGGCGGGCGAGCGGCCTGGACGGGTAGTGGGGACGGGGGGCGGTTACACTCCCCGCGCCCCAGGGAGGATTCCGCGATGTCCGACTACCGACTGGTCACCCGCCCCACCCGCATTCCGGTGCCGGGAGGCAAGACCATCGAGGAACTGTTCGGGCGGGTGAACACCGGCACCGAGCAGTTCAGCCTCGCCCACATGGTGGCCCCCGGCGGGTGGTCGGAGCCACCGCAGACCCCCCAGTTCGGCGAGCTGACCCTGGTGGTCCGCGGCCGGCTGCGGATCGAGGTCGGCGGCGAGGAGGTGGTGGTTGCGGCCGGCCAGGCGCTGTGGGTGGAGCCCGGCACCCGCGTCCACTATGCAAACCCCTACGACGAGGAGAGCGAGTACTACGCGCTCTGCCTGCCTGCCTTCGCGCCCGAGCTGGCCCACCGCGACCCCGCGCCCGACGCCGAGGCCTGAAGCGCGCCGCTAACATGCCGCCGTGAGCTCCTGGCGCGCGGCGGTGCTGGCATTGGCCCTGCTGCCGGCGACGGCGGTGGAGCCCGACGGCCCGTGGCCGCCCCCCGAGCTGGTGGTCGAGGCCCCGGCGTCGCTCGCCGGGGCGGCGGCGCGCATCGAGCGCCTCGACCGCCGCCGGCTCGAGCAGCCGGTGCGCCTCACCGGTCTGCGGCGCCCGGGCCCGCCTGTGAGGGTGGTGCTGGCCGCCGAGGACTCGCAGCTCGCCCGCCAGGCGCCCTCCTGGGTGGCGGGCTACGCCTGGGGCGCCCTGGGGGTCGTGGTGCTCTTTCCGGAGCGCTCGCCGGCCTATCCGGACGGCTCGTTCGAGGAGGTGGTGCTCCACGAGCTGGCCCACGTGCTGGTGTCGCGGGCGGCGGGTGGGCGGGAGGTGCCGCGCTGGTTCAACGAGGGGCTGGCGATGTTCGCCGGGCGCTCCTGGCGGCTGGGGGACCGCTCGCGGCTGACCTGGGCGCTGCTCCTGGACCGGCGGCTGGAGCTGGCCGCGGTCGAGGAGGGCTTCGCCGGCGGCCGCGCCGAGGCCGGGCGCGCCTACGCCTTCGCCGGTGCCTTCCTCAACGACCTGATCCGCCGCCACGGGATCGACGCGCCGGGCCGAATCCTCGCCGCGGTGGCGCTCGGCCGGCCGTTCGACGACGCCTTCCGCGACGTCACCGGTCTGCCCCTCGACCGCGCCGAGGCCTCCTTCTGGCGCCGCCACTCGCTGTGGTACCGGTGGCTGCCGGTGCTCACCAGCTCGGCCACCCTGTGGCTGGGCATCACCCTGCTGGCGCTGGTCGCCATCCGGCGGCGCCGGCGGCGCGACGCCGAGATGGCCGCGCGCTGGGAGGCCGAGGAGGCGGCGCGGGCGGAGGCCGCCGGCGGCTGGAGCGACCAGAGCTGGAGCGACTGGCGCGGCGACGCGTAGCAGCGCTAGCCGGCGAGAGGTCGGCGACGGCGTGCTGCGCGTTGACTTCGTGCAACACCTCCGACACCATCCGGGTATCGCTCGAACGGGAGCTTGGGGACGTGAGCGCAACGCAGGAGGCCTTCATCGCCGCCTATCTCCGGGGCGACCCCGAGGAGGTGGCGCAGATCGACCGCTGGATCGAGAAGGCGGCGCGCTCCTACGCCCGCCGGCTGGGCGATCACTGGGAGGACGTCCTCCAGGACATCCGGCTGGAGGTGTTCCGCCTGCTGCAGAAGGGTCAGTTCCGCGGCGAGGCGCGGCTCAAGACCTATCTGTGGCGGGTCGTCGCCCACAGCTGCCTGGACCGCATCCGGCAGGGCGAGCGCTGGCAGTGGACCGACCTCGACGGCGCCCCCGAGCTCGAGACCGTCACGCGGCACCGCGAGCACAAGGCCGACCCGTCGAACGAGACGATCGACCTGATCACCCGGGTGCTGGAGCGGACCAGCGAGGAGTGCCGCCGGCTCTGGCAGATGATCCTCGACGGCCGCAGCTACCGGGAGATGAGCCGGATCGAGGGCGCTTCCGAGGGCACCTTGCGGGTCCGGGTGCTGCGCTGCCGCAAGAAAGCGACCGAGATCCGGGATCTGCTGTTGGGTCAAGCCGACATATGAGCAGCGGCGGATATTTTCCGCCGACCGCCGGCCCCCGCGGTATCTTTCTGCCGAACCGGCGTCAGAAATCAGGCCCTGCCCGCAACCATGTAACAGAGAGCGGCACGGGACGCCTACTGTGATCGAGGGAACGGGTATGGACTGCAGCAGCGTCAGCGAATTTCTGCCCTGGTACCTGAACGGCACCCTCGAGCCCGACGAGCGCCGGCAGGTCCGGGAGCACCTGGGCAGCTGCCCGCAGTGCGCCGCCGAGCTGGGCGCCACGCGGGACGTCTTCGGCGTCCACGGCTCCCACCTGCCGTCGAGCGTCCTGGTCGACCATGCCTTCGGGCGGTCGCCCGCAGAGATGCCGGCCGAGCTGGTCGAGCGCCACCTGGCGGCCTGCGCGCGCTGCCGCGAGGAGCTCGAGATGGTGCGCGACAGCCGCGGCGCCCTCGAAGCCGAGGGCCTTGAGCTGCCGGCCCCCACGCCGGTCCCGATGCCGCGGCGCCGCTACCTGGCGCTCGCCGCCTCGCTGGCCGGGGTGGTGGCCCTCAGCGGCTGGGTGTGGACCGGTCTGCTTCTCGACCGCGCCCAGCAGGACGTGGCCCGGCTCGAGACCGCGCTGCGCGAGGTCGAGACCGCACCGCCCGCCGGCGGCGGCGCCAGTGGCGGCGCCGGAGACGGCCTCTCGGCGCGGGTCGAGGCGCTGGCGGCCGAGAACCAGCGCCTCCAGGAGGCCGAGCGCGGTCTGCGCCAGCAGGTCGAAGCGCAGCAGGCGCAGAGCCGGCAGCTGACCGAGCAGGTCGCGGCGCTCTCGGCGCCGCTGCCCAACGTGCTGGTCGAGGACCTGCAGCCGGCCGAGATGGTGCTGCGCGGCGAGGCCGACGAGCCCGGGCGGGTCGAGATCCCGGCCGGCGTCGGCGGCGTGACGCTGATCCTCAACAGCCAGCTCGCCGGCCCCGGCCTAGAGCCGCGGCTGGTGCTGCTGGACGAGACCGGCCGCACCCGGTGGTCGCTCGACGGCCTCCAGCGGACCCGCCACGGGGTCTTCACCGTCGCCCTGCCCGGACGGCTGCTCGAGCGCGGCAGCTACACCCTCGAGCTGCGCGCCCTCCAGGACGGCGAGTGGGTGGCGCTCGAGACCTACTACTGGAAGGTCGCGTAGCCCCTCGGCGGCGCGACCGGCGCCGCCTGGCCGGCCCATCCGCCATCCGCCAGGCTTCGGGCCGGCGGCCGGCGAGGCCCTGCTACACAGCAAGATCCGGGTTGCAGCGCGGCGGCGCTGCCGGCTAGTTTGGCGCTCATGAGCCACACACCACGCAGCCGCACGACTCAGAGCCCAGCCCCCGACGGCGGCCGGGACCACCAGGCCCGGATCGCCCGCAGCCTGGAGCAGGCGCGCGACGACTACCGGCGGGTCGAGCAGGCGATCCGCCATCTCGAGTCGCGGGTCCACGACCAGCCCTCGCTCGCCGACCTGGCGCGCGCCGCCGGCCTCAGCGAGTCGCATTTCCACCGGCTGTTCAGCCGCTGGGCCGGGACCACCCCCAAGCGCTTCCTGCAGTTCCTGACCGCCGCCGAAGCGCGCCGCGCGCTCGACCGCTCGGCGAGCGTCATGGAGGCGGCCTGGGAGACCGGCCTTTCGGGCCCCGGGCGGCTCCACGACCTGCTGATCACCCTCGAGGGCGTCTCGCCCGGCGAGCTCAAGCAGCAGGGAGGCGGCGTCGAGCTGCGCTGGGGCGTCCACCCCAGCCCCTTCGGCGACTGCTTCCTGGCCCGCACCGACCGCGGCATCGCGGCGCTCCAGTTCCTGGCCGGGCGCCGGCCCGCCGCGGCCGCCGACGAGCTGGCCGAGCGCTGGCCGCGGGCCGAGCTGATCGAAGACACGGCCGGCACCGCCGCCTGGGCCGCCCGCGCCTTCGCCGGCGCCGGCAACGGCGACCGCCGCCCACTCCATCTCCAGGTGCCCGGCACCAACTTCCAGCTCCAGGTCTGGCAGGCCCTGCTCCAGGTGCCGGCCGGCGCCCTCACCACCTACGGCGACCTGGCCCGCCGCATCGGCCGCCCAGGCGCCGTCCGCGCCGTCGGCTCCGCCGTCGCCCGCAACCCGGTCGCCTACCTCATCCCCTGCCACCGGGTCATCCGCTCCACCGCCGCCTTCGGCCAATACCGCTGGGGCACCGCCCGCAAGAAGGCGCTCCTGGCCTGGGAGGCCGGGCGGGCGGCGGCGAACTCGCTGGCGGCGGCGCCGGCCTAGCGGCACCGGGCCTGGACGGCCTCCGGCAGGAAACAAACCACTGGGACGTTTCCGCCGAAACACAGAGTGAGCAAATTGAAGATCCAATCCTCAATTTGTCTGGTCGGCAAGGCGTGGACGTCGCCTTGCCCGCTCGCTCAGTAGAGGGTCAGCGCTGCCACCGGCGGCTGGCCTCGAGCACCTCCTCGCCGAGGTCGACGCCGTCGCCGGATCGGACGCGCTGAGCGAGGCGTCGTCTCAGCTCGGCCCGGTAGACCTCCTCCAGGGCGCGATCCACGGTGTCTTTGATCCCCTTGGTGCCCAGGGCCTTTTGGGCCCGCGCCAGCCGCACCTCGTCGATCTCCAGTGATGTGCGCCGCATGGCCAGATGATGGCAGACGGCCACACGCTACAATCCCGCCGCCGCCAAGCAGCGTCCCCGAGAGGATCGCGATGCAAGCCGACGAAGCGACGTGGCAGGCCACGGCCTGCAACCTCTGCAGCCTCAACTGCGGGATCGAGATCGAGGTCGACGAGGGCGGGCGGTTTGCGCGGGTGCGGGGGGATCGCGACCATCCCTCGTCGCGGGGCTATCTCTGCCAGAAGGCGTCGCGGCTCGACTACTACCAGAACCACGCGGGCCGGCTGACCCGGCCGCTGCGGCGCCGGCCGGACGGCGGCTTCGAGGCGATCGACTGGGAGACCGCGATCGGTGAGGTGGCGGAGAAGCTCGCGCGGATCCGCGACGAGCACGGCGGTCACGCCATCGCCTACTACGGCGGCGGGGGCCAGGGGAACCACCTCGGCGGCGCCTACGCGGTGCCGTTCCGCGCCGCGCTCGGCACGCCGTATATCTACAACTCGCTGGCCCAGGAGAAGACCGGCGACTTCTGGGTCAACGGGCGGCTCTTCGGGCGGCAGACCTGTCACTTGACCGAGGGGATCGAGGAGAGCGACTACGTCGTCATTCTCGGCGCCAATCCCTGGCAAGCGCACGGGGTGCCGCGGGCGCGCCAGGTGATCCGCGAGATCGGCCGCGATCCGCGGCGCACCCTGGTGGTGGTCGATCCGCGGCGCACCGAGACCGCCGAGCTGGCCGACGTCCATCTGCAGGTCAAACCGGGGACCGACGCCTTCCTGATGGCGGCGATGCTCGGCACGATCGTCCAGGAGGGCCTGGAAGACCGCCGGTTCCTGTCCGAGCGCACTTCGGGTCACGAGGAGCTGTTCGCGATCCTGCGGGCGGTGCCGGTCGAGGGGTACGCCGAGCGCGCCGGCGTCGAGGCCGAGACCGTGCGCCGGGTGGCGCGCGGCTTCGCCGCCGCCGGGTCCGCCTGCACGCGCCACGACCTCGGCGTCGAGCACAGCCTCCACAGCACGCTCAACACCTATCTCGAGAAGCTCCTCAGCCTGGTCACCGGCAACCTCGGGGTCGAAGGCGGCAACAACCTGCACACCCAGCTGGTGCCGCTGATCGGTCACTCGCCCGAGCCCGGGGCCGGCGGCGTGACCACCCGGGTCACCGGCATGCGGGAGATCTCGAGGCTCTTCCCGCCCAACGTCCTGCCGGCCGAGATCGACACCGACCACCCGGAGCGGGTCCGCGCGCTGGTGGTCGACAGCGCCAACCCGATGCAGACCGGCGCCGACACCCGGGCCTACCGCCGCGCCTTCGAGAAGCTCGAGCTACTGGTGGCGATCGACGTCGCCGACACCGAGACCACGCGCCTGGCCGACTACGTCCTGCCCGCCTCGTCGCAGTACGAGAAGTGGGAGGCGACCTTCTTCACCCTGAGCTTCCCGACCAACTACTTCCACCTGCGCCGCCCGATCGTCGAGCCGCGCGGCGACACCCTGCCCGAGCCCGAGATCTACCGCCGGCTGATGGTGGCGATGGGGGCGCTGCCGGCGCGCTTTCCGCTGCTCGAGGCGGTGGCGCGGCTCGACCACCGAGCGCCGGCGCTCGGCCTCTTCCCGAAGGCCTTGGCCGCGACCCTGGCCCTGCGCCCGCGGCTGCGCGCGCTCGCCGGCATGGTGCTCTACGCCACCCTCGGCAAGGCGCTGCCCGATGGCGCCGCGGCGGCCGCGGCGATCTGGGCCTCGTGCCGGTTCTACGCCGATCGCCACTCCCGCCAGGTGCGTCGCGCCGGCCACCGCGGCGACGGCGCGGCGCTCGGCGAGTCGCTCTTCCGCGCCATCCTCGAGAGCGACACCGCGGTGCCGATCAGCACCCACGCCTACCACGAGATGTGGCAGCTCGTGCGCCACCCGGATCGTCGGGTCCACCTGGCGATCCCCGAGATGCTCGCCGAGCTGGCGGCGCTCGAGAGCGAGGCGCCCGATCCGCATCTCACCCCGGAGTTCCCCTTCGTCCTCTCGTCGGGCGAGCGCCGCTCCTACAACGCCAACCAGATCTACCGCGACCCCGCCTGGCGTCGCCAGGACCCCGAGGGCGCCCTCCGCATCCACCCGGAGGACGCCGCGCGGCTGGGCCTCGCCGCCGGCCAGCGGGTGCGGTGCGAGTCCCGGACCGGCGCCGTCGAGGTCCTCGTCCAGCCCGACGACACCGTCCGGCCCGGCTGCCTGTCCCTCCCCCACGGCTACGGGCAGGTCGCCCCCGACGGCAACGGCGGCGAGACCCAGAGCGGCCCGCGCATCAACTTCCTCACCTCGTCCGACCACTGCGACCCTCTGGCCAAGACCCCGTACCACAAGTACGTTCCGGTAAGGCTCGTGCCGTTACCGGGCGCCCTCTGAGTTCTCGGTCACTCGAGCCGCCCTGCCGCGTTCGTGTCGTAGACGGCGGCCGTCCCCGCCCGGGGAGCACGCCGAAGGACAGCTCCGCGGAAGGCGCCGCTTCCGCGGAAACGTCCGAATGTCATCATGATGTATGATATTAGCATCATGAGAACCACGATCGACCTTCCGGACCACCTGCTGGTGGAGGCCAAGCAGCTCGCGGCCGAGCGGCACCTCTCCTTCACACGCCTCGTCGAGGAGAGCGTCCGCCTCTACCTGAGCGAGCAGCGCGCGCGGCGCGCGGGCCCCGAGCCGCCGCCCCTGCCGCTGCTGCGGGAGCCGGCTTTGCGCGCGGGGATCGATCTCGACGACACCAGCCGGCTGTGGGAGCTCGAGTGATCCTCTGCGACGTTGGAGTGCTGCTCAACGCACTGGTCGAGCGCACCCCTCATCACGCCGTCTGCCGCCGCGCGCTCGAGCGGCTGCGGGCCACGCCGCGGGAGATGGCGGTCAGCGAGCTGATCCTCGCCGCGGTAGTCCGCATCGCCACCAACCCCAGGGTCTTCCGGCCCTCCCCGACCCCGGCCGAGGTCTTCTCCTTCGTCGACGCCCTGCGGGCGCCCGCCGAGGTCCGGCGAGTCTCACCGGGGCCCCGTCACTGGCGGATCTTCCGCGACCTGGTCCTCGGCGGCGACGTCCGCGGCGCCGACACCACCGACGCCTACCTGGCCGCCCTCGCCATCGAGCAGAACTGCGAGTGGTGGACCACCGACGGCGGCTTCGACCGCTTCCCCGGCCTGCGCTGGCGGCACCTCGCCGCCTGAGCACCAGCAGCGAGCTCAGAGCCGCGGTGAAGCACCGTAGCGGGCGCGCGACCTCAGCGCCAGCTATTGGCCTGTGGCGTCTCACCTCGTGGCGACGGCAGCGCGGCACGGACGGCGAGGAAGCCGAGGACGAGGAGCAGCAGGCCGGCGGCGTCGAGCCACCAGGGGTGGAAGGCGACCTCGGCGAAGTCGGTGAGCCCTGGAATGTCGCCCGGCAGCCAGTTGCCGGTGACCCAGCCGAAGCCGTTGGCGCCGGCGTGGGCCCAGATCGCCGGCCACAGCGAGCCGGTGCGCAGCACCAGCCAGGCGAGAAAGAGGCCGAGGCCGAAGGCGATGGCGAGCTGGTAGGGGTTGAGGTGGGCGAGGGCGAAGAGCACCGCCGACAGGACGATCGCCTTGCCGGCCGGGTAGCGGCGCCGGAGACCGTCGAGGATCAGGCCGCGGAAGAGCAGCTCCTCGGACAGCGGCGCCGCCACCGCCAGAGCGAAGAGCGCCCCAAGTCCGCCGGTCAGCAGCTCGACCCTCATCTGGAGCAGGAAGTCGGGAGCCGGCAACAGGTGCCGCAGCAGGTTGTCCAGCTCGGAAGCGACGATGCCGGCGCCGATCGCGAAGACGGCGATCGGCGCCAGCAGGCGCGGTGAGAAGGGTCGCAGCGGCACCAGGGTGGCGAGCGGCCGTCGCGCAACGGTCCAGCCCGCCGCCACCAGCGCCGCGCAGACGACGATCTGGAGGACCCCGGTCAGCCCCACGAAGAGGCCGCTGTCCGGCCCCAGCCCGAGGACGGGCTCGAGGATCAGCAGGACCACCGTCAGCACGGCCCCGCCGAGGCCGAGCAGGATCCAGAAGCCGACCACCAGCACGGCGGCCTGCCAGAAGCCCGGAAACGGCCGCGGCGCGGGCCGGGCGGGCGGCCCCGGCGCCGCCGGCGACGGCGGCTCAAGCCCGGAAGCGCCTGGAGTCAGTGGATCCACCGGCTGGCGCCGGAGAGTAGCAGTCCGTTCTGGCAGTCAGGGCACACTGCCGGTGGGGCGGGAGCGTGCGGCCGAATCGGCCAGCCGTCTGGCGAAAGCGGAGAAGCTCGTCGGCGGGCGGGCGAGGAGCCACTCCAGGACGCGGGGGCTACCGGCCATTCCAAAGCGTTCGTAGTAGCGGAACATGACGGAGAGCGTCTCCGTCGCGTAGCGGCTCATGCCGGCCGCGGCGGCGCCTTCCCTCCAGTCCTCGAGCGGCATCGCCCGGGCGCGGACCGGACGGCGCAGGGCCCGGCCGAGCGCTTCCGCGATCTCGGTCTGATCCAGCAGTTCCGGCCCGCAGAGCTCGTAGGTGGCCCCGGCGTGTCCGGGTCCGGCGAGGACCCGTGCCGCGGCCTCGGCGACGTCCTCGAGGTCGACCATCGCCACTCGTGTGCCCAGGGCGTAGGGCACCTCGTAGATGCCCTGCTCGGTGATGGAGCGCCACTGCCCCAGGACGTTCTGCATGTAGGCCGTCGGCTGCAGGATCGTGAACTCGAGTCCCGACTCGAAGAGCAGCTCCTCCACCCGTAGCTTGGCCCAATGATGGGGCATCGCCTCGATCTGGGGATGGAGCACGGAATGGAAGACGATCCGCGGGAGCCTCGCGCGGTGCGCGGCCGAGACGACCGCGCGACCGATCGCCAGCTCGCCGGGATGGACGTTGGGGCAGATGTGGTAGACCGCATCGGCCCCGCTCATCGCCACCCCGACCGTCTCCCGGTCCCCGAGATCCCCCACGACCACCTGATTCACCCCGAGCTCCTGGACCGCGCTCCGTTGTGCGGGCCGATGCACGAACGCCTTGACCGCGAGGTCGCGCTCGAGGAGCCGGCGGATGATCGCCCGGCCGGTCTTGCCCGCTGCGCCCGTGACCAGGATCAAGCCGCCACCCGTCCGATTCGCCATGCGTGAGCCACCGGCCGCCGCCTGCGATCTTCGCACCTGGACACGGCGTCTGCGGTGGCCCGCCGGCGACCCGGGAGACCCTACACGCCGGCCAAGCCGACACGTGGTCGTTCCTCGAACCGAGGCTCAGGCCGTCTGCCGGCTGCGCCCGATCGTCAACAAGACGGTGACGATGAAGGCGAACACCCCGGCGACGACGAGGTTGTTGAGCGACTCCTGGAGGCCGAAGAGGTAGATCCAGCGATCGTCGGCGGCGACCTCGCGGAGGCCGCCGACGGATTTCTGGAAGCCGACGACGGTGGCCAGCAGGGCGACGATCACCGAGGCGACCGTCGAGCCGAGGGCCGTCGTGGCTTGCCCGGGCTGACGGCGGGTGACGAACCGGACGGCGGCGACCAGGGCCAGGAGGCCGAGGATCAGAACCAGCCAGATCAGGGGACCGGCGTCGTTCAGGTAGTTCATTCGCTCTCTCCTTTCTTCTCGTCGGCGGCCGGGCTCCACTGCCGGGAATCGGCACGGAGCTCGTCGAGCCGACGCCAGTGGCTCTCGATGGCCCTCTCGCCCTTGCGGGTGAGGGCCAGCAGGGTGTTGGGCTTGCGCCCCACGAACCGCTTCTCGACCCGGACCAGACCGCCGGCCTCGAGCTTCGAGAGATGGGTCGACAGGTTGCCGCGGCTGAGGCCGGTCAGGCGCAGCAGGTACATGAAGTCGGCCTTGCGGCAGACCGACAGCGCGGTCAGCACCGCCAGGCGCGCCGGCTCGTGGACCAGGCGGTCGAGGCCGCTCAGCCGCTCGAAGACCTCGGTCACTCCGACTCCCGCGGCGACCCTGCGAGCCGGTCGAGCGCCCGCGTCATCAGCCGGTGCTCGATCGCGCCGGCCGCGATGAGTATGGCCCCGACCGACAGGCTGAAGAGGGCGCCGAGGTGGTTGAACCGGACGGGGTCGCGTCCGGCCGCGAGCAGCACCACGGCGCCCAGCAGGACGACCCCGGCCAGCAGGGCGATGACCTTCAAGCCGCCGCCAAACACCCGCGGCAGGGCGAACAGCACGGCGGTCACGAAGAGCACGAGCACCAGCACCAGCACGAGCGAGGCGGTGCCGCCGAGCCGGCTGGCGCCCAGGCCGAACGCCGCCACCGCCACGCCGAGACCGAGCAGGAAGGCCCAGCTCCGGCCCATCCCCAGCCGGCGCGGCTCCACCACCCCGAACTCGCGCCGGTACCAGAGATGGACCCACCAGATCGCCCCGGCCGCCAGCGCCGCCAGGGCCCCGAGGAGTCCCTCGTGGAGCCCCGGGAGGGGCGAGACCAGCGCCACGGCGAGGAACCACAGACCTACGGGCACGAGCCGCAGGCCCAGGAAGGTCGGGAAGAGCTGGGTGAGGTGGCGGAGGTCCTGGGCTCGGCTCATGGCGTCTCGCTGGCGGCTCGATCTAAAGTTTGTGTTGCAAACTAGTATGCTACAGGTCCAATTGGAAGTCAACCCGGCGCCCCTAGAATCGAGCCCGTGCCCTCCCGACCCCAGCGCTTCACTGCGGAGGTCCTGAAGCAGGGACCCAACTTCTACGTGGTCGTTCCCGCCTCGGTGGCCACGGTCTTCTCGCGCTACGCCGACCGCGGCCGCGTGCGGGTCTTCGGGACGCTCGAGGGGACCGAGATCCGCGGGAGCCTGGTGCCGCGCGGCGGCGGACACTGGCTGTTCCTCCACGCCGGGATGCGCGCGGCGGCGCGGGCGGGGTTCGGCAGACGAGTCCGTGGCGCCGGCCGATCCGCCGCCGGCGCCAGGATCGCGGCCGGCGACCGGGTGGAGCTCGTGCTGCGGGCCGTGCCCTGGGAGGAGGTGCCGGTCGCCCGGGACATGGCGGCGGCGCTACGGAAGGCCGGGGCGACCGCCGCCTTCGCCGCCAAGAGCGCCAGCCACCGGCACGAGCTGCAGCGCTGGGTGGACGTAGCCGAGACCGCCGAGCGACGAGCCCAGCGGATCGAGGTCCTCGTGGCCCAGGTCAAGGGCGAGACCGGGCCCGTCAAGAAGGGCCCAGTCAAGACGGGCCGGGCCGCGCTGCGGCGGCGACCGCTGTGGACCTGCCCGAAGTGTGGCCACGTCTTCGTCAACCCCAACCAGTGGCACAGCTGCCGGCACTACTCGCTCGACGAGCCCTTCGCCCGCAGCATGCCGGCGGTCCGTCGGCTCTTCCAGCACCTGCGAACGATGGTCGAATCCGTGGGGCCGGTCCACGTCCAGGCCTACCGTGACCACGTCGCCTTCCTGGTCCGGGTGCGCTTCCTCGGCGCGACGCCGAAGAAGCGCTGGCTCGACGTCGGCTTCTGGCTCCCCAAGCGGGTCGAGAGCCCGCGCTTCCGCAAGGTCGAGACCCTGACCCCCACCGACCACGTCCACCTGCTGCGGGTGACGAGGGCCGAGGACCTCGACAAGGAAGTGCTGGACTGGGTCCGCGAGGCCTACGCGGTCGGCGAGCAGCGCCACCTCGCCTGAGCCGGCCGCCGGCCCGGCCGTTCAAGGGGTGCGCGGCCGCCCCGGCGGCCCGCTCCGCCTAGCAGCCCGTGGTGTAAGTCCGTTGGGTCGGCTGGCGAGCGCGGCGGGGCCGCGCGCGTGACCGCTTCCCGGTGGAGGTGGTCTTCGCCCAGGGCGTGCGCTTCGTGGGTGCGAGCGAGATGGATCCTCCGTTTCAGAACCTGGCCCTTCGTGGCTCCTCCGCCGATGGTACCGCTCGCCGTGGACGCGAAGGGCGTCGGGCCTGTGGTACCTTGGCCGGGTCGCTCCAACTGAATGGCTTTGGAAGGAGGCGTGCGATGAGCAACGCCGAAGAGGCGGCGAAGGAGGCGCTCAGAGCGGCCGAGGCGGCGAGACGGGCCGCCGAGAGGGCGGCGGCGAACATTCGCCGGTACCTGAGGGTGCAGCAGGCGGAAGCGACGCAGGTCATCATCCTGCCCCCCGTGCTGGTCGAGGCGGCCGAGGAGACCGCGGCGTCGGCCGAGATGACCGCCGTCAACATCAAGCGGTTCTTGAGGCTGCAGCGGGAGAGCGTGAGCGAGGTGACGCCCGCGAAGCCCGAGCCGCAGGGCTAGCGGAGGTCTCTGCTCGCGATTCGACGCTGTCGCGCGCAGCGCCGGACACCGCCTGCGTTTAGCGCCGGCCGAGGCTCCTGAGCCTTCGATGTTGACTGTTCTCGATCCCGACGAGGTGAGGGGCAGCGCCCATCTCCTCGTCGAGTTCGTGAAGCCGGAGTCGGCGCGGCCGGAGCTGCCGGCTGGGTACTTCGCCGCTCTCAACCGGGTGCAGCCGCGGCCGTTCCGGACATCGGCGGATGGTGGCGGTCCTTTCTTCGATTTCGAGGTTCTCCATCCCGTCAACCTCCCGATCGTCCGGCACTTCCTGAAGGTCGATCAGGTGACCGAGGAGCATGCCTTCAGCGAAGACGAGCAGGCCGAGATCCGCGAGGAGGCCCGGGCCGGGTTCGAGCTGCTGGAGCGGTACGACCCCCGGGTCGTCGAGGCGATCGACCTGCTGGTCGGCTGCTTCCTGTGCGCCAGGGAGTCCGGGGTCGGCGGCGGCAGCTTCGGGGACTCGCTGGGGGTCGTCTGGTTCGATCCGTCCCCCTCGTGGGACGCCGTGGACTACGCCGAGACCATCCTCCACGAGGCGACGCACCAGGGCGTGTTTCTCCGCGACATGGTCCGGCGCCTGTTCGTCCGCGAGCCGCGCGAGATGACGGGCCAGGACGCGCTGGTGCTCAGCGCCGTTCTCAAGACGCGGCGACCCTACGACCTCGCCTTCCATTCGGCCTGTGTCGCGGCCGCGCTGGCTGATTTCTTCGCCAAGGCGGCGACGCCCGAGCGGTCGCGCAAGTTCCTCGAGCCGCTGAAGCCCACCGTCGCAGAGCTGCGCTCCAAGGACCATCTCCTGACCGACGCCGGCCTAGCGCTCCTGGGTGAGCTGGAGCGGTGCGTGGCCGACCTCGACGAGCTGCACTGAGCTCGCCCGCCGCAGGTCGTCCGGCTGCGCACCGAAGGGACCGCAGGGCTCGGGTCTTCCTCAGTAGTGGTACCGCGCCTGGAGGAAGTTGACCGCGTCGGCGGTGACCTCGTAGACGACCCGGTGCTCCTGGGTCAGGCGCCGCGACCAGAGACCGGCGAGGCGGCGGCGGAGGGGCTCGGGCTTGCCGATCCCTTGGAAGGGATCGCGAAGGGTCTGCCGGACGATGGCGAGGAGGCGCCGCGCGACCTTACGGTCGGTCCGCACCCAGAAGTCGAGGTCGTCGAGAAAGTGGGTCGAGAAGACCGCCCGGCGCTCAGCCATCGAGGCCGAGCTTGTGCTGCAGCTCCTCGATCGTCAGCACGGCCCCGCCGCCCGAGCGGACCTCTTCGAGGGACTCGAACAGGCGCTTAACGCTCTTCGGCGAGCGCAGCAGGTGGGCCGTCTCTTCCAGGCCGGCCAGCTCGTCGACGCTGACCAGGGCGACGTCGGCGCCGGAGCGGCGCTTGATGATCAGCGGCTCGCCGCTCTCGGCGACCTCGTCGCAGTAGCTCTTGAGGTGGGCGCGGGCGTCGCTGTAGGTGGTGACGCGGGCCATGACTCAATTGTACAGAAAGCTGTACCAGCCGGCAAGCCACCGGAGGCCCAACGGCGGCTCGTTTCACCCCATCGAGGACCGTTGCCAGCCGACACCGTCGCGGAGCCGAGTTAGAGCGCCAACCGCCTCGACGGGCAACCGTCAGCCAACTGCGCAAGACCGTCACACCTTCGTCACGACCCAAGGGCCCCGCCACTGCCAGATTCTTGGCACACGCTACGAAGGGAGGTTTCGATGCTCTCGAGATGCCAGCGGATCATGCTCTTACTCGGCCTCTGCCTGGGGGCCGTCGCCGCAGAGGCCTTTGCCGCCGAGACCTCCGGCCGTTTGATCGTCCACCCGGCCAACCCGCGGTACTTCATGGTGGAGGGCGATCCCGACCAGAAGGCCGTTCTGATGGTGGGATCACACGTCTGGAACAACTTCCAGGACTGGCGCCAGGGGGCCTGGCCGACCAATGCGACCCGTCTCGACTTCAACGACCTGCTGGACTACCTGACGATCGACAACGACTTCAACTTCATGCGGGGCTGGGCCTGGGAGACGACGATCCTGGCCCAGGTGGACATGCGATTCGACCCGCCGATCTGGCAGCGGCAGTCGGGGACCGGCAACGACGGCCGCCCGAAGGTCAACCTGGACCTGCTGAACCTGAGCTACATCAACAGGGTCGACTCCCGCGTCGGCGACGCCCTCCAGCGGGGCGTCTCCATGAGCGTCATGTTCTTCGAGCCGATCACCTACGGCGACCGCCAGCAGAACTGCGTGCTGGTGGGAGGCAACCTGGCCGAGGAGGATTTCGACTGGTACACCCACGGGTTCCAGCGCGACAACAACGTCAACGGCATCGACGGGGACCCGAACAACGACTGCGAGGGATGGGAGACGTCGACCTACCCGCCGGTGGACTCCGACCTGTTCGACCAGCAGCGGCACTACCTGCGGCAGGTCGTCGACGAGCTGCACCACCTGCCGGTGATCTGGGAGGTCGGCAACGAGGGCTGGGTCGGCAACGCCGCACCCTGGGAGGGCTTCGAATGGCAGGAGCAGATCATGGCCGAGATCCGAAGCTGGGAGACGACCCAGGGCTACGACCCCCATCCGGTGTGGATGAGCGCGATGGTCCAGCCGGGCAGGAACCACCTGGTGAACGGCCTGCTGCTGAGCACCGATGCGGAGGTGCTGTCCCCGAACGGGCGATCGGCACCCGGGGTGTCAGGAGACTTCAACGGTCAGAACGGCGGGCCACCGCCCAACAACTTCCGGTACCCCGGGTCGGCCGCGCTGGGTCGGATCATCATCCTCGACACCGATCACATCTGCGGCGGCTGTCAGGGCGGCGGCAACCCACCACCGATCATCACCGACCCGCGAGGCTGGAGCTGGAAGGCCTTCACGCGCGGGTACCACTTCGCGTTCATGGACTCTCACTTCGAGGACAACCCGTGGGGTCTCGTCGAGCTGCCGCATCACCTGGCGCTGCGCGACAGCATGAGCCACATCAAGGGATGGTCCGAGCAGATCGGCCTCGCGGCGATGGCGCCCCGCGGAAATCTCTCGAGCACGAACTTCGCGCTCGCCGACCCGGGCGACGAGTACCTGGCGTACAAGCCGGCGAACCAGGCGGTCGTCTCGCTGTCGGCCGTCCAGAGCGGCGTCGTCTATGACTACCAGTGGTTTCGGGTCACCGACGGCGCGACCTCGACCGGCACGGTCACTCCGGCAGGCACGACCGTGACCCTCTCGAGCCCGTGGTCGTCCACCCCGGCGGCGCTCCACCTCGAGGTGTCGCTCGCACCGGTCATCACGATGCAGCCCCAGGACGTCCTGGCCCCCTACGGCGGCTTGGGGTGGTTCGAGGTCCGCGCCACCGGTGAAGGCACGCTTGCCTACCAGTGGCAGCAGGAGGTCAAGGGCGGACTGCCGGTCAATCTCGTCGACGGGAACGGGACCTTCTCCGGCACCACGACGACCTTCTTGCAGGTCCACAACGTCCAGGAACAGGACTTCGGCAGATACCGCTGTGTGGTGACCAGTGAATTCGGCACCACCTGGTCCAACTGGGCCACCCTGGCCAACTGGTGCGAAGGGGTTACCCAGTGCGACGAGTTCTAGCCGCCGCCGGCGGCTAGCTGGACGTCGCCGTCCGCGGCCGCCTTCTGGGCGGTGACCCACTCTTCGACGTGGGTCTCGAGGACCGAGAGGGGGAGGGCGCCGTTGGCGAGCAGGCGGTCGTGGAAGGCGCGGAGGTCGAAGCGCTCGCCGAGCTCCTGCTTGGCCATGGCGCGGAGCTCTTTGATCTTGAGCTCGCCGATCTTGTAGGCCAGGGCCTGGCCGGGCCAGACGATGTAGCGGTCGACTTCGACTGTTATGTCGTGCTCGGCCTTGCCGGTGTTCTCGCGGAAGTAGTCGATCGCCTGCTGGCGGCTCCAGCCCAGGGCGTGCATGCCGGTGTCGACCACCAGGCGGATGGCGCGCCAGATCTCGTAGGTGAGCTGCCCGAACTTGGCGTAGGGGTCCTGGTAGAAGCCCATCTCCTCGCCCAGGCTCTCGGCATAGAGGCCCCAGCCCTCGATGAAGGCGGTCTCGCCGCCGAAGCGCCGGAACCAGGGCAGGTCCTCGAGCTCCTGGGCAATGGCGATCTGCAGGTGGTGCCCGGGCACCGCCTCGTGGAGGGTCAGCGCCTCCATCTCCCAGCTCGGCCGGCTGGGCAGGTCGTAGGTGTTGGCGAAAAAGCGGCCGGGGCGCCCGGCCTCGAGCGAGCCGCGCTCGTAGTAGGCGGTGGTCTGCGACTTCTCGGCGTAGGCCGGCACCGGCACGATGCCGTAGGGCAGCCGCGGCAGGGTGCGGAACAGGGCGGGCAGCTCGGCGTCGGCGCGCTTGGCGATGTCGCGGTAGGCACGGAGCAGCTCCTCGGGGGTCTCGAAGTAGAAGCGCGGGTCGGTGCGCAGGAACTCGGTGAACTCCTCGAAGGTGCCCTCGAAGCCGGACTCGGCGATCACCCGGTCCATCTCGGCGCGGATGCGGGCCACCTCGGCGAGCCCGATCTCGTGGATCTGGCGCGGGTTGAGGTCGGTGGTGGTCATCTCCCTGACCCGCAGGGCGTACCAGGCCTCGCCGTCGGGGAGCGCGCTCATCGCGATCTCCTCGCGGGCGCCTGGCAGGTAGGTCTCCTCGACGTAGGCCAGGAGCCGCCGGTAGGCCGGCGCGACCTGGTCGCGGAAGACCTCGACGGCCTCGTCGCGCAGCCGCGTCTGCTCGGCGGCCGGCAGGTCGGCGGGAAACTCGTTGAAGGCCTTGAGCATCGGGCTCTCGAGCGGCTCCTCGACCAGCAGGTTGCGGACCTGCTGGGGCAGGTCGCGGAGCGTCACCCTGGGCGGGGTGACCCCGGTCTCGAGCCCCTTCTCGAGGCGCACGATGGTCTGGTCGACCAGCGCCGGGACGCCGCGCAGCCGGGCCAGGACGTCCTCGTACTGCTCGACGGTGCCGGCCTGCATGATGGCCAGCATCCGCGCCACGTTCTGCTGCACGCCGCCCATCTGGTTGATGGCCAGGTACTTGCCGGGGAAGCGGTCGCCGGCGACGTTGAGCTCCAGGTCGCGGAGCAGCAGGTCGTAGTTCAGCCGCTCCTCGTCCGTCAGCGCGGCGCGGTCGATCGACCGCAGCGCCTCGAGAGCCCGTGCCGTCTCGGCTTCGCGCCAGGCGATGCCTTCGAGGGTGTTGTCGGTCCACCGGTCGTGGCCCTCGGGGTGGCCGATCGAGGTGGCGAACTCGGGGTGCTCGAACATCACCCAGTCGTAGAAGAGGTCGACGTAGGCCTCCAGGCGCTCGCTCGCCGACAGCCCCTCGGGGTTGGCGTGGAGGGCGTCGAGGCGCTCGGCGAGGGCGCGGCGCCCGGCCTCGAGGTCGGCGGCGGCGGCGTTGCCTGCAGTCAGCACGGCGGCGAGGATAGCGATGACGACTCTGCGCATGGAAGGGACCTCCTTGGGCTCTCGGCCGGGCGATCGGCGAGACCGGGCGCCAGCCCGGCTGGCGCGACGCGAGGACACGAATCGGCGCCCGCGGGGCGGCCGCCAGGTGACTCATCGGCCTCTACGGCGGTCGAGCGGCCGGGGTTTCGCCCGGCCGGCCAGCCGGTGGGGACCGTCACCCGCGGTGCCTGTACCCACTGCGGCGTCTCGACGCTGCCGCGGCGCCGAGTCACAAAGTGAACAATGCGAGCCTCTGAGAGGAGCTGTCAGAATGGTGGTGCCGCTTTCCCCGGGGCGGTGGGTCCCTCGCGTCGCCCCCGCACCTGCTCCGTGGAGGAACCGTCCATGCCGCGCATTCCGCTTTTCGTTCTCGTCTGCCTGTTGACCGCCGGCGGCAGCTGCCCCGGGCCCGAGCCCTTCGACTGCGCCACCGAGCTGCAGGCCGTCGCCGAGCGCGACGGCCGGCAGAAAGCGCGCCTCTACCGCGTCAAGCAGCGCCAGCCGGGGCGCTACGTGGTGACCCTCAAGCCCGGCTGGCCCGGCGGCGGCCCGGGGGCGCGGACCGCGGCCCAGATCGGCGCCGAGATGAGCGCCCTCGCCGCCTCGTACGGCATCCGGACGCTCGACGCCTACGCCGCGGTCGACCAGTTCGCCGCCACCCTGACCGCCGACCAGCTCTACCGGCTGCGCCGGGACGAGCGGGTGCTCTTCGTCGAGGAGGACGGCCGCAAGACGATCGGCCCGCTGCCCGGGAGCGCCGCCTCCACCTGGGGGCTGGACCGCATCGATCAGCGCCAGCTGCCGCTCGACGGGATCTACGAGCCCGGCGCCACCGGCGCCGGCGTCCACGCCTACGTCATCGACACCGGGGTGGATGCCGACCATCCGGAGTTCGCCGGCCGCCTCGGCGAGGCGCACAACGTCTTCGGCGACCGCTTCGACGACGACCACGGGCACGGCACCCACGTCGCCGGCACCCTCGGCGGCAGCACCTTCGGGGTGGCCCGCGAGGTGGTGATCCACCCGGTGAGGGTGCTCCGCGACGGCACCGGCGCCGACTCCGACGTCATCGAGGGCATCGACTGGGTGACCGGCCACGTCGAGGCCAACGGCTGGCCGGCGGTCGCCAACATGAGCCTCGGCGGCGACCCCTCGCGCAGCCTCGACACCGCGGTCTGCCGCTCGCTGGAGGCCGGCGTGATGCACGTGGTGGCGGCCGGCAACGACTCCTCGAACGCCTGCGACGGCTCGCCGTCGCGGGTGAAGCAGGCGATCGGCACCGGCGCCACCGACCGCAGCGACCGGCGCGCCTTCTTCTCCAACCAGGGGCAGTGCGTCGACGTCTTCGGCCCCGGGGTCGACGTGCTGTCGGCCTGGCGCGGCGGCGGCGACAACGTGCTGAGCGGCACCTCGATGGCCTCGCCGCACGCCGCCGGGGTGGCCGCCCTCACCTTGGAGCGTGCCCCCGGCAGCACCCCGGCCGAGGTCAAGGGGCTGGTCGAGTCGCGGGCCACCGAGGGGGTGGTCCGCAACCACGGCGACGGGCCCAACCGGCTGGTCTACGCGCGCGAGCAGTGAGGATCGGATAGGGTGCGGCGATCCCAAGACGAGGTGACCCGATGACGCGACCTGCCGCCGCTCGACTCCTGGTGCTTTCGCTGCTGGTGGCCCTGCCGGTGCCCGCCCTCGCCGGCGGGCCGCTGCCCGCCACCGCCGCCACAACCGCCACCGACGACTTCGTCGCCCGGATGGAGCGCGAGCACGCCGGCGACCGGCCGCTGGCCAGCCCGGCCGCCGAGACCGAGCCGGCGGCGCCGGTGAGCGCCGGTCCGGTGGACTACGCGGTGGTCGGCGAGCAGGCGGTGGCGGGCTACCTGGCGCGGCCGGAGGGGGCCGAGGGCCCGCTCCCCGGGGTGATCCTGATCCACGAGTGGTGGGGCCTCAACGACAACATCCGCGCGGTGGCCCGGCGGCTGGCCGGCGAGGGCTACGCGGCGCTGGCGGTCGACCTCTACGGCGGCGAGGCGGCGAGCGACCGCGAGACCGCCGCGCGCCTGGCCCGCGCCGCCGGCGAGCGCCCCGCCGACGCGCTGGCCAACCTGCGGGCGGCGACGACCTACCTCGAGCAGCGGCTGGGGGCGCCGCGGATCGGCGTCGTCGGCTGGTGCTTCGGCGGCGGCTGGTCGCTGCGCGCCGCCCTCGACCAGGGGCCGGCGATCGACGCCGCGGTCATCTACTACGGCCGCCTGGTCACCGGACGCGAGGAGCTGGCCGCCCTCGAGGCGCCGGTCCTGGGGCTCTTCGGCGCCCTCGACGGCGGCATCCCGGTGAGCGCCGTCCGCGAGTTCCAGCACGCTCTCGAAGGGCTCGGCAAGACCGCCTCGATCCACGTCTACGAAAACGCCGACCACGCCTTCGCCAACCCCTCCGGCGGGCGCTACAACGCCACCGCCGCCGAGGACGCCTGGGCCAAGACCCTGGCCTTCTTCGACCGGCATCTGCGGCCCTAGTGGACGGCACCGGCGGCGGCTTCCGCGGCCCCTTGCCCCGCCGCGGCCCCGTCGTATAATCCCCCAAAAGCATTTGGTGCGGTGAGCCCTTCCTTCGACTCAAAGGAGGTCCCCATGGTGCGAAGCGTCCGTGTGTTCGCGGCGGTTCTGCTCCTGGCGCTGTTTGCGGCGCCCGGGGTCGACGCCCAGTCCCAGGCCACCACCGGTGTCATCGAGGGCATCGTCAAGGACGAAGGCGGAGGCGTCCTGCCGGGGGTCACCGTCACCCTCCGCAACACCGCCACCGGCTTCGAGAAGGTGCTGATGACCGACGAGTCCGGCCGCTTCCGGGGCGTCCTGCTGCCGCTCGGTCCCTACACCACCTCCTTCGCGCTGGAAGGCTTCGCCACCCTGGTGCGCGAGGGCCTGCAGCTCGCCCTCGGTCAGACCATCACCCTCGAGGTCACCATGCAGATCTCGGCGGTCGGCGAGGAGATCACCGTCACCGGCGCCGGGCCGGTGATCGAGACCAGCCGCACCGAGGGCCAGATCCGGATCGACGACCGCTCGATCGAGGGGCTGCCCAACGACGGCCGCAACTTCCTCGAGTTCTCCAAGCTCACCCCGGGGGTGACCATCGTCCAGGGCCCCGACGGCGAGGAGCTGTCGATCAACGGCCAGAAGGGCATCAACAACAACGTGATGGTCGACGGAGCGGACTTCAACAACCCGTTCTTCGGCGAGCAGCGCGGCGGCCAGCGGCCTCCCTACACCTTCAACATCGACGCCATCAAGGAGGTGCTGATCGTCACCGACGGCGCGCCGGCCGAGTTCGGTCGCTCCTCGGGCGGCTTCGTCAACGTCGTCACCAAGTCGGGGACCAACTCGCTCAAGGGCACAGCCCACGTCTTCTTCAAGAACGACTCGCTGTCGGAGGACCCGCAGCTGCGCTCCGGCGGCCGCGAGACCGCTTTCGAGTTCGACCAGGCCCAGTACGGCTTCACCGTCGGCGGGCCGCTGCGCAGGGACAAGGCCTTCTTCTTCGTCGCCGCCGATCTGCAGGACGCCGACAGCACCAAGCAGACCGACCCCGGCCGCATCGCCCCCGAAGTGGTCGACTACCTGGCCAGCGTCGGGCTGCCCAACGAGAACGCGCCGATCACCCGCACCAACGACGCCGACGCCTACCTGGGCAAGGTCGACCTGCAGCTCAACGACAGGAACCTGCTGACCGGCCGCTGGGCCTACCACTACTCGCAGCAGGTCAACGGCACCTTCGACGTCGACACCTGGGGGGCGAGCGCCAACGGCATCGAGACCGACTACGCCCACGGGCTGACCAGCACCCTGATCTCGACCGTCTCCGACCGGCTGCTCAACGAGTTCCGCGGCCAGTACGCCAAGGAGTGGCGGCCGCGGCCCTACCCCGGTCCCAACGTGCCCGGCCAGAACCGGCCCTTCCCCGACACCGCCTTCGACTTCGTCGGCGGCTGGCGGGTGGGGATGCCGTTCTTCCTGCCCATCGAGTACGACGACGACCGCATCCAGATCAACAACAACGTCTCGCTGCTGCGCGGCGACCACTCGATAAAGGCCGGCCTCGAGTACAACGAGGTGACCTCGTCGCAGACCTTCATCGGCTTCGCCAACGGGCGCTACATCTTCAGCTCCTTCCAGGGCTTCCAGAACTACGTGAACCTCGGTCCCAACTACGTCGAGTGCGTCGACGGCACCAGCGGCGTGGGCGTCGACTGCAGCACCCACGGCGGCACCGCCGGGCCGCTGCTGCTCTTCCTCCAGCAGGCCGGGGTCGGCGACGTCTCGGTCAACCAGGCCGGCACCCAGTCGATCGAGCAGAAGGAGACCGCGATCTTCATCCAGGACCAGTGGCAGCCGACCGCCAACCTGACCCTGGAGTTCGGGCTGCGCTGGGAGCGGCTCGACCAGCCGAGCGTCATCACCCCGCCCAACGAGGTTTTCTACGCCGACTTCATCGGCGAGACCCGCGACACGCCGATCGGCCCGCAGACCTTCCCCTCGGACGGCGACATCCCCGACGACGACTCGCTGCAGCCGCGCTTCGCCTTCGCCTGGTCGCCGGACACCAAGCTGCGGCAGGTGATCCGCGGCAGCGCCGGGGTCTACGCGGCGCGCATCCCGGCCCTCACCCTGGCCTCGGTGCGCTCGACCAACGGCAGCCGCGGGCAGACCATCTTCCGGGCCAGCTTCTTCAACGACTTCGGAGTGACGCCGCCCGAGTGGCCCAACCTGCTGCCGCCGGACGTGGCCGGGGTGCCCTTCCAGCCCGAGGTCTTCATCTTCGACAAGGACTTCGAGCTGCCCGAGACCATCTCGACCGCGCTCTCCTGGGAGGGTGAGGTGCGGCCCAACGTGGCGCTGCTGGCCAAGGTCAACTACGCGGCCACCAACCACATCACCCGCTGGATCAACAGCAACGACGCCCTGTTCGGCTCGCCCTGGTCGACCGGCCTGGGGGCCGACGGCTCGAACGGCATCGGCACCCTGCGGACGGTCAGCTCGTCGGGCAAGAGCCGCTACTTCGGGGTCACCGTCGGGGTCAACAAGCGCTACTCCAACAACTTCCAGGTCCAGGCCTACTACACCAACTCGATCGACCAGTCGGACGACGACAACGAGCGCGATCCGTTCACCTTCCGCTACGCCAAGTTCACCGACCTGGACGCCGAGTTCAGCCTCTCCGACCGCCACCAGCGGCACCGCTTCAACGCCTGGGTGCTGTGGAACGCGCCCTACGGCATCGACATCAACGCGCGCTTCACCTACCGCGACGCGCAGCCGCTGGACATCGAGCCCAACGGCGACCCGGTACAGGGGTTCCCACCGACGGGGCGCTGCATCCCGCCGGTGCCGTCGGGCAGCGGGCTGTCGTGCGACCTCGGCGCCGCCGTCTTCGGCCGCAACCAGGGCGAGAAGGACAACGAGTTCATGACCGTCGATCTGCGGCTGTCCAAGAACTTCCAGGTCGGCGGCTACACCGTGCAGCCGATCCTCGACATCTTCAACTTGACCGACGAGGAGAACTTCCTGGTTCCCCAGGTCACCGAGCTGATCTTCAACTTCGACGGCACCGTCCGCAGCGGCGCCGGCGACCCGCGCGAGATCCAGCTCGGCGTGCGGATCCTCAGGTAGGCCGCATCGCGAAGCCGTCCAATCCAGGCGCCGCCGGGGCTCCGGCGGCGCCGTTTCTTTGCACCCAGCGCGTTCTCCGCACCGCGGGCAATCCAGAAGCTGGGTAGGGCATCACCGGCCAGCAGGGCGAGAACCTCGGGGCGCCGTCTCGACGGGGCACTAGTGGCCTGTAACACTCGAATCGGTGGTGGATGAGCGAGCCATCGCGGCCGAGCTCCAGGCGCGCCGACGCAGTCATAGCGGGGACTATGGCGAGGAGGCGCAACGCCGAGATCGGCTGTGAGGGCCGCTCAGGCACTATCGATTTGGGTGTTACAGGCCACTAGACTCAGCGAAGTGTTGCGCCCTCCCGGTAGGTTCAGCCACCGGCACCTGCTGCGGGCCGTCGCCCTGCTTGGACTGACCGCGGGCTGCTCGCCGTCCGACCAGCGGACACCCGATGCCGACACCGGTGGCGCCGCTCCGGCTGGCGGACCGCTCTTCATCGAGGTGGCGGTGGCCTCGGGGATCGACTTCCGGCACTTCAACGGCATGACCGGCGAGTACTACTTCCCCGAGATGATGGGGGGCGGCGGGGCGCTCGTCGACTACGACGTCGACGGCGACCTGGACCTCTACCTGGTCCAGGGAGCAATGTTGGGGGAACACGAACTCTCGGAGGCGCTGTTTCCGCCCAGGCATCCCCTGCCTCTGACCGACCGCCTGTACCGCAACGATTCTCACCCTGACTTCCCTAACTCCGGAGGCGAGGCCTCGCTGCGGTTCGTCGACGTCACCGCGGCGGCGGGCCTGGTTCCCGGCTCCGGCTACGGCATGGGGGTGGCGAGCGGCGACTACGACGACGACGGGTTCCCCGACCTCTACGTCACCGCCTTCGGGTCCAACCGGCTGCTCCGCAACCGCGGCGACGGCAGCTTCGAGGACGCGACCGCCGCGGCCGGGGTGGACGATCCGCGGTGGAGCGTGCCGGCGGTGTTCTTCGACGCCGACGCCGACGGCCGGCTCGACCTGTGGGTGGGCAACTACCTCGACTTCACGCTGGCGACCCACAAGCTGTGCCGGACCGCCGGCGGCGCCCGCGACTACTGCGGTCCCCAGGCCTATCGGGGGGTCACCGACAAGCTGTTCCGGAACCGCGGCGACGGCACCTTCGAGGACGTCTCGGCGGCGAGCGGGATCGGCGGCCGGCCCGGCAAGGCGCTGGGGGCGTTGGCCGCCGACCTCGACGGCGACCGGCGGCCGGATCTCTACGTAGCCAACGACGGCGAGCCCAACTTCCTGTGGGCCAGCCGCGGCGACGGCCGCTTCGAGGAGATCGGCCTGGCGGCGGGCTGCGCGCTGAGCGCCGACGGACTGCCGCAGGCCAGCATGGGGGTGGACGCGGCCGACGCCGACGGCGACGGCGACCTCGACCTGTTCATGACCCACCTGACCGGCGAGCCCAACGCCCTCTTCCGGAGCGAGGGGGGCGGCCTGTTCGTCGAGCGCTCGGCGCCCAGCGGGCTGGGGCCGCCGAGCTGGCCGCTCACCGGCTTCGGCGCCCGCTTCTTCGACCTCGACAACGACGGCGGGCTCGACCTGCTGATCGTCAACGGCGCGGTGCGCACCATCGAGGCGCTGGCCCAGGCCGGCGACCCCTACCCGCTCCACCAGCCGCGCCAGCTCTATCGCAACCTCGGCGCGGGCCGCTTCGAGGAGATCGGCGGCGACGCCGGGCCGGGCTTCGCGGGCTCCGAGGTCGGCCGCGGCGCCGCCTTCGGCGACCTCGACAACGACGGCGACGCCGACGTGGTGGTGGTCAACAACAACGGCCCCGCGCGGCTGTTCTCGAATCAGCGCGGCAGCGCCAACCGCTGGCTCGGGGTGCGGGCGGTAACCGTGCCCGGCGGCGCCGACCTCGCGGGCGCCCTGGTCACCGTGGAGCCGGCGGGCGGCGGCGCCCTGGTCCGCCGGCTGGCCACCGACGGCAGCTACGCCTCGGCCTCGGACCCGCGGCTGGTGGTCGGCCTCGGCGGGCGGGGCGGCGAGGTCTCGATCCGCCTCGCCCCGCCCGCCGGCGGCAATCGCCGGTGGACGGGGCTCGGCACCGACCGCTACCTGGTGCTGCCGGCGTCGGGTGGGGCCGCAGCTAGCGCCGCCGTGCCCGCGCCGGGCGGCCGGCCGGCACCACGCCGTACTCCATCAGCATCAGCGTCTCGTCCATGATCAGTCCGACGCCGGGGCAGTAGACCTTGAACCCTTCGGAGTCGGGGTCGAGAGCGTTGGTCTCCTTGACCACCACGCAGTCGGTGAAGGAGCCCGCCGGCACCTCGAGGTCGAGCCCCATGTCGACGTGCCGGGCGCGGTCGAGCGCCACGTCCGGCGCGATCTCCTGGTAGTACTTGGCGCCCAGCAGGAAGGTGCCCGGCATCAGGATCCCGGGCAGCGCGCCGTCCTCGCCGGCCCGCCAGGCCCCTTCGTGGCCGCCGATCTCGCCGTCCTCGTAGTCGTCGACATCCTCGCCGAAGTAGTAGACGTCGCCGGTCTGGACGCAGCGCGCCACCCAGTTGCGCGACACCTCGATCAGCTCGCCGTCCTCCCACTCGCGCTCCTCGACCACCCGCGCCCTGACGGTGACGGGGGTGCCGTTGGCGCTCTCGAAGCTGATCGTCTCGCGCTGGCGCAGCACGGTGATGTGGACCTCGATCTCGGCGCCGTCCTCCTCGCCCAGCAGCACCTGCTGATAGCCGGGGCGGAGGCTCCAGTACGGGTTCTGGCTGCCGCGGTTGGACCACCGGCAGTCCTCGAGCCGGAACTGGGTGGTGAAGGCGACGGCCCCGGCCGGCGACGGGGCCAGCGCCAGGCCGGCGGCAAGGGCGAGGGCGGCAAGGACGGTGGTGCTCGCCGGGACGTGGCGTCGACGATGACGTTCGCGCATCTCGTTGTCTCCTGTCTCTTCTTGGCGGTCGGCGGCCCCCTGCCGCCTGCTATCCTGTTTGGATGGGGCCAGCGCCGAAATCCTTCGGCCTCGGCGACCGGCTGCGCGGGCTGCAGGGCCTCCTGCCCGCCGTCGCCCTCCTCGCGGTGCTGGCTCCGGCCGGCGGTCCCGGCCCCCTGCCGGCGGCGGCCGCCGAGAACCCCGAGCCGGCCCTGGCGCGGCCCCAGTGGGCCGGCCGCACGCTGACCGCGGCGCTCAAGGAGCTGCGCGTGCGCGGCCTCAGGATCGTCTTCTCGACCAACGTCGTCCGCCCCGACATGAGGGTCGAGACCGAGCCGGCCGCCGGCGAGCCGCGGGAGATCCTCGACGAGATCCTGGCGCCGCACGGACTCCTGGCGCGGCAGGACGCGAGCGGGGTGCTGGTGGTGGTGCGCGGGCCCCACGCGACAGCCGCCGACGGGGGCGCGATCCGCGGCCGCGTCTACTCCCGCCGCAGCGCCGAGCCCCTGGCCGGTGCCATGGTGCGCCTGCTCGGGCGTGGAGTCGAGGTCACCACCGGCGACGGCGGCGAGTTCGTGGTCCCCGACCCCGGGCTCGGCACCTACACCCTCGAGGTGCGGCTCAAGGGCTACGTCGTCGAGCGGCTGGACGGTGTCGCGGTGGTGGCCGGGCGGCCGGCCGAGGTCACCGTCCTGCTGGCGCCGGCGCCGTTGCTCGAGGAGGAGCTGATCGTCACCACCAGCCGGGTGTCGCTGCTCCGCCAGGAGCCGGCGGCGCCGCTGGCCCTGAGCCGCGACGAGATCCTCAGCCTGCCTCACCTCGGGGACGACTTCTTCCGCACCCTGTCGCTGCTCCCCGGGGTCGCCGCCAACGACGTCACCGCGCAGTTCCACGTCCGCGGCGGCCGCCGCGACGAGACCCAGATCCTGCTCGACGGCCAGGAGCTGTACGAGGCCTTCCACCTCAAGGACTTCGACAGCGCCCTGAGCTTCGTCGCCCCCTCGACCCTGGGCAGCGCCGACCTCACCACCGGCGGCTTTGCGGCCGCCTACGGCGATCGCATGAGCGGGGTGCTGGAGATGACCACCATCCGGCCCACCGGCGCCGCCACCGGGCGGGTCGGCGTCAGCTTCCTCAATGCCCACGCCGGCGGCGCCGGCACCTTCCGCGACGAGCGCGGCGCCTGGCTGGCCGAGGTGCGCCGCGGCTCGGCCGACCTGGTCGGCAGGCTGCTGGGCGACGAGGACCCGCGCTACTGGGACCTCGCCGGCAAGCTCGACTACCGGCTCGGCGACCGGCACAGCCTGCGCGGCAACGCCCTGCACTCGGGCGACGAGCTGGACTTCCGGGAGGTCGTCGGCGAGGAGAGCAAGCGCTTCGAGACCGAGTACGACAGCTCCTATCTGTGGCTCACCCACCAGGCGGTCCTCGGCCGCAGCGCGCTGGTCGAGAGCGCCGCTTCGATGACCTTGATCGACCGCGACCGGCGCGGCGTCGAGCTCGAGGACGACGCCCGCTTCGCGATCCTCGACCGGCGCGACTCGGACGTCGCCGGCCTGCGCCAGAGCTGGAGCCACCAGCTGACGCCGCGGCATACCCTCGATTGGGGCTGGCAGCGGCGGCGCTTCGAGACCGACTACGACTACACCGGGACGCGCGATTTCGACAACCCGCTGGCCCGCATCCGCCACGACTTCGGCCAGCAGGCGACCGACTTCCAGGGCGGCTTCCGGGACGACCACGACAGCGCCCACCTGAGCGGCCGTCTGCGGCTGCTCGAGCCCCTGACCCTGGAGCTGGGGGCACGCTGGGACCGCCATTCGCAGACCCGCGAGAGCCACCTCAGCCCGCGGCTCAACCTGGCCTGGGCAGTGGGCCGGAGCGGGGTAGTGCGCGCCGCCTGGGGGCGGTTCAACCAGAGCCAGCGGCCCTACGAGCTGCAGGTCGAGGACGGCGAGCGGCGGCTCGCCCCGGTCGAGCGCGCCGAGCACCGGGTGCTGGGCTTCGAGCGGCTGTTCCGGACCGGCTCGGGGGAGCCAGGCGTGGCGCTCCGGGTGGAGCTCTACCGGCGCGAGGTGGGCAACCCGCGCGCGCGCTACGAGAACCTCTACGAGCCGCTCAACGTCTTCCCCGAGGTCGAGCCCGACCGGGTGCGGATCACCCCCCGGCGCAGCCGCGCCGAGGGCGTCGAAGTCTTCGTGCGGGGCCGCCTCGGCACCCGCGCCCGCTGGTGGGTCAACTACGCCTGGGCGTCGACCGAGGACCTGGTGGACGGCCCCTCGGGGCGCACCTCCGTGCCGCGGCTCTTCGACCAGACCCACACCCTCAACCTCGACCTCGACTACCGGCTCGGCGAGCACTGGCGGGTCAACCTCGCGTGGCGCTACCACACCGGCTGGCCGACCACGGCGCTGAGCCTCGCTCCCGAGGCCGACGACGAGGGCGGCGTCGTGTTCGTGCCGGTGCTCGGACCGCTCAACGCCCAGCGGCTGCCCGACTACCACCGGCTGGACGTGAGGGCCAGCCGCCGCTGGCAGCTCCGCTCGGTCGCCCTCGACCTCTACGTCGACGTCCAGAACGCCTACAACCGCAAGAACGTCGCCGGCTTCGATTTCGAGATCGACGAAGAGGCGGGGACCCTGGAGGCCAGCGCCGAGGCCTGGGCCGGCCTCCTGCCCTCGGCCGGGATCAGCGTCGAGTTCTAGAGGCGCCCCTACCCGGAGGGCCCGGCGGTGACCAGCAGGGTGCGGCCCTCCATCCGGTAGCCCAGGCCGCTGCCGTCCAGCACCGGGCTCACCGACTCGTCCGGGCGCAGCCCGGCGATGGTGCCGTGCAGACGGATTCTGCGGGCCGACGCCTGGAGCGCCGGGTCGTCGTAGGTGACGCGCCAGCCGGTCTCGCGCGACAGCCAGGCCAGATAGGAGGCCAGCGGCAGCCCCTCGATGTCGACGCTCGGGGCCGACGCCAGCACCCAGTCCCAACCTGGGGCGTCGGGCTCGACCGCCGAGCGCACCACCGAGCCGTCACGCCGCAGGATCAGCTCCTCGCCGGCCGCCGCCGCGTGCGACTCACCGCCACGCTCGAGGGCGACCTCGCCCTCGCGCACCCGCACCCTGAGGTCGACGTCGGCGGCCTCGTTGATCCGCACCTCGAACTGGGTGCCGATCTCCTGGACGCTGCCGAACGGGGTCGCGATCTCGAGCCCGGCACCGGCCGGCAGACCGCCTCCGGAGTCGACGTAGACCGCACCCCGCTCGAGCTCGAGACGGTTGGCCGATGCCAGCCGCGCCCGCGTGTGGGCGTCGAGCCGCACCGAGTGGCCGCCCGACAGCCGCAGCGCCAGGCGCGGCGCCCGGCCGTTCTCGTCGGGGCCGGCGGTGTTCAGCTCGGCGCCGGCGCCGAGCTCGAGACCGGCCGCCAGCTCGCCCGCGGCGGCCGCGGGCTCGAGGCCCACCGCGCCGGCCACCAGCTCGACGCTGGCGATCGAGGCGCCCGCCAGCGGCGGCCGCTGGACGAACCACCAGGCGAGCGCCACCGCCAGCACCAGGCTGGCGGCGAGGGCCAGCGGCATCAGGGCACCGAACCGCGTGCGGGCGCCGCGCTCTTCGATCAGGCCCTGCCACTCGGCGCGGGCGGCCGCCTTGAGGACGGCGAGGTCGGCCGGCGGCACCGCCGGACGGGGGCCGGCGTCGCGCAGCAGGGTGGCGACCGCGTGCTCCTCGCCGCTCGGGGCGTCGAGGCCCGTCTCGGGGGTCTTCTGGTATTCGCTCATCGGACGGCCTCCTTCAAGCGGCCGGCCGGCGCCGCCAGCACCGCCAGCTCCGGCCCGCCCTGCCGGCGCATGAAGTCCTGCCGGAAGGAGTTGCGGGCCCGGGTGAGCAGCGATTCCGCGGCCTTCGGGCCGATGTCGAGGCGCGCGGCGATCTCTTTGACCGGCAGCTCCTCGAGGTACTTCCATTCGAGCACCTTGCCGTAGTGGGGGGGCAGGGCGTCGAGCGTGTCGTGCACCAGCCGCGAGCTCTCGCCGCGCAGGGTCGTCTCCTCGGGACCCTCCGGCGGCGTGCGGCCGGGCGCCGGGGCGGCGGCCAGCACCTCGTCGCTGGCCAGCCCCACCTCCTGGATCGAGCGGCCGCGGCGCCGGAAGTGGGCGGCGATCTCGTTGCGGCAGCAGGCGCACAGCCAGGTGGTGAGCGCCGCTTCGCCGCGGAAGCTCGGGAGCTTGGCGATCGCCTTGCACATCGTGTTCTGCACCATCTCGCGGGCCAGCTCGAGGTCGCCGCCCAGCCGCCGCATGGCGAAACGGTGGACCACCGGGATGTAGTCGTCGGCAAACTCGTCGAAGGCCGCCTCGTCGCCGGCCAGCATGCGCCGCACGAGCGCCTTTTCTTGTCTCCTAGAACCGGTGCCTCCCAGTAGCGGCATGGCCGAACCCTACCTCTTAGATGAACAACTGTCCCCCATCCTTCGCTTGTGTTCCGTGCGGTAAGTTCCTTGTCACATCGAGAGCGGCGAAGCGCCCGCTGGGCAAGGCGCGACGAACGAGCATCTCGAGGCCATATGTGACCGAGGAGCAACGCCGCCCAGCGGGATGCAGCGCCGCTCGAATGTAAAGGAACTTGCCGCACGGGACACCAGATTCGGTGGGTCCCCAACGGAAGACGCGCCCGTGCCGCCCCTCGAACCTCCTCGACCGCGCTTGCCACTAGGACCCCAGGCTCCGCGCTGGAGGCGACGGAGAGCCCGTGGGGTGGAGCGGCGAGGCCGCAATCGGCGTCACTGCACCGCCCGACGGGCCGGCGGGAGGCCGGCGCGGGTGGTGCGCTCCCTTCAGAGGCTGGGTAGAGAGGGAACATGGGCGCTGATGCTCGGGGTGCTCGTGCTCGGGTTGCTGGCGGCTCTGGCCTGCGGGCCGCCGGCGGAAAGAGACCTCGGCGTGGCGCGGCTGGCGCTGCCGAAGCCCGAGCTGGCGCGGCTGGAGGAGACCGCGCGGCGTCAGCTGGACGAGGCCGCCGAGGCCGCAGCCTCGCTGGCCGTCAAAGCGAAGGCCACCGACGCGGAGCTAGCGGCAGCAGCCGGGGAGCTGGGGCGGCTCTACCAGGCCTACGGCCTCGGCGAGGCCGCCGCCGCCTGCTATCGGGAGGCGGCGCGGCTGGCGCCGGGCGACTTCACCTGGCCCTACGCCCTGGGCTTCCTGGAGCAGACCGCGGGTCGCCTAGAAGCGGCGGCGGACGGCCTCCAGCGCGCCCTCGAGCTCGCGCCGGAAGATCTGCCGGCCCTGTTGCGGCTGGCCTCGGTGCGATTGGAGCAAGGAGAGAACGAGGCGGCGGCGGCGCTCTACGCCCGCGCCCTCGAGCTGGAGCCGGCGGCGGCGGCCGCCCACCACGGGCTCGGCCGCCTGGCCGCGGCGGCCGGCGACTGGCAGACCGCCGCCCGGCGGTTCGAGCGCGCGCTGGAGCTGCAGCCCGAGGCCAGCACCCTCCACTACGCGCTGGCCCAGGCCTACCGCGCCCTCGGCGAGCCCGAGCGGGCGGCCACCCACCTGGCGCGGGGCGGCGCCACCCCGGTGGTCTTCCCCGACCCGCTGGCGGCGGCCGTGGACGAGGCCGCCGAGGGCCCGGCGCTGAGGCTCGAGCGGGGCGCGGTGGCGCTCGCCCAGGGCCGGACGGAGGCGGCGATCGGGGAGTACCGCCGGGCGGTCGAGGCCGCCCCCGGCGACCTGGAGGCGCGGCGCACCCTGGCCCGGCTGCTGGCCCGGAGCGGCGAGCCCCAGGCGGCGGCCGTCGAGTACGGGGCGCTCCTCGAGCGCGACCCCGCCCACGCGGGGGCCCGCCTGGAGCGCGCCGTCCTGTTGCTCGAGCTGGACCGGCCGGGCGAGGCGGCGGCCGATCTCGAGCGTCTGATCGCGGCCGACCCGGGGAACGGCGCCGCCCGGCTCGCCCTGGGCGAGGCGCTCCAGCGGCTGGGCGAGCCGGGCCGCGCTGCCGAACAGTACCGGGCCGCCACCGGGCTGCCCCTCGCGGCCGAGGCGAAGGCGCTCGCCCATCTCGGGCTCGCCAACCTGGCGGCGGCGCGCGGCGCCTGGAGCGAGGCGATCCAGGGCTACGAGGCCACCCTCGCCGCCGACCCGGCGCTCGGCGAGGCGCGGCGCAACCTGGCCGGGGTCCTCGCCCGGCTGGGCCGCCACCAGGAGGCGGTCGACGCCTACCGCCGCCACCTGGAGGACCACCCCGAGGACCTGGCGGCGCGTCTCTACCTGGGCGAGGGTCTGCTGCGGCTCGACCGGGCGGAGGAGGCGCGCGCCGAGTTCGCGCGAACCGTCGCCGCCGACCCGGCGCACGAGGGCGCGCGGCTCGGCGAGGCGGCGGCGCTGGCCCGGCTGGGCCGCCACCGGGAGGCGGTCGGGCGCCTCGAGGACGCCCTCGGCGCCCTCCCGGCCAGCCCGCGGATCGCCGCCGCCCTGGCCCGCGCCCTCGCCGCCGCCCCGGAGCCGGAGCTGCGCGACGGCCAACGCGCCCTGGAGCTGGCCCTGGCGCTGGTCGCCGCCGACAAGAGCCTCGAGCACGCCGAGATCCTGGCCATGGCCCTGGCCCAGGCCGGCCGCTTCGAGCAGGCCGTCGAGTGGCAGCGCGAGCTGCTGGCCCGCTCGGCAGACCTCGGCGACGCCGACCTCGCGGCCCGGCTACGGGCCAACCTGGCTCGCTACCTGGAGGGCCGGCCCTGCTGCGCGCCGGCCGCACTGCGGTAGGCTCGAACCGTCCTTGACCGGCCGGCCGGCCGAGCCCTCTACCCGATTTCTACCCGATCCGGAGAACCCGTCATGCGGTGCGTCACCACCATCGTCACGCTCGCCCTCGCCGCCGGCTGGGCCTGCTCGCCCGCCACCGAGACTCCGGCCTCCGGACCGGAGGGAGAGACCGAGATGGGCGAGCCGTGGGTCGCCCCCGACGTCGCCGCGCGGCTGGCCCGCTACGCGCCCACCGAGCTGGCGGCCGACCTCGCCGGCGTGCCGGAGGGCGAGCGCGCGGTGGTCGCCGAGCTGGTGCAGGCGGCACGGCTGATGGACGAGATCTTCCTGCGCCAGGTCTGGGAGGGGAACCCCGAGTTCAGGCAGCGGGTCGCCGCCCACGCTGCCGCCAGCGGCGACGAGACGCTCGTCACCTACTACGACCTCAACTTCGGTCCCTGGGACCGGCTCGACGAGATGGAGCCTTTCGTCGGCGACATGGAGCACCCGGACGGCGCCGGCTACTACCCGGTCGACCTCGCCAAGGAGGAGCTCGAGGCCTGGCTCGAGGCCCATCCGGAGGCCCGCGACGACCTGACGGGACTGCACACCGTGGTGCGCCGCGACAACGGCTCGCTGGTGGCGGTCCCCTACTCCGAAACCTACCGCCGGTGGCTGGAGCCGGCCGCCGCCCACCTGCGCCGGGCCGCCGAGCTGACCGCCAACCCCTCGTTGAAGCGCTTTCTCGAGAGCCGCGCCGACGCCTTCTTCTCCGACGACTACTACGCCAGCGACGTCGCCTGGATGGACCTCGACTCGCCGGTCGAGGTGACCATCGGCCCCTACGAGACCTACGAGGACGGGCTGTTCGGCTACAAGGCGGCCTTCGAGGCGTTCGTCACCGTCGACCTGCCCGCCGAGTCGGCGGCGCTCGAGCGCTTCAAGACGCTGCTGCCGTGGCTCGAGGCCGAGCTGCCGATCCCCGACGAGCACAAGAACCCCAACCGCGGCACCGAGAGCCCGATCCGGGTGGTGGACGTGCTGTTCGTGGGCGGCGACTCCAAGGCCGGGGTCCAGACCCTGGCCTTCAACCTGCCCAACGACGAGCGGGTGCGCGAGGCCAAGGGCTCGAAGAAGGTGCTGCTGCGCAACGTGCTCCGCGCCAAGTACGAGAAGGTGCTGGTGCCGATCGCCGAGCGGGTGCTGGCCGCCGATCAGCGGCAGCGGGTCTCCTTCGACGCCTATCTGGCCGAGGTGCTTCACCACGAGCTGGCCCACGGGCTGGGGCCAGGCAAGATCACCGTCGGCGGCCGCGCCACCGAGGTGCGGCTCGAGCTCAAGGAGCTGTACTCGACGCTCGAGGAGGCCAAGGCCGACGTCATGGGGGTCTTCGACATCCTGGTCCTGATCGAGAAGGGCGAGATCCCGGCGGCGCTGCGCGACACCCTGGAGCCCACCTACCTGGCGGGGCTCTTCCGCTCGGCCCGCTTCGGGGTCCACGAGGCCCACGGGCGGGGGGTGATCTCGCAGTTCAACTACCTGCTCGAAAAGGGCGCCCTGGAGGTCGACGCCGAGGGCCGCTTCCGGGCGGTCTCGGAGCGCTTCCCGGGCGCCATCCGCGAGCTGCTCCACGACATGCTGATGCTGCAGGCGACCGGCGACTACCAGGGCACCGCCGAGTTCCTGGAGACCTACGGCCGACCCTCCGGCGCGCTGATGGCGGCGATCGGGAGGCTCGAGGACGTGCCGGTGGACGTCCGGCCGCTCTATCCCACCGCCGCCGAGCTGGCGCCCGTCGAGCCGGCACCCGTCGAGCCGGCACGGGGGGAGTAGCCGGGCTGGCCCCGCTCCCCGAGCTCCCCGCCCTCCCCGACCTCCACCGTCACCTCGACGGCTCGCTGCGGCCTGCGACGCTGGCCGAGCTGGCGGCCGCGGCCGGGGTGGAGGTGCCCGCCGATCTCGCCTTCCGCCCCGGCATGGGTCTCGAGCAGGCGCTCGAGCGCTTCGCCCTCACCCTGGGGGTGCTCCAGGGGCCGGCCGCGGTCCGCCGGGTGGCGGCCGAGATCTGCGAGGACGCGGCGGCCGAGGGCGTCACCACCCTCGAGATCCGGTTCGCTCCCCAGCTCCATCGCGGGGCGACGCCGGAGCGCATCGTCGACGCCGCCCTCGACGGCGCCGGCGGGTGCGCCGGGCTGATCCTCTGCGCGCTCTTCGGCGAGCCGCCCGAGCTGGCCGAGCGGCTGGCCTCGATCGCCGCCGCCCGCCCCGGCGTGGTCGGTCTCGACCTGGCCGGCGCGCCGGCGCCCGGCCACCGCTGGGGGATGATCGACTACGTCCCCGCCTTTCGCCTCGCCCGCGCCGCCGGCGTCGGCCGCACGGTCCACGCCGGCGAGGGCCGGCCGGCGGCCGAGATCCGCACCGCCATCCTCGAGCTCGGCGCCCAGCGCATCGGCCACGGCACCAGCCTGCTGGAGGATCCGGCGGTCTGCGACCTGGTCCGCGAGCGGGAGGTGGTCATCGAGGCCTGCCCCACCTCCAACCACCACACCGGCGCCATCGCCGCCGCCGACGCGCACCCGCTGCCGCGTTGGCTGGCGGCCGGCGTCCGCGCCTGCGTCAACACCGACAACACCCTGTTCTCGGCGGTCGACGCCCGCACCGAGCACGCCCGCGCCGCCGCCCTCCCCGGCATGACCCCCGAGCTCGTCGCCGCCTGCGTCGCCACCGGCCACGCCGCCGCCTTCCGGCGCTGACTCGAGGCCTGCCCGCGATGGGTCGAGGGGCCTGGGGTAGAGTCGGCGGTCCGCCCATGTCCGAGTACGACCGCGAGCGGCGGCACCCGCGCTTCCACGTCCACGACGTCACCGGCAGCTTCGCCTACGCGGTCCAGGCGCGGGTGCTCAACATCAGCCTCTCGGGTCTGGCGGTCGAGACCCCGACCCAGCTCCAGGTGGGTCGCGGCTACTCGTTCCGCCTCGGCCGGGCGCAGGTCTCGGTGCTGCTCGAGGGCCACGTCGTCTGGTGCCACCTGGCCCGCACCGAGCGGCGGTCGGGGGGCGACGTGATTCCGGTCTACCGGGCCGGGATCTCGTTCGACGACGTGCTGAGCGACCGGGCCGGCGAGCTGCTCGACTTCATGGAGAAGAACGTCGTCCTCGACCTCAGGCGGCGGGTCTTCGGCCGCTTCAAGCTCTCCGAGCGCCAGGAGATCGTGCTCCACGTCAAGCACCGCTTCCTGGTCAAGCAGCTGAGCGTCGCCGGGATGCTGATCCAGTCGCCGGTCGCCGCCCAGCCCGAATCGGTTTTCGAGCTCGAGATGGTGCTCGACGGGCGCCGGCTGCGGCTGCGCGGACGGATCGTCTATGTGCAAGAGGCCGGGGCCGTCGAGGGCACCCAGCAGTACCGCATGGGAATCGAGTTCATCCAGCCGACCGCCGGTCAGCTGGCGGCGCTCGAGGAGTTCATCCGCGAAGAGCTCGAGCAGGCGGGCTGAAGCGCCACCGCCGGGGCGCCCCGACCCCGCCGGCCGAGCAGCGCGCCGCATGCGCAGATTCGACCAGGACTTCGCCGACAGGGTGCTGGCCCGGCTCGCCGCGCTGCCGCCCGACGCCCGCCCGCGCTGGGGCCGGATGGACCGCGACCAGCTGATCCGCCACCTCCTCGGGGTGGTGCGCTACTCGCTGGGCGAGCACGCCGAGGAGCTGCCGTTCGCCGGCAACTGGATCACGGTCCGGGTGCTGGCGCCGCTGATGCTCAACGGCCTGGTCCGGCTGCCACGTCACGTCCGCTTCGGCGACCGCGACGCCCCCAGCCTGCCCGGCGACCTCGACGCCCTGCGCCGCGCCATCGACGACTACCGCCGGCGGGCCGGCAGCGGCGACCTCGAGCCGCCGCTCCACCCCTACTTCGGGCCGATCGGCGTCGAGGGCTGGAGCAAGCTCCACGTCATCCACTTCGAGCACCACCTGCGCCAGTTCGGAGCCTGAGCCCGGTTTGCGGACTCTGGCGCGGCCGTCGCGGCGAGCGGCCGGGGCGGCCGCTCAGCGGCCTCCCAGCCTGTAGCGCGGCGTCTCGACCGCGACCAGCTCGGCCGCGCCCTCGACCACCCGGTAGACGCGGCGCAGCGGCGGACCCGGAAAGCGCTGCACGGTGCCGTTCCCCGGCCAGCGGACGACGATCTCCTCGATCGCCTCGGCGCCGCCGAGGCCGATCTCCTGCTGGAAGCTCGAGCCGCCGAAGGTGCCGCCGCTGCCGCCGAGGGCGTGGATCGAGCGCCGCTTGCCGCCCTCGACGGTCCTGACCTCGATGCGGGCGCCGACCCCGAAGCGGTTGGCGCGCCGGCCCTCGAGCCGCAGGGTGATCCACGCCGCCCCCTCGGTGGGGTTCTCGAACAGGGCGTTGGCGAAGGCGTCGCCGGGGAAGAAGCCGCCGAGCTGGTGGAACAGGTCCTGGTCGCCGTCGTTGTCGAGGTCCCCGAAGGCCACCCCGTGCCCCTTCTGCAGGTGTCCGAAGCCGCCGGCGAAGGTGACGTCGGCGAAGCGCCGGCCGCCGTCGTTGCGGAACATCACGTTGGGCATCACCGTCTCGTAGCCGGGCTCGCCGGTCCCCAGATAGAGGTCCGGATAGCCGTCGGCGTCGAGATCGCCGTAGTTGGCACCCATCGGCAGCATCGGCCGGGCGAGACCGACCGAACGCGAGACGTCGGTGAAGCGAACGCCCTCCGCGCCCGAGTCGTTGCGGTACAGCCGTGGGCGGTTGTCCACCGTCTCGAGCCCGAAATAGAAGCCGGCCACCGCCGGCACCGGGGCCTCGTAGTCGGCGACGAACAGATCCAGGTCGCCGTCGTTGTCGAAATCGAAGAACCAGGAGGCGAAGCTGCGGCCCTCGGGCTCGGTGACCCCGAGCTGCGGGGCGACGTCGGTGAAGGTGCCGCCGTCGTTCCTGTAGAGCCGGTTGGGGCCAATGTTGGAGACGTAGAGGTCGGGGTCGCCGTCGCCGTCGTAGTCCCCCCAGGTCACCGCCTTGGCGAAGCGGTGGTTGGCGACTCCGGCCTGCCGGGTGACGTCGGTGAAGGTGCCGTCGCCGTCGTTGCGGAAGAGCTGCGAGGCGTGGGTCTTGCCGTCCGGGTCCTCGTTGCCGACGTAGAGGTCGAGGTCGCCGTCGCCGTCGTAGTCGGCCCAGGCCGCGGTCTGGGTGGGGGCCGCCCGCTCGCCCAGCCCGGCGACCGCGGTGAGGTCCACGAAGCGCCCGCCCCGGGCGGTCAGCTCGTTGCGCAGCAGCGAGTTGCGGATCCGCCCCAGCTCGCCCATCCAGGCGCCGCGCAGCACCAGCAGGTCGAGCCGGCCGTCGCCGTCGTAGTCGGCGTGGATCAGGTTGAGCCCCCCCCACTGCTCGGCCAGGCCCCAGCGCTCGGCAACGTCCTCGAAGCCGCCGCGGCCGTCGTTGCGGAAGGCCTTGATCCCGCCGCAGGGGTCCCAGGTCGAGGAGACCAGGTCGAGCAAGCCGTCGCCGTCGAAGTCGTCCATCACCGCGCCGCCGGCCAGGTCCACCACCGCGACCCCCAGCTCGGGGGCGCGGTCGCGCCAGCGCGGGAACGGCTCCCTGGGCCACAGGGCGTCGGCCGGCAGCCGGAAGCGCTCGGGCACCCCCTGCGGATAGTCGCCCGAGACCATCCGCGCCAGGTTGAGCAGCCACAGGGTCTGGAGCGCCTGCGGGTAGCGCTCGGCGATCCCCAGGAACAGGTCGCCGGCGCGGCGCGCGTGCTCGGGCAGCCGGTGACGCGCCTCCTCGCCGATCGGCAGGATGCAGCTCGCCGCCGAGTGGTGGAGCAGACAGTTGGCGTCCTCGGCCGCCTGCCAGTGGGCGAGCCCCAGGTGGACCTCCAGGTCGAGCAGCATCTCGGGCGGCGCCCCGGCGGCCCGCGCCGCGGTCAGCGCCTCGCCGAGCAGCTCCACCGACTCTTCGACCCGATCCAGCTTGAGCAGCTCGCGGCCCAGGTTGGCGCGCAGCGCCGCCGCCTCGAGCGGCTCGGAGACCCCGGCCGCCAGCCGCTGCTCGAGCTCGCGCGCCCGGCGCTGGCCGTAGAACGGGTCGTAGCTGTCGCGGACCGCCCGGCAGATCCCCTCGAACTCGGCCCGGACGGCCTCGCCGGCCCGGATCGCCTCGCCGAAACTGGCCGGTGCAGCCACGATGGCCGCCAGAGCGAAGGCCGCGCAAGCCGCCCAGCGACCCCTGGACCTACCCCTCCGCGTCGTGCGTCTCACCGGCCCGCATCCTAATGCGGTGTAACCGGACGAGGCGCGGCAACCTCTGTACCGGGTGGAGGCCCGCTGCGGGCCCCTGGAGCTGCGGGCCGGGGGATAAGCTCGGACGAGGAGGCGATGTCGACGCTGACGACGAGAGCGCTGGTCGGGGGGGGCACCGCCTGGGCGGCGACGATGCCGGCGGCCGAGCAGGATCCCGTGGAGGCGACCGAAGCGCGACTGGTGGCGGCCAGCCGCCGGGGCGACGGCGACGCCTTCGCCGAGCTGATCCGCCGTCACCAGCGACGGGTGTTCCGGCTGGCCGGGCGGTTCTTCCGGCGGCCCGAGGACGTCGAGGAGGTCGCTCAGGAGACCTTCCTCACGGCCTGGCGCAAGCTCGCGACCTACCGGGCGCGGGCGCCGTTCGAGCACTGGTTGACCCGCGTCTGTCTCAACACCTGCTACGCGCGCCTCCGGCGGCAACGGCCGGAGCGGCCGGTGCTGGAGGGCGACCTGGCGAAGCCGGCGGCCGACCCGGCGCTCCGGGTCGAGATCGAGCGTCTGCTCGACACGCTGCCGGCCACCGACCGCTTTCTGCTGCTCCTGCTCCACGGTGAGGGCTGGTCGGTGGCGGAGATCGCCGAGCGGCTGGGCTGGTCGCGGTCCAACGTCAAGGTGCGGGCCTTCCGGGCGCGCCGCAAGCTGCGCCGGCTGCTCGAGGAGGGGGCGCGATGAAGGCGGCGAGCTGCGACCGGACCCGCGCCCTGCTGGCCGCCGGCGACGGCCGGACGGCCCGGCCCGAGGCGGTGCGGCATCTCGCCGAGTGCGACGCCTGCGCGGAGTTCGCGGCCCGGCTGGGACTGGCGGTCGAGGCGCTGCGCTCGCACCGGACCCCGGTGACGCCACCCCCGGGCTTCGCCACGCGGGTCGCCGCGGCGCTGCCGGCGGCCGACCAGGACCTGGTGGGCCGCGCCGCGCTGCGGCTGCTGCCCGCCACCCTTGCCCTGGCGCTGGCGCTGGGCGCCTGGTGCTGGACCCAGACCAGCTCGCCCGACGCGCTCCTCGAGGCGGCCTCGACCGGCGACCTGCTGGTCTGGGTGCTCGACGACGAAGTGCTCAGCGACGGGGGCTCGCCGTGAGCCGGCCGCTGTCGGTGCTGCTGGTGGCAACGCTGTTCCTTTCGGGAGTGGCGATCGGCGCCCTGGGGATGCACCTCTACTACTTCGAGCGCCTGCACCGGCCGTGGGAGGGACCCCCCCACGGCGCGATCCACGGTCTGCTCCACCGGCTCGGGCCGGGCTCGTCCGCAGAGGCGCCGCCGGGGACGCCACCGGGCACACCCTTTCTGGGCCGGTGGATGGCCCGCGAGCTGGAGCTCTCGCCCGAGCAGCAGCGGCAGATCGAGGAGATCCTCTCCGACAGCGGCCGCCGGGCGGCGGCGATGCGTCACGAGCTGCGCCCGCGGGTCGAGGCATTGATGGAGGAGACCGCCGGGCGCATCGCCGCCGTGCTGACGCCCGAGCAGCGTCGGCGATTCGAGCGGCTTCGCCAGCGGCGGCTGCTCGACGAGGGGCTCCTGGGGCCGCCCGGGCCGCATCGCCATCACTTCGGCCGCCGCCCGCGCCACGGACAGCCGTAATCCGATTCGCTGTAACCGGAAAACCGCTCGCTCTCTCTGACAGGTCGGGAGCAGTCAGAAACACCCACCGACCGAACAAGGAGAACTCGAGAGATGACTACCAGAATCCCTATCCGTTGGCTGATGGCCGCGGCCGTCGCGGTCGCCGCGTGGACCGCCGTCGCCTGGGCCGCACCGCCGGCCGCCGCCCACTCCGCGCCGCACGGCGAGTGGATGCTCGAGCGGCTGGCCGAGCGGCTCGAGCTGAGCGACGCCCAGGTCGAGACCCTGCGCGGCCTGTGGACCGCGCACCGCGAGCAGATGGCGCCGCTCCACGAGCAGGCGATCGACCTCGAGGAGGTGCTCGAGGCGGCGATCCACGCCGAGGACTTCGACGAGGGGGCGCTCCGGGCCGCCGCTCGGCAGCTGGCCGACGCCCGAGTCGAGCTGGCGGTGGCGCGGGCCCGCTTCGGCCAGGAGATCCGCCAGGTGCTCACCCCCGAGCAGCGCGCCGAGATGCGGGAGCTCCACGAGCGGCGCCGCGAGCTCCGCGGCCGCGGCTTCGGCTGGCATGAGGGCCCGGGGTTCGGCCACGGCCGGCACGGGCACGGCTGGGATCGCGGTCCCTGGGGCGGGCGCGGCCCGGGCGGCGGCCCCGCGCCCGACGGCGAATAGCGGCGGCCGGCTACAGCGCCACCCGGCTGGCGGCGTCGACGGCCAGTGGGTCGTCGGCGTCGCCGCGCCGGTGGCGGATCAAGGCGGCGTGGGCGATCATCGCCGCGTTGTCGCCGGAGTAGGCGAGCGACACCAGCCGCAGCGGCACCTCGCACTCCGCCGCCCAGCGCTCGAGCTCGCGGCGCAGCAGCCGGTTGGCGGCCACCCCGCCCGACACCGCCAGCAGCCCGATCGGCCGCTCGAGCCCCTGCCGGCACAGCCGCAGCCGCTCCAGCCGGTCGAGCACCTGGGCCACCGCCGCGGCCCGGAAGCCGGCCAGAAGATCGAGCACCGCCGCCGGCGCCTCGGCGGCCGGGCGGGCGAGATCGGTGTCGACGCCGGCCGCCTCCAGCCCCTCGATCTCGACCAGGGTCTGGGTCTTGAGCCCCGAAAAGGAGAAATCTAGCGACCCGTCGCTGCACCGCGCGACCGCCAGCGGGAAGCGGCCGGGGTCGCCGTGTTCGGCCAACCGGTCGACCTCGGGCCCCTGCGGGAAGGGCAGCCCCAGCCGCTTGCCCACCTTGTCGAACACCTCGCCCATGGCGTCGTCGCGGGTCTCGGCCAGCGTCGTGACCGCGCCTTCCGCGGCTTCGTACAGACAGCTGTGCCCGCCCGAGACGACCAGACCCAGAAACCGCTCGGGGGTCGCGTCGGCGGGCTCGCCGGGGGCCGCGAGGAACGGCGAGTAGAGGTGCCCTTCCAGGTGGTGGACGCCGTAGAACGGCTTGCCCAGACCCCAGGCGATCGAACGGCCGAGCGACAGTCCGACCAGCAGCGCTCCGATCAGCCCCGGCCCGCGGGTGGCCGCCACCGCGTCGACCTCGCCGAGCCCGACGCCGGCCTCGGCGAGCGCCTCCCCGCTCACCGCCGGCCAGTTGGCCAGATGCTCGCGCGAGGCCAGCTCCGGCACCACCCCGCCGTAGGGCCGGTGGGCGGCCAGCTGGCTCGACACCGCCGAGGCCAGCACCCGCCCCTCGCCGTCGACCACCGCACAGGCGGTGTCGTCGCAGGAGGTCTCGATCCCCAACACCAGCGGCCGATGGCGGCTCATCAGCGACCTCGGCCTGCCAACAAGAGGCCAACCGCCTGCACCAGGAACCCGGCGGCGATGAACGCGACCCCTTGAAGCGACTTGAGGTGGTCCTCCTGCGAGAGCGCGACCCGCACCTTGCCCCGGGCGACCCTACCCCTGTAGAGCGCGCTGAACAGGATTCGAGGGAGTACCACCGGACGCCCGGACAACAGCCCGTTGGCCAGCAGGAAGGCTCCGATCAGATCCAGCCCGAGCCCGGCGAGCTGAAGCGAATCGCCCAGGGACATCCGCCTCACTCCCAGACGGACGAATCGACGAGTTCCTGAACGCGGCCCACCCCGCCGTCCTGACTGATCGACACAAGGATCACGAAATCGCACTCCTCGGCGTCCACCGAGAACAATCCCGGGTGGAGGAAGTAGCGTAGCCGCCGCTCACCCCGCTCGACCTCGTCGAGCACCATCTTGACGCACCCGGCGCGGGCCCCGGAGACCGTGCCCAGGATAGCGAGAACCGCCGGCGCGTCACGGTCGAGCCTGAAGGGCGGAACCGCGCGGACGTACCGCTCACCGAGGGGCTCGAGGCCCAACGGTTCCCTCGTGGATCGTCGTCGCCCTGGCGACCGCCGGCGCGGAGTGGGCTGCGGCCTCGGACTCGAAGCGGCGATGACTCGCTACGAGCCGCTGCAGCCGCTGCGGGTCCTTGGCCAGCTCCCACGCCGTCATCAACTGGCGGTAGTCGGCGTAGTCGAGAATGACGGCCGCCGGCTTGCCATGGCGCGTCACCGTGACCCGGGCCGCCGAGTCCAGGAGGCTAGGTAGCTCCTTGCGGGCTTCACTGATGGTCTTCCAGATCATGGACTGCTCCTCGATTTCCTATGACACCATATAACTATACTACTTTGGTACAAAAGTCAACCCCCTATTCGGGACAGTCTGCTGCAGCCATCTAGCAGTACAGCCGATCTGCCGACTGCTAGACTCCGGTCCTCGGCCGATCGCTCGCGCTCCGGCCATGGCGCCCAGCACCCACGCCAAGCCGCCCGCACGAGCCGGAACGGCTTCAGGCTCCCCTGCTGCGTCATGCCCGTCCGCTTCGCCATCAACGGACTGGGGCGCATCGGGCGGGCGCTGCTGCGGGTGGCGGCCGGGCGGCCGGGGCTGGAGCTAGTGGCGGTCAACGACATCGGCAGCGCGCCGCAGCTCGCCCGGCTGGTGGCCCGCGACTCGGTCCACGGCCGCTATCCAGGGGAGGTGGCGGCGGCTGACGGGGCGCTGGTCGTCGACGGGCGGCGGATCGCCGCCTTCCAAGAGCCCGACCCGGGGCGCATTCCCTGGCTGGAGACCGGGCCGGCCGTGGTGGTGGACGCCACCGGCCACTGCGATCGCCGCGAGCTGGCCACCGCCCACCTGCGCGGACCGGTCAGGAAGGTGGTGGTCTCGGCCAACGCCGAGGGCATGGACCTCACCATCTGCATGGGGGTCAATCACCGCGACTACGACCCCGGGCGCCATCATCTGCTGAGCGCCGCCTCGTGCACCACCAACTGCCTGGCGCCGGTGGCCTGGGTGCTGGAGCGGCGCTTCGGCATCGAGAGTGCGCTGCTCGACACCGTCCACAGCTACAACAACGACCAGCGGCTGCTGGGCTTCCCGCACCGCGACCCGCGGCGGGCGCGGGCGGCGGCGATCAACATGATCCCCACCACCACCAGCGCCTCGACCGCCATCGCCCAGGTGCTGCCCAGCCTGGCCGGCCGGCTGGACGGCCTGGCGGTGCGGGTGCCGACCCCCAACGTGTCGCTGATCGACCTGGTGACGCTGCTCCGCGAGCGCCCCGACGCCGCGGCCCTCAACGCCGCCTTCCGCGAGGCGGCCGCCGGCGAGCTGGCCGGCATCCTGGCGGTGAGCGAGGAGGAGCTGGTGTCCTCGGACTTCGTGGGCGACCCCCACTCGGCGGTGGTCGACCTGCCCTTGACCCGCACGGTCGGGGGCGGGCTGTCGCGGGTGGTCGCCTGGTACGACAACGAGTGGGGGCACGCCAACCGGCTGGCCGACCTGCTCGAACTGGCGGGAAGGGGGCTCGACTCATGAGACGGCCGTTGACGCTCGAAGACCTGGACCTGACGACCCTCGACGCCGTCCTCACCCTGGTCAGGGTGGACTTCAACGTGCCGCTGGCCGACGGCAGGGTGGCCGACGACACCCGGCTGCGGGCGGCGCTGCCCACCCTGCGCGAGCTCCAGCGGGCCGGCGCCCGGCTGCTGCTGGTCTCGCACTGCGGGCGGCCCAAGGGCGTCGACCCGCGCTACAGCCTGCGCCCGGTGGCGGCGGCGCTCGGCGAGCTCCTCGGCGAGCAGGTGGCCTTCGCCACCGACTGCGTGGGCCCACCGGTGCGCGCCGCCGCCGACGAGCTGGCCCCCGGCGGCATCTGCCTGCTCGAGAACCTCCGCTACCACCCGGGCGAGACCGCCAACGACCCGGGGTTCGCCGACGCCCTGGCCGAGCCGGCCGGCGCCTACGTCAACGACGCCTTCGGCACCGCGCACCGGGCGCACGCCTCGGTGGTCGGGGTGGCCGAGCGCTGCCGTCGGCGCGCCGCCGGCCGGTTGCTGGTGCGCGAGATCGAGTCGCTGGGCCGGCTGCTCGGCGAGCCCGAGCGCCCCTTCGCGGCGCTGGTCGGCGGCGCCAAGATCGGCGACAAGGTCGAGACCCTGCTCAACCTGCTGCCGCGGCTCGACCTGGTGGCGCTGGGCGGCGGCATGGCCAACACCTTCCTGGCCGCCCAGGGTCACGACCTGGCCGAGTCGCTGGTCGAAGGCGAACGGCTGGAGACCGCCCGCGAGATCGCCGCCCGCGCCGCCGAGGCCGGCACCCGCGTGGTGCTGCCCGAGGACCTGGTGGTCACCGACTCGCTCGACGCCCCGCAGCGGATCGAGACGGTGGCCGCCGGCGCGGTGCCGGCCGGCACCCGGGCGGTCGACGTCGGCCCCGCCGCCCGCCGGGCGCTGGCCGCCGCCCTGGCCCCGGCCCGCACCGTGTTCTGGAACGGACCCATGGGGGTGTTCGAGAAGCCGCCCTTCGACGAGGGCACCCTGGCGGCGGCGCGGTCGGTCGCCGACTGCGCCGGCTTCTCGGTGATCGGCGGCGGCGAGACCGTGGCCGCCGCCCACCTGGCGGGGGTGCTGGACAGGGTGGGGCACGTCTCGACCGGCGGCGGCGCCTCGCTCGAGTTTCTGGCCGGCAAGACCCTGCCGGGGGTGGCGGTCCTGGAGGGAGGCCGATGAGCGCCGCCCCGGGCACCACCGCGGGCGGGCCGCGCCGGCGGCCGGTGGTGGGCGGCAACTGGAAGATGTACCGGCTCGCCGCCGACGCGGCCGGCTACTGCCGCCGGCTGCGCGACGGGCTGGGAGCGGCTCCTGCGGCCGAGGTGGTGCTCTTCCCGTCCTTCCCGCTGCTGCCGGCGGTGGCCGCGGCGCTCGACGGCGGCGCGGTGGCCTGGGGCGGACAGGATCTGCACCCCGAGGCCGAGGGGGCCTTCACCGGCGACGTCTCGGGGGCGCAGCTCGCCGAGGCCGGCTGCAGCTGGGTGCTGTGCGGCCACAGCGAGCGCCGCCGGGACCACGGCGAGGGCGACGCGCTGGTGGCGGCCAAGTCGGCGGCCGCCAACCGCCACCGATTGACGCCGCTGGTCTGCATCGGCGAGAGCTCCGAGGAGCGCGCCGCCGGCCGCACCTTCGAGGTCCTGGAGCGCCAGCTGGGCGGCGCCCTCGCCGGGCGTCCCGACCCCTTCGCGCTGGCCTACGAGCCGGTGTGGGCGATCGGCACCGGCCAGACCGCCACCCCCGAGACGGCGCAGGAGGTGCACCGCTTCCTGCGCGAGCTGCTCGCCGACCTGGTCGGCGCCGAGCAGGCCGCCGCCCGCCGCATCCTCTACGGGGGCTCGGTCAACCCCGGCAACGCCGCCGAGCTCTACGCCCAGCCGGACGTCGACGGCTTCCTGGTCGGCGGCGCCAGCCTTGACCCGGAGCGATTCCTCGCTATCATCGAGGTTTGCGGCTGAGTTGGGCGGCGCCTGGCGCCGCCGAGCCGGCCGGGAGGTAAGAGCCCGTGATCGTACTGTTGACCACCATCCACATCGTCGTCTGCCTGTTCCTCATCCTGGTGGTTCTCCTCCAGCAGGGCAAAGGGGCCGATCTGTCGGTCTTCGGCGGCGGCACCACGCAGGCCGCGTTCGGCGCCCGCGGCGCCGCGACGCTGCTCCACAAGCTGACGGTGGGCGCCTTCATCGCCTTCATCGTCACCACCATGGGAATCGGGTTCCTGAAGTCGGGTGCCGCCGGCCGCTCGGTGCTCTCCGACGTGCCGGCCGAGGAGGCCACGGCCGAGCCGGTGACGGCCGGCGGGCTGCTGGAGCCGGAGGCCGACCTCGAGGCCACCGAGACCCCGATCGGAGAAGAGGGGGCGGGCGAGGCGCCGTCCGGAGCGGCCGGCGAGGCGAGCGGAGACCCCGCGGCGCCCGCCGGGACGCCTTCCGGGGCGGCAACCGGGTCCGCCGACGAGGCGCCGGTCGAAGCGCCGGCCCCGCCCGCTGGCAGCGAAAGCGGCTAGTGTCCCGTGCGGCAAGTTCCTTTACATTCGAGCGGCGCTGCATCCCGCTGGGCGGCGTTGCTCCTCGGTCGGGAGCAGGGTTCGGACATGGGCCTCGCAGACATTCGACCACACGCCGAAGTGGCGGAATTGGTAGACGCGCACGCTTGAGGGGCGTGTGGGGCAACCCGTGCCGGTTCGAGTCCGGCCTTCGGCACCACCCCGACCCGAGAAGAGATGACCGATAGCGACACCGCGCCGTCCGAGGAGCCGGCGGCCGCTCCGGCCACGGCCGAGCCCGCAGCCAAAGCCCCGGCCGAGGCGCCCGGGAAGCCGGCAGCCAAGCCCCCGGCCAAGCCACCTGGCAAACCCGCGCCGCCGGCCCGGGAGCTGCCGACCGCGGCGCAGATCGCGGCCTGGATCGAGGGCGCCGACCTGCCGACCCTGCCGGCGCTCTTCGAGCTGCCGCTGCCGCGCTTCGACGCGCTGGTCATGCAGATCCGCAAGGAGGAGCTGCTGCCCCAGCACTGGCAGGTGATCAGCAACCGCGAGCTGCCCGGCGAGTTCTCGGAGCTGCCCGAGGCGCGGCGGCTGCGCGCCCGCTACGGCGACCCGGAGCTGGCCGCGCGGCGACTCACCGCCCTCGAGGTGGCGTGGCGCGAGCTGGGTGGCAAGCAGCCGTCGCTGTGGACCGTGGCCGACCTCTTCGCCGCCCTGCGGCGGATCGTCGAGAAGAAGCTCGAGGTCGACCTCCACGACCTGTTCTCGGCGGCGCGCGACGTGTGGGCGGGGCTCACCCTCCCCCACGGCCGCGAGCAGCTCGAGGTGCTGTGGGCCTGCGTGGCCTTCGTCCGCCAGAAGACCAAGAAGTAGAGCTCGTCTACTCGGCCGCCGGCGCCCCGGCGACCGACGCCTTCTCGATCAGCACCGGCTCGACCGGCACGTTCTGGTGCATCCCGCGGTTGGCGGTGGGGACCTTGACGATGGCGTCGACCACGTCCATCCCCTCGACCACCCTGCCGAACACCGCGTAGCCCCAGCCGCGCGCGTCCTTGCTGGTGTGGTCGAGGAAGTCGTTGTCGGCCACGTTGACGAAGAACTGCGCCGTGGCGCTGTGCGGGTCGTTGGTCCGCGCCATCGCCACCGTGCCGCGCTCGTTGTCGAGCCCGTTGTCGGCCTCGTTCTGGATCTTGTCGCGGGTCGGCTTCTGCTGCATGTCGGGCGTGAAGCCGCCGCCCTGGACCATGAAGCCGGGGATCACCCGGTGGAAGACCGTGCCGTCGTAGAACCCCGACTCGACGTAGGCCAGGAAGTTCTTCACCGTCTCCGGCGCTTTCTCCTGATCGAGCTCCAGCACCACCGTGCCCTTCGAGGTCTCGAGGGTCACCCGCGGGCCGCCGTCCGCGTAGGCGCCGGAGGCGGCGGCAAAACCGAAGATCGCGATCGTCAACAGCAGGAACAGCTTCATGTCGGGAGTCTCCTTTGTCTGGCGAGCCCTGCGGCGGGCCGCGGCGGCTCGGCTCCGGGCGGCGATCTCAGTCCGCCGCCCGGCCGCTCGCGCCGCCCTCGTCCCGCGCCGCCCGGCAGGCGTCGCAGGG
>JBFGCA010000004.1:0-93141 GCA_041567315.1 Thermoanaerobaculia bacterium | reverse complement strand
GTTCGACTCGGAAGACAACATCGTGCGCATCGACATGAGCGAGTACATGGAGCGCCACAACGTCTCGCGGCTGATCGGCGCGCCTCCCGGCTACGTCGGCTACGAGGATGGCGGCCAGCTGACCGAGGCGGTGCGCCGCAAGCCCTACTCGGTGATCCTCTTCGACGAGATCGAGAAGGCCCACCACGAGGTCTTCAACGTGCTGCTCCAGATCCTCGACGACGGCCGGGCCACCGACGCCCAGGGCCGGACGGTGGACTTCAAGAACACGGTGATCATCATGACCTCCAACGTCGGCTCGCCCCACCTGCTGGAGGGCATCACCGCCGACGGCGAGATCCGCGAGGCGGCCCGCGAGGCGGTGACCCGCGAGCTGCGGAGCCACTTCCGGCCCGAGTTCCTCAACCGGGTCGACGACGTGGTGCTGTTCAAGCCGCTGACCCTCGGTGAGATCGAGCAGATCGTCGACCTCCAGACCCGCGACCTCGACCGCCGGCTGGCCGAGCGCGGGGTGCGGCTCGAGCTGACCGAGGCGGCCCGCCGTTTCGTCGCCCGCAGCGGCTTCGATCCGGTCTACGGCGCCCGGCCGCTCAAGCGGTTCCTGCAGCACGAGCTGGAGACCCGCATCGGCCGCGCGCTGGTGGCCGGCGAGGTCACCGAGGGGGCCACCATCCGGGTCGACGCCGGCGACGGGCGCCTGGAGGTGACGATCGAAGACGCCTTGGAGCCGGCGGCGAGGTAGGACCCGGCTTGTTCCCGCTCCGCGACACCATCCCCAGCCGGCGGCGGCCGGTGATGACCTGGACCCTGATCGCCGTCAACCTGCTGGTCTTCCTCTACGAGCTGACCCTGCCGGCCGAGCGGCTGGAGGGGCTGTTCTACACCCTCGGCATCGTGCCCGCCCGCCTCACCCGCCCCGACTGGGCGCTCGAGGTGGGGCTGCCGCCGGGCGGCACCCTGACGCTGCTGAGCAGCATGTTCCTCCACGGCGGGGTGTTCCACCTGCTGTCCAACATGTGGACCCTGTGGATCTTCGGCGACAACGTCGAGGACCGGATGGGGCCCTGGCGCTACCTGGGCTTCTACCTGCTGGCCGGGCTGGCCGCCGGCGCCGTCCACCTGGCGACCAACCTCGACTCGACGATCCCCACGGTCGGCGCCTCCGGGGCGATCGCCGGGGTGCTGGGGGCCTACATGGTGCTCTTCCCCCGCTCGCGGGTGCTCACCCTGGTGCCGGTCCTGTTCTGGCCGCTGTTCTTCGAGGTCCCCGCGGTCTTCTATCTCGGGGTCTGGTTCCTGGCCCAGCTGCTGAGCGGCGCCTCGGAGATGGTGGGCGCCGCCGGTGCCGGCGGCGTGGCCTGGTGGGCCCACGTGGGCGGCTTCCTGGCCGGGCTGGCGCTGTTCCGCGGGTTCCTGCGCCCGGTTCGCCCGGCTCCCCTGCCCTGGGCCTGAATCCGGTCAAATTCCCCATTACCTTAGTCGCAGAGACTAAGATTTCTTCCTTGTCCTGGAATAATATCCAGGATCTGAGTGTTCTCCACTGATGAAAGAGAGGGGCGCCGGGCAAAAACGCCCGGTGGCCCGTGAAACCCCAAGGATGAAGGGAGGACTGAAAATGACCAAGACATCCCTCGTACGCCGACAGCCGCGAACCGCCTCGGTGCTGGCCACCGACCCGCTGTTCCGGGAGTTCGACCGTTTCTTCCGCGGCGACCTGTTCCGCCCGCTCGGCCTGTTCGACAGCTGGCGGGGCGAGGAGCTGGGCGACAACCGCTGGATGCCGGCGGTGGACGTGCGCGAGGAGGACGACGCCTACGTCTTCTCCGCCGAGCTGCCCGGCCTGACCCGCGAAGAGGTCAACATCACCGTCGAGGACAACGTCCTGACCCTGAGCGGCGAGCGCAAGTTCGAGGACCAGCAGAACGGTGGCAACTACCACCGGATCGAGCGCACCTACGGCGCCTTCTCGCGGTCCTTCTCCCTGCCCGGGCAGGTGGACAGCGACAAGATCGCGGCCTCCTTCAAGGACGGCCTGTTGACCGTCACGGTCCCCAAGACCGAGCAGGCCAAGCCGCGCCAGATCAAGATCAGCTGACGCCGGTCCGAGACGACCGTCGGAGCCCCGCCCGCCGAGGGCGGGGCTTCTTGTTTTCTTGTGGCGGCCGTCTACCAGCGCGGCGAGCTGGCCGCCAGCGCCGCCGCCGCCTCGCCGTCGAGCGGCCGCGAGAAGTAGAAGCCCTGACCGTACTGGCACCGCAGCCGCCTGAGGTGGGCCAGCTGGTCGGCGGTCTCCAGCCCCTCGGCCGCCACCTCCATGCCCAGGTTGCGACCCAGCGCCACGATGGTCTCGACGATGTGCGAGCGGCCGTTCTCGTCCTCCATGTGGCGGACGAAAGAGCGGTCGATCTTGATGGTGTTGGTGGGCAGCCGGGAGAGGTAGCTGAGCGACGAGTAGCCGGTGCCGAAGTCGTCGATGTGGAGCTGCACGCCGATCTGCTTGAGGTGCTCGAGCTTGTGCACCGCCGACCCGACGTCGGCCATGATCATGCTCTCGGTGATCTCCAGCCTGAGCTTCGAGGGGTCGAGGCCGTTCTCTCCCAGCGCCGCCTCGACGCGGTCGATCAGCTCGCTGTGGACGAACTGCCGGCCCGACAGATTGACGCTGATCGCCAGTCCGGCGGCGGCGGCGTGGGCCTGGCGCCAGCGCGCCATCTGCCGGCAGGCCTCGGCCAGCACGAACCAGCCGATCGGCACGATCAGCCCGGTGTCTTCGGCCACCGAGATGAACTCGTCGGGGTAGATCAGGTTGCGGCTGGGGTGCTGCCAGCGCACCAGCGCCTCGAAGCCCTCGAGCCGGCCGGTCACCAGCGACACGATCGGCTGGTAGTGGAGCCGGAACTCCTGGCGCTCGAGGGCCTTGCGGAGATCGGTCTCGAGCCTCAGCAGCTCCACCGCCCGGCGGTGCATCGCTTCGTCGAAGATGGCGTGCTGCGCCTTGCCGCGCGACTTGGCGCGGTACATGGCGGTGTCGGCGTCGCGCAGCGCGTCCTCGGCCCGCTCGTAGCCGGCGCTGCTCAGGGCGATGCCGATCGAGGCGCTGGTGAACACCTCGTGGCCGGGGACCAGGAACGAGCGCGCCAGCTCCTCGTGGATACGCTCGGCGATGCGGGTGGCGTCCTCCGGGTGGTCGACGCCGTTGACCAGCACCGCGAACTCGTCGCCGCCCACCCGGGCCACGGTGTCGCCGGGTCTGAGCAGCGCCCGCAGCCGCCGGGAGATGGCGATCAGCAGCTTGTCGCCGACCGCGTGCCCGAGGCTGTCGTTGACGTTCTTGAAGCGGTCGAGGTCGAGAAACAGCACCGCGAAGCTCTGGCGGGTGGTGCGCTGACTCTGGGCGATGGCGATGTTGAGCCGATCCATGAACAGCGCCCAGTTGGGCAGATCGGTCAGCGGATCGTGCATCGCGTCGTGGAGCAGCTCCTCCTCGGTCATCTTGCGCTTGTGGATGTCGGTCAGCGAGCCGGCGATCCGCTGGGCGGCCCCCGATTCGCCGACCACCGCCAGCCCGCGGGTCAGCATCCAGCGGTAGGTGCCGTTGCGGTGCAGGATCCGGTGCTCGCTCTCCAGGTGTGCCGTCTGGCCCGACAGGTGGGCGCTGATCGCCTTGCGCAGGCCGTCGAGGTCGTCGGGGTGGACGCGGCCGAACCACTCCTCGGTGCGGTCGCCGACCTCCTCGGCGTCGTAGCCCAGCAGCTCCTTCCAGCGCGGTGAGAAGTAGATCCGGTCGCGCTGGACGTCCCAGTCCCAGATACCGTCGTTGGCGCCGCTCACCGCCAGCGAGTAGCGCTCCTCGCTCTCCCGGAGCCTGAGCTCCGTTTGCTTGCGCTCGATGGCGTAGCGGATCGAGCGCACCAGCAGACCGGGCTCGACGTCCTGCTTGACCAGGTAGTCCTGGGCGCCGTCACCCACCGCCTTGAGCGCCAGCCGGGCGTCGCGCCGGCCGGTCATCACCACGATCGGCACCGCCCGGGCGGCCCGGTAGAGACGCTCGAAGGATTCCAGCCCCTGGGAGTCGGGCAGGTTGAGGTCGAGCAGCACGACGTCGACGCCGCCGGCCGCCAGGCGGTCGAGGGCAGCCGCCAGGGTCTCCACCCATTCCACCCGGAAGCGGACGTGCTCCTCGCTCTCGAGCTGGCGCTCGACCAGCCGCGCGTCGGCGGCGCTGTCCTCGACCAGCAGCGCGACGATGAGCTCGCTGTCGCTCACTTGTCGGGCACGCGGGCCGCCGGCCGCTGCTCCGCTCCAGCACCGTTGCCGTCGGCGGTCTGGGACTCGGGGAGGGTGAAGTAGAAGGTGGACCCCTTGCCCGGCTCCGATTCGACCCAGATCTTGCCGCCGTGGCGCTCCACGATCCGCCGGCCGATGGCCAGACCGATGCCGCTGCCGGGAATCTCGGGCCGGAGGCGTCGAAACATCTGGAACACCCGCTCGGTCTCGCCGCGCTCGATGCCGATCCCGTTGTCGCGCACCGCGAACTCCCACTCGCCGGCTCGGCGGCGGGCCGAGATCTCGATGCTGGGCGACTCCTCGCGGCGCCGGAACTTTATAGCATTGGAGATCAAATTCTGAAATAGCAGGGAGAGCTGGAGGGGATCGCCCGCCAGGGCGGGCAGCTCGCCGCGGCGGACCCGGGCGCCGGCCTCGTCGGTGGCCGTCCGCAGGGTGCGTAGCGCCTGGTCGACCAGCTTGCCCAGGTCGCAGGGCTCGAACGCCAGGCCGTCGGCGGCCAGCCGCGAGTAGACCAGCAGGTCCTCCACCAGGGTGCCCAGCCGCGCCGCGCCGCCGGTCAGGAACTCGACCGCCTCCTTGCCCTCGCGGGAGAGCTTGGCCTCCTGCTCGCCGAGCAGGGCGGCGTATTTCTGCACCGCCCTGAGCGGCGCCTGGAGCTCGTGGGCGGCCACCGAGGCGAACTCGGCCAGGCCCCGGTTGGAGCGCTCGAGCTCGGCCACCCGCCGCTCGAGGGCCGCCTCGCGATCCTTGAAGTGGCTGACCTCCTGGATCAACACGTCGACCACGATCTCGCCCTCGACGTCGAGCAGCAGCACCTCGGTGAGGCTCAGCCAGGCCACCGTGCCGTCGGGACGGCGGATCGGGATCTCGCTGGACTGCAGCTCACCGGCGGTGCTGATCCGCTCCAGCAGGGCGTCGCGCTTCTCGGCCCGGAAGTGCGGCACCGGCAGATCCATGGCCAGCGCTTCCTGGGCCGAGCTGACCCCCAACAGCCGCAGTACCGCCGGCGTCGACTCGATCAGGCGCTCGTCAAGGGTGGTCCGGAAGACCCCGATGTTGGAGCGGTCGAGCACGGTCTCCAGCCAGGGGGCGCTGCGCGCGGCCAGCAGCTCGATCCGCTTGCGGTCCCGCGCCTCGGTCACCGCCGGGGCCAGCGCCAGGTAGCCCTTCGACGACTTGAAGATGTAGTCGGCGACGCCGGCCCGCATACAGGCGACGACCGCCTCGGGGTCGCGCTCCGCGGTCAGCACCACCACCGGCACCTGGGGACAGCGCGCCCGGATCGCCTCGAACACCGCCAGCCCGTCCGACCAGCCGAGGCGGTACTCGGTGACCGCCACGTCGAAGCCGCCGGCGGCCAGCGCCTGGGCGAAGCTCACCGCCTCGGCCACCTGCTGGACCTGGGCCGCCGGACGCTCGCGGGTCAGCAACAGCGCCGCCAGGGCGCGGTCTTCGGCGTCCTCGTCGATCAGGAGGATGCGGATCGTTTCGCTCAGCTCGGCCTCTCCGGAGAAGGGGCAGGAGGCGGCCGCCGGCCGGCTGCCGGTGAGCCGCCGGACGGGCCCTGGCGGACACGCCGGCGCCTCCGGCGGGGAACGCGCCTCGCCGCAGGGTGCCAGCGCGGCGTCAGGGAAACGTCAAAGGTAATAGACGGTGATGAATCTGCCCGCATCGACCAAGTTCGATACGCGGCAGCGGCGTCCGGGCGGTCTGCGGGGCGGCCCGGCCCCGGGTACAATCGCTCGCCCGAGGGACGGACGTCTTGATTCGCGAGCTCACCCTGCGGCCCGCCGGCCCGGGCCTGCACGAGATCACCGCCGAGGTGGCCGCCGTGGTGCGGGAGTCCGGCCTCTCCGAAGGGCTCTGCACGCTGTTCCTGCGCCACACCTCGGCCAGCCTCACCATCCAGGAGAACGCCGACCCTTCGGCGCGGCGCGACCTCGAGGCCTGGCTCGCGCGCCTGGTGCCCGAGCGGGACTCGCTCTACACCCACACCGCCGAGGGGCCCGACGACATGCCCTCGCACGTCAAGGCGGCGCTCACCGCCACCTCGCTGTCGGTGCCGGTGGTCGGCGGCGCCCTGGGTCTGGGCACCTGGCAGGGCATCTACCTCTGGGAGCATCGCCACCGGCCACGGCCGCGCCAGCTCCTGGTCCACGTCGGGGGCTGAGTGACGACCGGGGCGTTGCGGGTGGTGGGCGAAGAGCCCCAAGAGGTGGCCGGCGAGGCCCCGCTGCCGGCCCCCGAGCTGGCGGCGCTGCGGCGCTCCCACCGCTCCCTCCAGCGGCAGGCCCGGGCGCTGGCCGAGGGTCTCGACGAAGCACAGCTCGGCTGGCGTCCGGCCCCGGAGAGCTGGTCGATCGGCGAGCACCTGGACCATCTGAGCCGGACCTCCGAGCTCTACCTGGAGGCCATCGACCGGGCGCTGGCCGAGGCCCGCGAGCGCGCCCGGACCGGTGACGGGAGCTTCCGGCTGGGGCTCTTCGAGCGCTGGTTCGTGGCTCTGCTCGAGCCGCCCCCGAAACGGCGCCTCAAGGCACCGGCGGCGTTTATGCCGGCCGCCCGGGCGGCCTCCGGGGCGGCCTCCGGCCCCAGCGGCGATGAGCTGGACCGGTTCCTGGCGCTCCAGGAGCAGGTGATCGAGCGGCTCGCCGCCACCGGCCGGCTCGACCCACACCGGATCCGGGTGGTCTCCCCCGTGTCGCCCCTGCTGCGGTTGCGGCTGGGCGCCGCTTTCGCGGTGCTCGCCGCCCACGCCCGGCGCCACCTCTGGCACGGCCGCCGGATCAAGCAGGACGAGCGCTTCCCGGCGGCCGCCGCCGGATGACCCGCCGCCGATGAGCGCCACGCGCCGACTCCTGCTGGTCAGCAGCTCGCGGGTCCACGGCCGCGGCTACCTGGACCACTGCGAGCACGAGGTGCGGGAGTTGTTCGCCGGCGCCGGCGGCCCGCTGCTGTTCGTGCCCTGGGCGCTCCACGACCTGGACGGCTACGCCGGCCGGGCGCGGGCTCGCTTCGCCGAGCTCGGCCTCGAGCTCGGTTCGATTCACCGCGCCACCGACCCGGCGGCGGCGCTGGCCGCGGCCGCAGGCGTCTTCATCGGCGGCGGCAACACCTTCCGGCTGCTCGCGGCACTGGCCTCCCGCCGGCTCATCGGGCCCCTCCGGCGGCGGGTGCTGGACGGACTGCCCTACCTCGGCACCAGCGCCGGCTCCAACGTCGCCTGCCCGACGGTGCGGACCACCAACGACATGCCGATCGTCGAGCCGCCGTCGCTCGACGCCCTCGGCCTGGTGGGCTTCCAGCTCAACCCCCACTACCTGGACCCCGACCCCGGCTCCACCCACATGGGCGAGACCCGCGACCAGCGGCTCGCCGAGTACCTGGAGGAGAACCCGGGGCCGGTGATCGCGCTGCGCGAGACCGCCATGCTCCGGGTCCGCGGCGCCTCGATCGTCCTGCTCGGCGACGGCGGCGCCAAGCTCTTCGCCCGCGGCGAGGAGCCCCGCGAGGTCCAGCCCGGCAGCGAGCTCTCGGACCTGCTCGAGCCGCGATGAGCGAGCGGTCAGCCTAAAGACGCCAGGAACTGCGTCACCGCCGTCACCGCCTCCTCGAGGTTGCCGGCGGCGGTGCGGCCCGAGCTCTTGCGGGGCTTGAAGGAGTGGTCGCCGTCCTCGATCCAGACCACGCGGATCGAGGGCGCGAGCTCGTAGCGGGCGACCTCCTCGGGGCGGCCGAAGGGGTCGCGGGTGCCCTGGAGGACGAGGGTCGGGGTCCGCAGGTCGCGCAGATGGGAGGTCCGCAGCACCTCGGGCCGCCCCGGCGGGTGGAACGGATAGCCCAGACAGACCAGACCGCGAACGCCGGCGGCGTCGGCGACGTAGCTGGCGATGCGGCCCCCCATCGACTTGCCGCCGACCACCACGCGGGCGGGATCGCCGGCGGCGGCCACGGCGTCGCGGAAGGCCTGCTCCAGCACCGGTCGGCGGTCGGGGGCGCCCCGCTTGCCGGTCTGGCGGCGCCGCCGCATGTAGGGGAACTCGAAGCGGGCCACCCGGAAGCCAGCGGCGGCGACGCCGGCCGCCATCGCGGCCATGAACGGGGTCTCCATGCCGGCCCCGGCGCCGTGCGCCAGCAGCAGGGTGAGCGGCGCCCGCGGCGGCCCGTCGATCAGCAGCTCGGGGTCGCTCACCGGCGGGTCCGCAGGAGAGCGGGAGCGCCCTACAGCAGCCGGCGCCGGATGCGGCGGCGTGGGCCACGGTTGAGCTCGACGTAGGGCTCGACGCCGGGGGCGGTCGAGCGCTCCAGCTTCTCACCGAGAGCCAGCTCGATGTCGCGCACCATCGACTTGTCGCGCCAGGTGGCGATGGTGGAGACCAGCCCCTCGGCCTTGCCGCGGGCGGTGCGGCCGGCGCGGTGGACGTAGTCCTCGACGGTGGCCGGCAGGTCGAAGTTGACGATGTGCCGGATGCGCGGGATGTCGAGGCCGCGGGCGGCGATGTCGGTCGCCACCAGGATGCGGTGCTCGCCCTCGCGGAAACCGTCGAGCGCCCGCACCCGCTGCCCCTGGGTGCGGTCGGAGTGGATGCGCTCCACCGGATGGCCCTCCAGCTCGAGCTGGCGGCAGGCCCACTCGGCGTCCACCTTGCGGCGCATGAAGACCAGCATGCTGCCGGGCTCGCCGCGGGCGAGCGCGAGCAGACACGGCTTCTTGTCGTCGCGGTCGACCAGGTAGAGGCGATGACGGATGCCCTCCGCCACCCGGCCCTCGGGGCGCAGGTCGACCCGCACCGGGTCGCGAAGGAAGCGCGCCGCCAGCCGCGCCACTCCGTCGGGCATGGTGGCCGAGAACATCATCGTCCGCCGCTCGGCCGGCAGCGCCTCGAAGACGGCGTTGATCTGGGGCAGGAAGCCGAGGTCGAGCATGTGGTCGGCCTCGTCGATCACCACCTCGCGCACCCGGTCGAAGCGGGCGTTGCCGCGGCGCAGGTGGTCCAGCAGCCGCCCCGGGGTGGCGAGCACCAGCTCGACGCCGCGGCGCAGGCCGTCGATCTGGGGCTTGAAGCGGACGCCGCCGATCACGCACACCGTCTCGAGCCCGTGGGCGGCGCCGACGACCTCGACGAAGGCCAGGCTCTGGAGCGCGATCTCACGCGTCGGCGACAGGATCAGCGCGTGGGTCCCGGGCCGCCGGGCCAGGCTCTCGACCACCGGCAGGCCAAAGGCGGCGGTCTTGCCCGAGCCGGTCTCGGCCAGCCCCACCAGGTCACGGCCGGCCAGCGCCGGCGGCAGCACCGCGGCCTGGATCGGGGTCGGACGCTCGAAGCCGAGGCGGCGCAGGCAGTCCAGCACCGGCGCGCTCAGACCGAGGGCCTCGAAGCCCTGGTCGGCCCCGGCGACGGTGTGCTGCGGGATGGCGCGGTGGACCACGGTCAGCGCCCTCCCGACCGCCGCTCGAGGTCGCGCCGCCGGTCCTCCATGGCGTCGCGCAGCCCGTCGTCGCTGGTCACCGCGATGGCGTGGTCGATCAGCTCGAGCGCCCGCTCGACCCGCCCCTGGCGGAGCGCCTGGTTGGCCTCCAGCAGCAACGCGCTGCGCTCGATCGCCTCACGGGCCTGGACGGTCAGCTCCGGGTCGGCCAGCGGCTCGAGGACGCCCTCGAGCAGCCCCCGGGCGCGGTCGCTCTCCCCCAGCCGCAGATGGAGCTGGAGCTGGTGGAAGGCGAGGTCCATGCGTCCCGGCAGCCGCTCGCGGGCCGCCGTCATCTCGGCCAGCCCGGCCGCCGGGTCCCCCCCTTCGAGGAGCTGCGCGTAGCCCAGCAGCGCCCGCGCCTCGGCGAAGTCGGGGGCCAGCTCGGTCGCCACCGCCAGCACGGTGCGGGCGGCGGTCGCCGTCCGGCGCCGCTCCTCGGGCTCGCTCGCCGTCTCGGCGACGGCCAGCAGGTGCCGCCCGTAGAGCACGAAGCTGAGGGCGTCGCCGGCCCCCAGCTCGAGGGCCCGTGCGAACAGCGCCTCGGCCTCCGGTTGGCGGCCCTCGCGGGCCCGTATGTGGCCCAGCCAGGCGTAGGCGCGCGCCAGCTCGGGCTGGAGGTCCAGAGCGCGCCGCAGATGGGCCTCGGCCGCCTCGGTCCGCCCGGCGTGGGCCAGCAGCCCGCCCAGCTCGACCAGCACCTCGGCCGGGGGCGCCGGCTCGACGCCCACCGACTCGACCACGCCCAGCCGGCCCAGGGGCAGGGCCGCCGGGGCGAGCCCGCCGGCCAGCAGATAGCGGCGCAGCTCCCGCTCCAGCTCGCGGGGCGACTGCTCGAAGGCGGCCGCGAAGGCGGCGACGCCGTCCTCGCCGTCGTGCAGGCGGACCAGCAGCTCGGCCATACCGGCCAGCCGCCCCTCGTCGCCGCTCAGCAGATAGTGGGTCAGCGCCCAGGAGACGGCGTAGAAGCGGCCGGCCTGCTGCAGCGGGCCGTGTCCGCGCTCCTGGCGCCCGCTCCGGTGCCCGGCGCTCTCGGCCAGCACCTCCTCCAGCCCCAGCTCCTGGTGGCGCTCCAGCCAGGCCAGGTGGCGCGCCACCGGCTCGCCGAGGTAGGCGAAGCGGCCGTCGGTCCCGAAGGTGCTGTAGTACTCGGCCAGCCCCTCGTGGAGCCATAGCGGCACCCGCGGCAGGCTGGCCCGCATGACGTGGTGGACGAACTCGTGGTGGATCAGCGTCAGCGCGTCGACCGCCGCGGCGCCGCCGTCGAGGGTGATGTAGGCGGCGTCGGGGTGGCTGAGGAACTGGCCGAGGATCCGGGCGCCTTCGCCGTCGGCCGCCGTCTTGTAGGGGGCGTAGGCCGCCGCGTCGCGGAAGACGAAGATCTTCATCGGCACCGGCGAGCGCAGCTCGAGCTCGGGGGCGAGGCTGGCGAAAGCGGCCCGGAACCGCTCGAGGCCGACGGCGACGCCGGCCGCCGCCGCCGGGTCGGCGTTGCTGAGCAGCGTGAAGTTGGCGCTGGTCAGCCGCGACCAGCCGTCGGCCTCGGCGGCAGCGAGCGGCCAGGGGGCCGCCAGCATCAAGAGCAGCGCCCAGATGGGGGACACGCGCAAATGCCCTGGGCCGGAACCTCTGGCAGGCGGCCCGTGGCGGGTCCGGCATCTGTGCCCGCCCCCCTGACGCCGTCGGGGCGGGTCGACCGCCGGCCGGCGGGCCGCGCTCGCTGCAGGGCTCATGCAGTGGTCTCGGATGGAGGGGTGGGCGGCGGCCTCAACCCGCACGCTCGAGGTAGGCGCCGTCGTCGGTCGACACGCGGACGCGATCTCCGGTCTTGATGAACAGCGGCACCTGCACGACCAGTCCGGTCTCCAGCTTGGCCTCCTTGGTGGCGCTGGTCGCGGTGTTGCCGCGGGCCGCGTCGTCGATGGTCTCGGTGACCTCGAACTCCATCTTCTGGGGCAGCTGGACGCCGATCGGCCGGCCCTCGTACATGGTGACCTGGGCTTCGGCGTTCTCGACCAGGAACTGGGCGGCGAAGCCGATCAGCTCGTCCGGCACGGTGAGCTGCTCGTAGGTCTCCGTGTGCATGAAGACGTAGTTGTCTCCCTGCTGATAGAGGTACTGCATCGGCTGGGTGATGACGGCGGCCGTTTCCATCCGGGTGCCGGCCCGCACGGTGTGGTCGATCACCTTGCCGCTGACGATGCCCTTGAGCTTGAAGCGCACGAAGGCGCCGCCCTTGCCGGGCTTGTGGTGGGCCCGCTCGAGCACCGTGTAGAGCTCGCCGCCGAGCAGCAGCTTGGTCCCCGGACGGCAGTTGTTGGCGTCGATGGAAGCCATGGATTCGCACTCCGTGGGCCGCCGCCGGGCGGCCCCGCACATCGACCTATTCTGTCCGAGCCCGCCCGGCGAGGCAACCTAACCACCCGGGGCGGCGGCCAGGTAGAGCCGCAGGGTGCGGCCGGCGGTCTCGGCGCGGGCGACCTCGACCCGGGGCCGCGCCAGGTCCAACACCACGTGCAGCTCGCCGCCGCCGGATCCGGGGTGGTGGCCGGTCCGGATGCGGCGCAGCTCGGGCTCGCCGACGTTCAGGGCCGAGCTGCGGAACGGCTCCCCGATCCCCAGCAGCCGGACCAGGTGGCGCGACTCGGCGGTCCCCTCGAGCCGCGTCGAGACGAAGGAGGCCGGGGTCACCTCGCCCGCGGTGGTCAGCTCGACCACCAGCCAGGCGTCTTCGCGGCGCCAGGTGACCCGCTCGAGGACACCGAGACCGGACGACGGACCGGCGGCGGCCGGTGGTTCGGTGGCGACCGCTCCCGTCCCGGTGCCCGCCGCCGCCGGAGGGACCGCCGGGCCCAACGGCGGCTCCTCTGGCGCCGTCTCCGCGGCGGTCTCTTCGGCCGGTCCTTCGGGCTCGCGGGCGGCCCCCGCAGGGCCGGCTCCCCTACTGCCGACTCCCCCGGTGGCGGCCTCGCCTTCGCCCGCCGGCGCGGCGTCGTCTTCCGCGGGGAGGCTCTCCGCCGCTCCGCTCGGCGGGGCCGCGGGACGCCCGCGGGCGGGCGTCGAGCCGTCGGCGACGGCGGGCGGCTCCGGGCCGGCGGCCGGGGTTCGAGCGAGATCCGTCCCTCCGAGCCCCAGGAGCTCCGGCCGCTCCACCCAGACATAGGCGCCCGCACCGGCTACGGCGGCCAGCACGAGGCCGACCAGCACCGCCCGCCGACCGCGACGGCGGCCGACCGAGGCGGTGCCGCCGGAGACCGCGGCGGGGGCCGGGCCAGCGACCACCGGGCCGGGCGAGGGCTCGAGCAGCGGCGGCCCGAGCCCGCCGGGCGTCGAGGTCTTCTCGTCGAGATCGGGCAGCTGGAACTTGCCGGTCGCGAGGGCGGGCGCCTTCGCTGCGCCGCCCGTGCCGCCAGCCTCGGGGGTGCCAACCTCCGACGCGCCGGCCTCCGGGGTGCCCGCCTCCGGGGCGGCCGGTTCGGCGGCCCCGTCGCCCGGCGGGCCGCTCGTCGAAGCGGGCGGCGGTGGCGAGGCCGGCGGAGCCTCCTCTGCCCCCCGGGGGACCCGGTCGACGTCGAACGGCTTGCCGCCCTTTCGCTCGTGCTCTTCCACCATGCGCCGGATCAGCCGCTGGCTCTCGGGCTCGAGCTCCAGAAAGCGGATCCCCATCCCCGCGGGGCGCTCCGGGCTCTCGTCCCGGTCGCGCACCCAGATCACCTCGCCCCGCCCTTCGATCAGCTTGTAGCCGTCGGCGAGCCGGAACTCGAGCCGGCACAGACTGCCGGCCGGGCGCGGATCGACCGACTTGATGAAGATCCCGCCCATCGAGATGTTGTGCGAGTACTGGTGGATGAAGCCGCTGAAGTTCTGGAACTGCAGCGCCACCTCGCGCTCCAGCGGCACGCGCTTCGATTCGATCGGAATCGGTCGCGAGGGATCGTAGTCGGTCATCGCTCGGGCGTAGGCACCTAAGTGGGGACGCTGGGGCGGATTCTAGTGGACGGCCGCGGGTCCCCGACCGCAATTCGGCCACCGGACCCGCCTCCAATTTTTGGAACTCCCGGACGACAACAAATTGGCAACGTCCATGACCGCAGGGCCCGGTCCGCGGGCCTGAAAGACCCCTGCAACCCCGCCAACGATCGTCCGTGAAGTCAACCTATAATATTGAGAAATCGAGGGTTACGAGGATTCCCCTGCAAATCCGCGTCCCCCGCACCAAGTGGGTGGCACCTCGCGGCGAAACGGCTGGCACCTGGCTTGCTGCCGCAAAGTGACGCCATGACCGATCGACCTTCCTCCCTCGGGAAACGGATCGGACGACGGCTCTCTCCGGCCCGGTGCCTCCGGGCCTGACCCCCGCCAGTCCCCCGCCCCCCAACCCCGCGCCGGCCGCCCTCGAGGCGGCCGGTCCCTCCTGGGGCGGACTTCGCGAACAGGCCCGCGGACCGTCGGCGTCAGATGGTCACGCCAAAGCGTCTGCGGAGCACGAAGGCGAAGACCACGGCGAGCAGGAAGTAGATCCACATCCATCGGGGCATGAAGGCCACCACCGGGTCCTCGGGGTAGGCGACGCGGATCGCCTTGACCGGTCCATCGGCCGGCAGCGGCGGCTCGCTGGGATAGAGCAGCTGGTCCACGAAGCCGCCCAGATGGCGCCGCGGCGAGCGGCGGACCGCCCGCTCCGAGGCGCGCACGCGCTTCTGGAAGCGCTGGCCGCCGATCTCGACCGCCAGCTCGAAGTCGCCCCGACGCTCGGCGGCCAGCCGCCAGGTGAGCTCGCCCCGCGACGGGATCCAGACCCCCGGCGTCTCGAGCTCGAGCCCGGCCGGCAGCTCGACCGCGACCGCCGGCCGCGGGCTGTCGGCCGGTGCCTTCTCCAGCTCCACCGAGAGCAGCACCGCCTGCCCGGGCTCGAGCCCCCGGTAGCCGTAGTGGGCCTGGAGCTGCGCGACCACCAGCACCAGCGGCGGCAGGATCCACACCAGCGGCACCAGCGACAGCCGGAAGTAGCGCAGGTTGTGGCGCAGGATCTCGAGCTGGGCCCTGAGGATCGCCCGCAGGTCGTCGTTGAACAGCCGGATCTCGAAAAGGCAGGCGTGGATGCGGCGCTTGACCGCCTCGAGTCCCGGCTGATCGGAGGTGGCCTTGAAGACCAGCAGCATGCCGATCGCGGTCAGCAGCGAGACCACGGTCAGCCCGGCCAGCGGCGGCAGACCGCGAAACGGCCACAGGAGACCGTCGACGAGGGTCCCCACCAGGAGATTCAGCAAGCGCATCGCAACGATGGACCGCGCACCCGGGTGCGGCTACGAGATGTAGCCCAGCCCCTGCAGCCGCTTGCGGATCTCCTCCTCGGAGTCCGCGTCCTCCAGCTTGGCCAGCTCCTTGTCGAGGGCGTGGGTGATGAACTCCTCGACCGACGAGTAGCCGGCGATGTCGGCGTAGCGCTTGACCTTGGCCACCAGCTCCGCCTCGAGCTTGACTGATTTCTTTCCGAACATTGTCGTCTCCGAATCTCGGTCCTCTACGAAGGCCGCCGGCTGCGGCTAGCCGGCCGCCGCGGCCGGAAACCCGCCGACCCCGAACTCGGCCAGGATCGACGCCGCCAGCTCCTTGAGGCTGGCGGCCGGCCGGGCCAGCGGCCGGCTGGTCAGCAGGATGCCGGGCACCGCCTCGTGGTCCATGCAGTGGTCGCCGCTCCACGGCTCGTCGTTGTCGACGATCACCTCGGGCGGGAACTCGCCGAGCGCCGACTGGTTGGAGCCGCGGGTGCCCTTGGCGTAGCCGACCAGCAGGTCGGGACCGATCTCGAGCTGCCCGCGGTCGCGGTAGACCTGCTCGCGGCGGTAGACCCTGGTGATCGCCGGCTGGCCGGTCGCCGGGTCGATCACCTCGAGCAGCTTGCCGGCGATCTCCTCCATCAGCGCTTGCCGCTCGCCGGGGGGAACGATGCCGCGGCTCTCGCGACCCTGGAGGTTGAGATAGAGGCCGTTGAGACCCAGCGCGTAGGCCCGCGTCCGCGTCCAGTCGACGTTGAGGAACAGCCCCGGATCGTCCCTCCGTCGCGGGTCCTTGAGCACCACGTAGCCGTTGTCCCGGAGCCAGCTGTTGAGGTGGAAGGCGCGCCGCCAGCTGGTGAAACCGTGGTCCGACATCACCACCAGCAGGGTGTCCTCGCCCATCCGCTCGAGGGTCTGGCCGACCACGCCGTCGAGCTGCTCGTAGATCCTCTCGATCTCGCCGGCGAACGGTCCGTCCTTCTCGGGGTCGTAGGCCGGGTGCTCCGGGTCCATCGCCCGCCACATCATGTGCGAGGTCTGGTCCAGGTTGCCGAAGTAGTAGAACAGCAGCCCGCGCTCGAAGCGGTCGAGGACCCACCAGTACTGGTCGATGAACTGCTCGCCGGTGATCCGCGCCTGGGCCAGGAACTCCTCGGTGGTGAACACGCCGTTCGACAGCGCCTTGGTGTCCTCCGGCATCTCCTGCGTGTAGTAGCGGCCGCCGGTGCCCTCGGCCAGATCGGCGGCCCACGAGCCCGGCGTCGAGATCGGCATCGCCGGCGCCAGCGGGTCGATGTTGAGCGGCGAGGCGTAGAGCTCGAGCTCGGGGTGGGCCTGCTTCAAGTAGAACCGCACCGCGGCGCGCAGGCTCTGGGTGGGCGCCAGCGGGAAGTCCACCGCCATCCAGTCGCTCCACTCCCCGACCGCCAGCACCAGCTCCTCGCCCCCGACCTCCAGCTTGACCACCGGCTCGGCCGGGTCGATGAACACGGTGAACGGCAGCTCCACCTTCTCCTTTTCCTTGCGGAACGGGTTGTCGGGACCGTGGAGGCTGGCCTCGACCCTGCCCTCGTAGGGGTAGACCTCGTAGACGTTGCCGCCGGTGACGTCCTGCCCCTGGAAGGCGAACAGCTCCGAGGTGTAGAACGAGAAGGTGCCGGAGGTACCCAGCAGATCGGGGGTCCCCATCCCCGACAGCTCGCGGGTGGCCTCGCCCGAGGGCGGGAAGTTGGCCGGCATGCGGACGATGGTGGTCTCCACGCCGTGCTCCTCGAGCGCCTGCCAGAACGGCTTGCCGTGGCGCAGCAGCTCCACCTTGCCGGCCGAAAGCGGCACCTGCCAGCGGCCCAGCTCGAGGAAGCGGTCGGGGGCCTCGGTGCGGCTGGTCGACAGGTACGGCAGCATGGTCGCCGGATCGCGGTGGACGAAGTCGAAGATGCCGTGCCCTCCGGAGTCCATGCCGGTGATGAAGTTGGACCAGGCCACCGGGCTTTGCGGCGGCACCGAGGTCTCGAGCGGCGCGAAGCTCCCGCGCTCGGCCAGCTTGCGCATGTTGGGCAACCGGCCCTCGGCCATCAGCCGGCGCACGACCTCGTGGTCCATGCCGTCGAAGCCGAGGACGATGACCCGCTGGCCGGCCGCCGTTGAGGCGGCGCCGCCGGCGCAGGAGAGCGCCGCCATGCCCGCCGCGCCCAGGATCGCCAGCACCGCCATGACCGGCAGCCGCCAGCGCGCCCGACTCGCCGCCCGGATGCTCCCCTGCCGTCGGTTGGATCGATCGGTCATCCGCCGTCTCCCTTTCGCTTCTTTCCCTGCTTGCCCGGCGCCGCCGCGCCGGCTGTGTTCGCTTTCTTTCGCGGGCTCGCTTTGCTTCCCAGACCCCGCGGCGCGCCCTCGAACAGCCCCTTGCCGTCCATGTGCGGCGGCGGCCGCAGACCGAACAGCTCGAGGGCGCTGGGGGCGACGTCGATCAGCGCCGGATCGTCGCGGTCGATCGGCGCGTTGCAGAAGAAGACGCCCGGCACCAGCCGCGGGTCGACGCAGTGGTCGCCGCTCCAGGCCTTGACGTTGTCCTCGAAGACCGGGCCGGCCACCACCCCGGTGGCGCAGTCCCAGGAGGTGCGGTAGCCGTGGTTGTAGCCGATCAGCAGGTCGGGGGCGTTGCCCTTGTACGGTCCGCGATAGACGGCGGCGGTGTCGAACACCTCGTTGATCCCGACTTCATCCGCCTCCTCGTCGCGCAAGCCGCTGAGGCGCTCGGCGATCTCAGCGCGCAGGCGCGCCGCCTCCTCGCCGGGCGTGACGATCCCCTCGGCCTCGCGGCCCTCGAGGTTGAGGAACATTCCGGTAAGCCCCAGCGCGTAGGCGCGGGTCCGCGACCAGTCCACCTCGCGCAGCCATTCGGCCGTGCCGTCGGCGCCCTCGCGCAGCGCCAGATAGCCGTTGGCCAGCAGCCAGGCGTTGAGGTTGACGCCGCGCCGGAACGAGGTGAAGCCGTGGTCGGAGAGGACCATCAGCAGGTCGCCCTCGCGCAGCCGCTCCATCACCCGGCCGACCAGGGCGTCGTTGTGCTCGTAGAGCCGCTCGATGGCGTCGCGCTGCTCGCCGTCTCCGGAGGACGCGCCGCCGGTCCGGCGGGCCGCCGGGTGGCCCTCTTCCAGATAGCGCCAGAACATGTGCTGGATGCGGTCGGTGGCGTCGAAGACACAGACCAGGCAGCCGCTCCGCAGCCGGTCCATGGCGGCGAAGAACATCTCCTCGCGCTCGCGGTCGACGTCGTAGGTCTGGGTCAGGAAGGTGCGGTCGTCCACCACGCCCTCGTTGAGCGCCCAGGTGTCCTCGGCCAGCCCCAGAGTGGCGTAGGGACCGATTCGCTTGGCCAGATAGGTGGCGTAGTAGGACGGGTGCGAGATCGGCATCGCCGGCTTCTCGGGATCGATGTTGAGCGGCGTGACGTACAGCGACAGGTGCTCGCCGGCTTCGGTGAGCTGCATCCGGCACAGCCCCGAGACCTTGACGCCGGGCGCCGCCTTGAACGACAGCGGCACCCAGTCCGACAGCTTGCCGCGCTCGAGCTCGACGGCCTCGCCGTCGAGACGCACCGTGGCCCGCCCGCCGGCCGCGTCGGGCTCGATGGTCATCGGAATCTCGAGCGGCGGGTTGCCGGCCACGAACGAGTTCTCAGGCCCCTGGAGCCGGGTCTCGAACCGCCCCCCGTTGCGCTCCAGCGGGATGCGCAGGCCGCCCTCCTTGAACTTCCCGGCCGCCGGCCGCGTGGTGTAGAGCAGGAAGGTGCCCTGGGTCCCCAACAGGTCGGGGACGCACATCGCCGACAGCTGGGCGCCGTAGAAGCGGTCCGGCGGGAAGGTGATGGGCACCCGCAGCACCGTGCTCCAGATCCGGTGCTCGCCGAGGATCGTCCAGAACGGCTTGGAGCGGCGCAGCAGCCGCAGCTCGGGACGGCCCAGCGGGACGCGGTAGCGGCCGAGCTTGAGGAAGCGGTCGACGCTGCCGATGTGGGTCGAGGACAGCAGCGGCAGATAGGTGCGGCGGTCGCGGTCCAGGAAGTCGAAGATGTTGTGCTTGCCGGGGCGGGTGCCGGTGCTGAACGACGACCAGGCGACCGGCGACACCGACGGATAGGTGGTCTCGAGCGGGTGATAGCAGCCCTCGTCCGCCAGCTTGCGGAAGTTGGGCAGCTTGCCGGCGGCCAGGAAGCGGTCGGTCAGCCGCGGATCCTGGCCGTCCAGACCGACGACGATCAGCCGCCTTATCAGCGGCTTCGGCCGCCGCCCGCGCCGCACCAGCCGCCACAGGGTGCGAAAGGGCCAGGCCAGCAGCGCCACCAGCGCCAGCACCAGGGTGGTGAAGACGACCAGGAACGACGACAGCAGGGCGAAGCCGGCGCCCGGCCCGACGTAGGCGGCGGCCGGCACGGCCGACGCCAGCACCAGGGCGGCCGTCAGCAGGCCCGCCCGGCGCCCGCCGCCGGCACGGGCGAACAGGGCGTTCCTCTCCTGTCGGCGCTGCGAGGTCGTGAAACTCATTCCGAGGGGGTGCCCGCGGTACGTCGTGACGCGGGGCGTCGAGGCGAGGATTGCTATCATAACGCACGAGGCTGGAGGATGGCACCGAACCTGCGCCGCATCTATCGCCGGGCCCGTTTCGGTGAGCCCATCGTGGTGGTCTCGGGGCTGCCGCGGTCGGGCACTTCGATGACCATGAAGATGCTCGAGGCCAGCGGCATGCAGCTGGTGGTCGACGGCGTCCGCACCGCCGACGAGGACAACCCCAAGGGCTATTTCGAGCTGGAGCGGGTCAAGGAACTGGCAAAGGAGACCGACTGGAACTGGCTGGCGGCGGCCCGCGGCAAGGCGATCAAGATCATCTCCTACCTGCTCAAGGAGCTGCCGGCCGACAACAACTATCGGGTCCTGCTGATGCGCCGCGACCTGCGCGAGGTGCTGGCCTCGCAGGCCAAGATGCTGGCCCGCCGCGGCGAGAGCGCCGACGCCACCGACGAGCGGATGATGGAGCTGTTCGAGGGCGACCTGTGGCGCGCCGCCTACCTGCTCAAGCACCGGCCGTGGTTCGAGTCCCTGGAGCTCGACTACCGCCGGGTGCTCGACGAGCCGGCGGCGGAGGCGACCCGGATCCGCGACTTCCTGGGTCGCGACCTCGACGTCGAGGCGATGGCGGCGGTGGTCGATCGCCAGCTCTACCGCAACCGGGCCGAGCGGCTGCCGGCGTGACGGCGCCCCCGGTCCTGCTCGGTGAAGAGCAGATCGCCCGGCGGGTCGACGAGCTGGCGGCGCAGATCTCCGAGGACTACCGGGCGGTCGATGAGCTCTACCTGGTGGGGGTGCTGCGCGGCGCCTTCATCTTCCTGGCCGATCTGTCGCGCCGCCTGACGGTGCCGCGGCGGGCCGACTTCATCGCCTTGTCGAGCTATCCCGACGGCGACGTGGCCGGCCGGGTGCGGCTGATCATGGACCTGCGCTCCGACGTCGGCGGCAAGCACGTGCTGGTGGTCGAGGACATCGTCGACACCGGCCACACCCTCGACTACCTGACCCGCCTGCTGAAGGCGCGCCGGCCGGCCTCGGTCAAGACCCGCGCGCTGGTGCGCAAGCCGTCGCGGCTCCAGGTGCCGGTCGACCTGGACTACCTCGGGTTCGACATCCCCGACGTCTGGGTGGTGGGCTACGGTCTCGACTACGCCGACCGGTACCGCACCCTGCCCTACATCGGCACCATCGACGTCGCCAACCAGGCGTAGGGCGGAACTTCTCGCCGCGGTCCTCCGTAGGACGCGACGGGAAGAGCAACCGGCTCTCGGAGGAGATCCCATGAAACGACTCGCGCGCCTGGCGCTGATCGGCGCCGTCGTCCTGCTGCTCGCCGCCCTCGCCTTCCTGGTGCCCACCTGGTGGCTCAAGCCGTGGTCGATCGACCACTTCTACGCCCGGGTCTTTCTCCAGTTCGCGCTGCGTCACCCGCAGATGCTGTCCTCGATGCGGATCCTGGAGCCGCTGGGGCTCCAGTTCCACAACGACGACCTCGACGACCAGTCGGTCGAGTTCGCGCGCCGCGAGGCGCGGTGGCTGGACCACCAGCTCGCCACCCTGCGGAGCTACGACCGCGACTCGCTCGACGAGGCCGGCCGGCTGTCCTTCGACGTCCTCGAGTGGTTCCTGGCCGACGCCCAGGAGGGCAATCGCTACCTGTTCCACGGCTATCCGGTCAACCAGCTCTTTGGCATCCAGAGCGACCTGCCCGACTTCATGATCAACACCCACCGGGTCGACGACCTGCGCGGCGCCCGCCAGTACGTGACCCGGGTCGCCAAGTTCGGCACCGCCTTCGACCAGGTGCTCGAGGACCTGCGGCTGCGCGAAGAGATGGGGATCGTGCCGCCCCGCTTCGTCATCGAGCGGGTGCTCGAAGAGATGCGCGGCTTCATCGCGCCGCCGCCCGCCGACCACCTGCTCTACGCCCATCTGCGCGGCAAGCTGGCCGGGCTGGGCGAGGCCGAGAGCGCGCGCGGCACCGCGCTGCTGGCGCGCCTCGAGCGCGAACTGACCGACGTCGTCTACCCGGCCTACCGGCGGCTGATCGACTTCTTCGCCGGCCAGGCCGGGATCGCCACCGACGACGACGGGGTCTGGAAGCTCCCCGACGGCGAGGCGTTCTACGCCTGGACGCTGCGCCACCACACCACCACCGGGATGAGCGCCGACGAGATCCACCGCCTGGGCCTGGCCGAGGTCGCGGCGATCCAGGCCGAGATGCTCGAGATCTTGGCTTCCCAGGGCGACCCGACCGACGACCTGGCGGCGACCATGAACGCCCTCAACGAGGAGCCCCGCTTCCTCTACTCCGACGACCAGGAGGGCCGGCGGCGGATCATCGACGACTTCCAGGCGATCATCGACGAGATCGACGCCGGCATGGACCGTCTCTTCGGCCTCCGCCCGACCGTAGGCGTGAAGGTCGAGCGGGTCCCCGAGTTCAAGCAGACCACCGCCCCCGGCGCCTACTACCAGGGGGCGCCGCTCGACCGCTCCGAGCCGGGCAAGTTCTTCATCAACCTGCGCAGCGTCAAGGAGATCCCGCGCTTCGGGATGCGCACCCTGGCCTACCACGAGGCGGTACCGGGGCACCACTTCCAGGGCTCGATCGCCCAGGAGCTGACCGGCGTGCCCTTCTTCCGCCGCGTCATCCCGTTTACCGCCTACAGCGAGGGCTGGGCGCTGTACGCCGAGCGGCTGGCCGCCGAGGAGGGTTACCAGCAGGACCCGTTCGACCGCCTTGGCTACCTCACCGGCCAGCTCTTCCGGGCCGCCCGGCTGGTCGTCGACACCGGGATCCACGCCCAGCGCTGGACCCGCCGGCAGGCCATCGACTACATGCTGGCCGCCACCGGCATGCCCGAGACCGACGTGGTCGCCGAGATCGAGCGCTACATCGTGTCGCCCGGGCAGGCCTGCGCCTACAAGGTGGGCCAGCTCGAGATCCTCGAGCTGCGGCGGCGCGCCCGCGAGCGCCTCGGCGAGAGGTTCGACCTCCGCGCCTTCCACGACGTGGTGCTGGGCAGCGGCGAGATGCCGCTGGCGCTGCTGGGGCGGCAGGTCGACCGCTGGATCGAAGAGCGGCCGGCCGGGACCGACGGCTGAGCCGCCGCGGCGGGGCGCTCAGACCCCAGCCTAGCAGCCTGCTAGAGCCGCCGCGCCACCGCCTCGACCTCCTCCCACACCCGCAGCGTGTTCTCGCCGCAGATCTTGCGCAGGTCCTCCTCGTCGTAACCGCGCTCGAGGAGCGCCCGCAGCAGATTGGGGTAGAAAGAGACGTCCTCGAGCCCGGTCGGCGTGGTCTCCCCCACCCCGTCGAAATCGGAGCCCAGCCCGACGTGGTCGACCCCGACCAGGGCGACCACGTGATCGATGTGGTCGGCCACGTCGGTGACGTCGGCCAGCGACATCGGGTTCTCGCGCTTGAGCTGCTCGAGATAGGCGTCGGCCGCGGGATCGTCGTCGGCCAGCCCGTGCTCGTCCTTGTAGGCGCCGAAGCTCTCCCACAGGGCCTGCGACTGCCGGTTGGCCTCCGCGGTCAGGAAGGCGGAGCCGAAGTTGACGTGGATCACGCCGCCGGCGGCGGCCAGGCGGCGGATCCGCTCGTCGTCCAGGTTGCGCTCCCAGTCCGGGGTGAACGCCCGGCACGAGGAGTGCGAGGCGATGACCGGCGCCGCCGACAGCTCGAGCACCTGATCGACGGTCGCGTCCGAGAGATGCGAAACGTCGATCATGATCCCCAGGCGGTTCATCTCGGCGACCACCTGCCGGCCGAACGGGCTCAGCCCCCCCCACCGCCGCTCCTCGGCGTAGGAGGAGTCACAGATCTGGTTGTTCTCGGAGTGGGTCAACGTGACGTAGCGGATGCCGCGCCGCCAGAAGTGCTCCAGGTTGCCGAGGTCGTCCTCGATCGGCGCCCCGTTCTCCATCCCCATCGGCAGCGAGATCAGGCCGGCGGCGGACTGCCGCCGCACGTCGGCCGCCGAGCGGGCCACGGCGAAGCGGTCGGGCCAGCGGCGCTCGAGGTCCTCGACCATGTCGATCAGCCGGTCGGCGAGCTCCTTGGCGCCGCCCGTCTCCTGATAGCTGGCGGGCACGTAGATCGACATGAAGGGCGCGTCGAGCCCGCCGGCCCGCGCCCGCTCGTAGTCGAAGTCGCCGCCGGGCGTGCGGACGGAGACGTCCTCCCACTGCTTGTTCAGCCGGTAGGGCAGATCGACGTGGGTGTCGACCAGGATCAGCTCACGGGCGAGCCGGGCGGCCCGCTCGGCGAGCGCCTGGTCGCCCGAAGGCGCCGGCGCCGGCGGCCCCGCGCAGGCGGCGAGCGCGGCGATCAGCGCGATCGCCGCCGGCCGGCCGAGGCGCGCAGTCCACCGGCGCACCCGGCCGTCCGGGGCGCTGTCCCGCGCGGTCTTGATCGCGGCAGCCAACAGGCCGCGGATCGTAGCAGAGCCGGAGGCCCGACTAGACGATGACCAGCAGCAGGGCCAGGGTGGCGACGGCCACCATCAGCCAGAGACCGAGCCAGGCGAGCGGGCGGGCGCCGGTCGCGGGCGGCGGCTCCGTGGCGCTCTCGGCGGGGCTGGCCGCTGGCGAGCCGTCGCCGGCGCCGGCCGCCGCCGGTGGCGGCACCGTGGCGGGCGGCGGAGCGGCGAGCGCCAGCGGCGGCTGCGGCTCGAGCGCCGGCGGCTCTTCGAAGCGCAGCACTTCGAGACCGGGGGCGCCGGCCGCCGCCGACTCGCCGGTGGGGACCATCAGCGTCTCGGCCTCGGCGCCGGCGCGCAGTTGGTGCTCGACCAGACCCGAGATCACCCGCCGGCTGTCCGGGTCGAGCTTGAGAAAACGCACTCCCATGCCGGGCGGACGGTTGGGTCCGTCGGCGCGGCGGCGCTCCCAGACGACCTCCCCGACGCCGTGCACCAGCTGGTAGTCGTCCCCCACCCAGACCTCGAACATGAACACCGCGCCCGGCGGCTCGGGCGAGTCGGTGCGGATGAACATCCCGGTCAGCGAGATGTTCCGGGAGGCCTCGATCGAGAAGCCGTCGAAGTGCTGGAACTTGAGGATGATCTTGCGCTGCAGCGGCACCCGGGGCGACGGCGGCGGCGTCCCGGTGGTGGTCTGTGGCGCGATCTGTGGAGGGCTCATGGCTCGCTTACCCCGAGAGGCCCGAAACGGCCTCCATCAAGGTAGGCCAGCCGCCGCCGCGGTGCAGCGAAATCCTCCACAGGTCCGGCCGGCCGGGCCGGCCACCGGCGGTCAGCCGCCGATGTAGGACATCTCGATCCGGTGCAGACCGCTGGTGGCCGCCGAGCGCTGTTCCGAGTAGCGGTCGGCGCGCCGCGCCCAGACGGCGCTGAGGAGCTCGGCCAGGTCGGCGTCGGAGGCGCCGGAGCGGAGGGCGTGCCGCAGGTCGGTGCCCTCGCTGGCGAACAGGCAGGTGAACAGCTTGCCTTCGGCCGACAGCCGGGCGCGGGTGCAGTCGCCGCAGAACGGCCGGCTGACCGAGGTGATGACCCCGAACTCGCCCTCGCCATCCAGGTAGCGCCAGCGGCTCGCGACCTCGCCGCGGTAGTCGGGCGTCACCGGCTCGGCCGGCAGCTCGGTCCGGATCCGCTCGACGATCTCGGCGCCGGGCACCACCTGGTCCAGCCGCCAGCCGTTGGTGTTGCCGACGTCCATGTACTCGATGAACCGCGGCACGTGGCCGCTGCCCTTGAAGTGGCGCGCGAAGGCCACCACGCCGCCGTCGTTGACCCCGCGCTGGATCACCGCGTTCACCTTGATCGGGGTGAGTCCCGCCGCCGCCGCCGCTTCGATGCCGGCCAGCACGTCGCTCACCGAGTAGTCGACGTCGTTCATCCGCCGGAAGACCGCCTCGTCCAGCGAGTCGAGGCTCACGGTGACCCTGGCCAGGCCGGCCGCCGCCAGCGCCCCGGCGTGGCGGGCCAGCAGCGAGCCGTTGCTGGTCAGCACCACCTCCACGCCCGGCAGCCCGGCGAGCAGCCGCACCAGCCCGGGCAGGTCGCGGCGCAGCAGCGGCTCGCCGCCGGTCAGGCGGAACTTGCGCACCCCGAGCGCGTGGAAGATCCGCGCCAGCCGCTGGATCTCCTCGAAGGTCAGCAGCTCGGCGCGGGGCAGGAAGCGGAACTCGGCGCCGAACACCTCCCGCGGCATGCAGTAGCGGCAGCGGAAGTTGCAGCGGTCGGTGACCGAAATCCTGAGGTCCCGCAGCGGTCTGCCGAGCCGGTCGAGGGGCGGTGCGGGCGCTGCCGGCATGGTCTCAGTCTACGCCAGGCCGGTCCGCCGCGCGACCGTTAAACCCCTCTCTCGCAACAACTTCAATGTTGAGAGTCCATTGACCCCCGGCAGCGGCGGTGCTAGAACACTCGACGTCTGGGAAGGGTGACCATGGCGTTGATTCTGCTGGCCGAGCAGGAGACCGCGGGTTCGGAGCGCCTGCGCGCGGCGCTCGCCGCCCAGGGCTGGCTGGTCAAGACGGCGGCGAGCCACGACCAGGCGCTGCGGGCGGCCTCGGAGTACGCCCCGCAGCTGGTGCTGGTCGACGACCGGCTGTCCGGGGCCGACGATCTGGTCCGGACCTTCTGCCGGCAGAGCGGCGGCCCGGGCGTGCTGCTCCTGGCCGAGCGGCGCGAGCAGCAGGCCGTGGCCTCGCCGGCCGATGCCGTCCTGCCGCTGGCCGTCGAGCCCGAGGCGCTGGTCGGCGCGGTGCGCGACGGGCTGGCAGCGCGCGGCGGACGGCCGGCGACGGCGGGCGGCCCCGGCCAGCGCATCTTCAGCTCCCAGGAGATCTTCGGCGACCTGCTCGCCGAGCTGATCGATCCCGCCGAGCCTCCAGCCGAGACCACCGCGGCGGCGGAGTCTTCGCGGCCGCCGGCCGAGGAGTCGGCCGAGCCGCCCGTCGAGCACGCTGCGGAGCCCGAGGCCGTCGAGACCGCCGAGCCGGTTGCCGTCGGGCAAGCTGCCGCCGACGGGGCCGTGGTGCCGGCGGCGGAGGAGCGCCGGGTCGAGGTCCCGGTCGCGGTCGCTGCCGGGGCGGAAGGCGCTCCCGAGTCCGCCGGGGAGCCCGAAGGTCCGACCGGCGGCCCGGTCAGCGGCCCGGTCAGCGGCCCGGTCAGTGACACGGTCGGCGGCCTGACCGAGAGCGCCGAGTTCGACCCCGCCGAGCTGGACTTAGCGGGCTCGGACCTCGCCGGGCCGGATCCCACCGTGTCCTTTTCCGCCCAGGCCGGAGGGCGGCCGCCGGGCGACCCCACCACAGCGGACGCCGATCGATGGGCGGCGGCGTCGGACGCCAGCGGCGCTCTCGACCGCACCCTGGCCAACCTGCTGGCGAGCTCGCTGCACGGGACCGGACGGCCCGCCGCCGACCGCGTGCAGGAAACCGCCCAGGTCGACCGGCTGCTCCGCGAGACCCTGGTCGGCCTTGAGCTGTCCGAGGTGCTCGGCGAGCCGGCGCCGTCACCGTCCGGAGGCGGGCCCGCCGCCCGGCCGGCGGACGCCCCGGAGGCCGGCGGCGCGCCGGAGGACCTCGGGGCGGACTTCCACCACGAGCTGCCCGGAGGCGGCCAGGGGCTGCTCGGACCCGACGTCGAGTTCGGCGAGTACACCCTGGAGCAGCGGATCGGCGTCGGCGGCATGGCCGAGGTCTGGAAGGCGCGGCGGCGCGGCGTCGGTGGGTTCGAAAAGCGGGTGGCGCTCAAGCGCATCCTGCCGCGGCCGGCCGACGAACAGGCGTTCGTCGAGATGTTCGTCGACGAGGCCAAGCTGGCCGCCCAGCTCAACCACAACAACATCGTCCACATCTACGATCTGGGCCGGCTCGGCGACGACTACTACATCGCCATGGAATACGTCGAGGGGCTGGACCTGCGGTCCATCCTCCACGCCGCCCGCCGGGAGAACCGGCCGCTGCCCGGTGGTCTTGCCCTCCACGTCGCCTCGCGGGTGGCCAGCGCTCTCGACTACGCGCACCGCAAGCGCGACTTCGACGACCGCGAGCTGGAGCTGGTCCACCGCGACGTCTCGCCGCAGAACGTGCTGATCAGCTTCGGCGGCGACATCAAGCTCTGCGACTTCGGGGTCGCCAAGGCGGTCTCCAACCTGGGGTCGACCCAGATCGGCGCCCTCAAGGGCAAGCTCCAGTACATGTCCCCGGAGCAGGCCGCAGGCCGCGCCGTCGACCGCCGCTCGGACGTCTTCGCGGTCGGCGCCCTGCTGTTCGAGATGCTGGCCGGCGAGAAGCTCTACACCGGCGACAACGAGATCGCGGTGCTCGAGGCGGCCCGCGCCTGCGACCTGGAGACCCGGCTGCAGGCCACGCCGGGCCTGCCGTCGCCGGTGCGGCTGATCCTGCGCCGGGCGCTGGCCCGCGATCCCGACGACCGCTACCAGTACGCCTCCGAGCTGCAGGCGGAGCTCGACCGCATCCTCACCGCCCTGAGCCCGACCCCGGGGCCCGGCGACCTGGCGGCCTACCTCGAGGAGCTGCTCGCGGGTCGGAAGTCGGCGGCACCGACGGTCGCCGCCGCGCCCCCGGCGGCGACCCGGGCCCCGGCGCCCACCTCCTCGTCGGCTGCACCCGGCCCGCCCACGCCCGCCGCCAGCCCGCTCGAGGAGCGCACGGTCCCGGTCGAGCCGGTGGCAGCGGGGCTGGCGCCGGTCCTGAAGCGCCTGTCCCCGTGGGGCGACCCCGGCGACGACCAGCCTACCGAGGAGCACGAACGGGCGCGATTCCGACGGCTCCTGGTGGCGCTGCTGGTGGTGCTCGCTGCTCTGGCCGTGGCTGCCCTGCTGCTGCTGTCCCCCCTGCGCGGCGCCGGTGGTCCCGGCGTCGAGGACGGTGCGGCGACCGAGCCGCCGGAGGGCGCCGCGGCGGCGCAGCGACCGGAAGCGTCGGTGGCGGCGCCGGCCCCGCCGGGACCGGCCGCCGGGCCGGCTGCCGGGCCCGCCGCCGGTCCGATCCGGACGGAGGTGGCCGAACCCCCGGTCGATCCGGCGGTCGAGCGGCTGCCCGATTCCCCGGCCGAGCCGCTCACCGGGCAGGACGAGTGGCAGCCCGCCGACGGAGAAGCCCGGCGTCAGCTCGAGGTGGAGCTCCAGCGGATCGACGAACAGCTGGCGGCGATCGCCGCCGGGGCCGAGCGGTAAGATGCAGGACCGTGGCCGCCGGCGGCGCCGGCGGCACGGTCAAGCCGTCAGGGGAGAGCGTGATGGAACTGAGGGACGAGCAGCGGACGTTTTTCGAGAGATCGCTCGAGGTCGCGAAGCAGGAGATCGCCGACCTCGACCGGCAGATCGCCGAGGAGCTGGCCAAGGTCAAGGAGCGGCTCACCGAGCTGCAGAAGGCGAAGAAGGCCACCCTGCAGCTCTACGACGCCGCCTGCACGCGCCTCGGCATCCAGAACGATCTCGCCGACCGCGAGGAGGAGGCGCTGCCGCAGGGCTAGCAGCCCCCGGAGAGCGGGGCTGGCACGTGGCTTGCAGGACAAAACGGCGTCCTATCGAGCAAGCCACGTAGTCAATCCCGCCTTTTCATCCCACCTGACCCAAACCCACCGGTGCCGACCTCCCCGCTCAGGAGGCCGGCACCTTCCCCCGCCCTTTGTCCGGTGCCAGACCGACCAGCGACCGATAGGTCTTGAGGTAGCCGATGGCCTCTGCCTGCTCGCCCAGCTCCTCGCACACGCCGGCCAGGTTGTAATAGGCGTCGGCGTAGCCGGCGTCGGCCTCGAGCGCCTGTTGGTAGGCCGCCAGAGCGTCGCGCGGCCGCCCGAGGTCCTGGAGCGCGACCCCCAGATTGAACGCTGCGGTCGGGTCGTCCGGTCCGGCGGCCAGGGCCCGCCGGTAGTGCCGCTCCGCCTCCGCGGGCCGGCCCTGCTCGTGGAGCAGGCGCCCGAGGTTCAGGTGGGCGCCGGCGTGATCGGTCTCCAGGCGCAGCGCCGCCCGGTAGGCCGCCGCCGCCCGCTCCGGCGCGCCCGCCTCGAGCTCCAGACCGAGCTCGAACCAGTCCTCCGCCGACGCCCCAAGGCCTTCGGGATCTCCGGTCGCCGCCCGCACCGCCAGCGGCGCCACCTTGCCGGCCAGCTCCGAGACCTCCAGGTCCAGCCGCTGCTGGCCCGACTCCGGCTCCCAATCGCCGGCCGCGTCGCGCACCACCACCCGGCCGCCCTCGACCCCGAGCCGCACCGCGGCCAGCGAGCGGCCGGCCGGAAGCTGCCGGCGCAGCCGCTCGAGCGCACGCCGCATCCGCCGGCCGGAGACCCCGGCCTCGAGCAGCTCCCTCGCGACCCGCGCCAGAACCAGGTCCCGGAAGGAGAACCGGTACTCCCTGCGCGACCCGCGACGCGGCTCGAGCAGGCCGGCGCGCGCCAGCGCGCGGACCCGCCCTGCCGAGACCCCGAGCGCCTCGGCCACCTGCCGGGTGGTGTACCCCGCCGGCGACCCGCGGCGCACCGCCGGGCGCATCTGGACCGCCACGCTCATCTTCGCCCCCCGTCCGCGCGGGGGTCCCCGCCGCCGCTCGACCGAGCCGGCCACCGCGCCACCGGTCGAGCCACCGGCCGACGCGTCGCTGGGCCGCTCACGGCAGGGCTTATTTGGCGCGCGCCCGCTTGGCCGCCGCCTTCTTGCCGCCGCTGCCGCGACCCGCGGCCCGCCGCGGCGGCTTGCGCGCCGTCTTGCTCTCGCCGCCCTCGCCGAGACTGGCTTTGAGGGCCTCCATCAGATCGATGATCTGCGCCTTGGGCGCCTCCTCCGGCGCCGCCACGATCTCCTCGCCCTGGATCTTGCGCTCGACCATCGCCCACACCTGCTTGCGGACCTCGTCCTCGTAGGCGCCGGCGTCGAACGACTCGGTAGCGCTCTGCTCGACGAGCTGGCGGGCCAGCTTGAGCTCCCCCTCGCTAACCTCCGCGTCGTCGATCGGCACCTCGGCGAAGGGCCGCACCTCGTCGGCGTAGCGCAGCTGCTGCATCACCAGCCCGCTCTCGAACGGCCGCAGCAGCACCAGGTAGTTCTTGCCGCGGGCGGCGTACTTGGCGAGCGCCGCGCGGCCGGTCTGCTTCATGGTCTCGGCCAGCAGCCGGTAGGGCTTGGCGCCGCCGCGGTCGGGCCCCAGGTAGTAGGACTTGTCGAAGAACAGCGGGTCGATCTCGGTGAGCGGGATGAACTCGCTGATCTCGATGGCGTTGGTGGGCTCCGGCTGCAGCGCCTTGAGCTCGTCGTCGTCGAACAGCACGTACTGGTTCTTGGCGAACTCGTAGCCCTTGGCCAGCTCGTCGCGCTCGACCAGCTTGTCGTCGGTCGGGCAGTAGTAGCGGTACTTGACCCGCGTCCCGCAGTCGCGGTGGACCATGCTGAAGCGCACCGTGCTGGCGCTCTCCCCGGTCGTATACAGCTTCACCGGAATCGCGACCAGCCCGAAGGACACCGTCCCAGAGGCCATCGGCCGAAGCGGCATGATCGGCGGATCTTAGCATGACCAAAGGGATTTCGGGGTTTGCGGACGGTTTGTGAGGCAGCGGGTCGGCCTGGATGGCGGTGGCGAGAGCCGACCGGGGTGGGGCGCGCCTGGGGACGGAGCGGGCCTGACACACTTCAGAGCGGAGGCCCGCTCCTCCTTTCGCCTTCGCGCCGCACGGTCCGTGACCTTCGGGGCGTGTCGCAAGCGCTCGTCTCAAGGCCCCTGTCGAGCCCCACCCCGGCCGGCTCCTGCCCGGTCCGTGGGGGGCCGACCCACTGCCGCGAACCGTTCCGCTCGTGGATGGAGGGCTCGAGCTAGAGGCGCCGGTGGCTTGGCGTTGAGAAGGGCCACGACCAGTGCGGCCGCTGAGGCACCTCAGCTCCTGTGGGGATGACTCCGCGGTCTCGCAACTCCTTTTTCGGCCGAGGGCCACTACCGCGCCCTACCCAGCTCTTCTCTTCTGCTTCCGCCGGCGGCGGGCATGCACCGCCGAACGCCGTGCAAGCCTCGGAAGCATGAACAGCCAGAATCTATCTCTCGGGGGTATGGCACAGCCGTTGCTTCGCGAGACTGGAAATGGATTTCAGTCAGCCAGAAGAACAGTCGGTGAGACTGAAGATCGTCAAGGCCGTGTTGGAAACGGGGCGGGCGCGGCGCTTGATCGGGACTTTGGCGCTGGTGGTCATCGGCACCGCGGCGCCCTCGGTGGCGGCGGGGCTGGAGGAGGATCTGGGGCGCAACGAGGTGCGGATCTGGGGGGCGCCGCTGGTGGTGGAGGCGGGGGCGACGGTGCAGGAGCTGGCGCTGCCCGAGCGGCTCGAGCGGCTGGGGTACCGGCGGGTGCACCGGCGGCCGGCGGCGGCCGGGGAGTTCTTCTGGGGACACGAGGTGTTCTGGATCTACCGGCGCGAGCATCGGGTGCGGCGGCGGCGCCACCCGGCCGGGCTGGTGGGGCTGCGGCTGCGGGCGGCCGACGGACGGGTGCTGGGAAGGGTGGAGGGCCAGGAGGGCGATGTCTGGCTGGAGCCCGAGCTGCTGGCCGAGTCGTTCGATCCGCGCTACGGACGGCGGCGGCTGGTGCGTTTCGAGGAGCTGCCCGAGCATCTGTGGCGGGCGGTGCTGGCGGCCGAGGACGCCCGCTTCTTCGAGCACCGGGGCGTCGACGCGCGGGCGCTGGCGCGGGCGCTGTTGCGCAACGCGCGGGCCGGCAAGGTGGTGCAGGGCGGCAGCACCGTCACCCAGCAACTGGTCAAGCTGCGCGACCTCAGCCCGCGGCGGACGCTGGGGCGGAAGGCCTCGGAGGCGCTCCGCGCCCTGGCGCTCGAAGCCGAGCACGACAAGGAGGAGATCCTCGGGGCCTATCTCAACGCCGTCTATCTCGGACACCTCGGCGGCGTCGCCGTCCACGGCTTCGGCGCCGCCGCCGAGGCCTACTTCGGCAGATCGGCCACCCGTCTCGACCTCGGTCAGGCGACGCTGCTGGCGGCATTGATCCAGGGCCCCAACCGGCTCCACCCGACTCGGCATCCGGAGCGCGCGCTGGCCCGCCAGCGCTGGGTGCTGGATCGTCTGGAGGAGCTGGGCTGGGCGCCGCCCGCCGAGCTGGCGGCGGCCCGGCGGCGGGGACTGCCGGCCCTCAAGCTGCGGCCCCCGGAGACGGCGCCGGCCGCCGCCTACCTCGACTGGCTCCGCGAGCGGGCCGCGGAGGTGGCCAGCCGGCGCCTGGACGACGGTCGCGGGGTCGTGGTGTGGTCGACCCTCGACCCCTGGCTCCAGGAGCTGGCCGAGCGTGAGGTAAGCGCTGCCCTCTCCCGGCTGGGCGGTCGCGACCTGTCGGCCGCCCTGGTCGCCCTCGACGCGACAAGCGGCGACGTGGTGGCCTACGTCGGCGGCGATCCCCGGCGTCCCGACGCCTTCGACCGCGGCCGGCGCGCCCGCCGGCAGCCGGGATCGACGGTCAAGCCGCTGGTGCTGCTCGAGGCCTTCGAGCGCTGTGGCGGCCAGCGGCCCCTCTACCCCGCCCATCTGGTCGAGGACGGACCGATCGCCATCGCCACCTCCCCTGGTCCGTGGGAGCCCGCCAATCCGGACGGGCGCTACCGCGGCCCGGTGTCGCTGCGCCGCGCGCTGGTCGACTCGCTCAACCCTCCCTTCGTGCGTCTCGCCCGCTGGTGCGGGTGGGGGGCCATCGCCGAGCGCTTCCGCCGCGCCGGTCTCGACCTGCCCCCGGAGCCGGCCCCGGCCTTCGTCCTCGGCGCCGTCGAGACCACGCCGCTCGAGCTGTCCGCCGCCTACGCCACCTTCGCCGGCAAGCTCGGCCGCCGGCCGCTGCCGCGCCCCTACCACGAGCTCCGGCGGCCCGACGGCCGGCGCCTCGACCGCGACCGTCCGAGCGACCGGCGGGTGGCCTCGGCCGCCGCCGCCTACCTGGTCCGCGACCTGCTCACCGAGGCCGGCGAACGGCGCGCACCGCTCCCGCCCTCACTCCGGCCCTTCGGCAAGACCGGCACCTCCGACGGCGGCCGCGACGCCTGGTTCGTCGGCGGCGCCGGCGGCCTGGTCACCGCCGTCTGGATCGGCCGCGACGAGGGCGGTGCCGCCGGCCTCTCCGGCGCCGCCGCCGCCGCCCCTCTCTGGCGCCGGTTCATGGAGCGCGCCGCCCCCGCCCGCCTGGGCCGGCCCGCGACCCGCCCCGACGCCGTCGTCACCCACTGGGTCGAAGAGTCGACCGGCCTCCGCGTCCGCCACTCCGGCGACGGCCGCCGCCAGGAGATCTTCCGCCGCGGCGCTCTCCCTCCCCGCCGCGGCCCCTTCTGGAACCGCCGCGACGCCCCCGTCATCCGCTGAAGCCGTGCGCAGCCGGGAAACTGCCCGGAGCAAGTCGACCCTTCGTCCGCCGGCCCGGTAGCGAGCAGCCCGCAGCGCCGCGAGGCGGCCGGGGGCGGGGGCACCACCGCAGACCACCACCCCTCCAGCCAACCCACCGACCCTCGCCCACGGGCGGGAGGCCGCCGCCGCGGGGGTTCGCGGCCACCCGGGTACTAAGATCCTCGCTGTCGTGCCTCGCCCCGCAGACGACCGCGAAAGCCGCCTGGAGCCCTACCGGCGGAAGCGCTCGGCCGGCCGCACCCCCGAGCCGTTCGGGGGTCGCGGCTACGAGCGGCCGGGGCTGTTCGTGGTCCAGAAACACGCCGCCCGGCGGATGCACTACGACTTCCGTCTCGAGATCGGCGGCGTCCTGCGCTCCTGGGCGGTGCCCAAGGGACCCTCCTTCGACCCCCAGGAGAAACGGCTGGCGGTGGCCACCGAGGACCACCCGCTGGAATACGGCGACTTCGAGGGCGTCATCCCGGCCGACAACTACGGCGCCGGGGCGGTGCTGATGTGGGATCGCGGGCTGGCGGTCCACCAGCTCGACCCCGAGGAGGGGGTCCGCGAGGGCAAGCTGCTGTTCGAGCTCAGGGGCTACAAGCTGCGCGGCACCTGGACGCTGGTGCGCACCAGCCGCAACCCCAAGGAGTGGCTGCTCATCAAGAAGCCCGACGCCGCCGCCGGCGACCACTCGGCCGACGACCTCGACCCCGGCTCGGTCTTCTCGGGGCTGACCGTCGACGAGCTGGCCGCCGGCACCTCGCGGGCGGCGGCGATCCGCGAGCGGCTGGAGGAGCTGGGCGCCCGGCGGGCCCGGCTGCGCGCGGCGCGGGTGCGGCCGATGCTGGCCCAGCTCGAGCACGAGCCCTTCAGCCGCGCCGGGTGGCTGTTCGAGCTCAAGTACGACGGCTACCGGCTGCTGGCCGCCCGGTCGCCGGCCGTGGAGGGCGACGGTGGCGCTCCGCGCGTCCAGCTGCTGTCGCGCAACGGGCTCGACCTGGCGGTGGGCTTTCCAGAGCTGCGGCGCGCGGTCGCCGCCCTGCCCTTCGAAAGCTTCGTCCTCGACGGCGAGGTGGTGGTCCTGGACGAGGAGGCGCGGCCCAGCTTCCAGCGGCTGCAGCAGCGGGCGCGGCTCTCCCGGGCGCCCGACGTCGAGCGGGCGACGGTCGAGCTGCCGGCGGTCTTCTACGCCTTCGACCTGCTGGGCTTCGAGGAGTTCGATCTGCGCCCGCTGCCGCTCAGCGAGCGCAAGGCGCTGCTCCGCGAGGTGCTGCCGGCGGCCGGCCCGCTGCGCTACACCGACCACGTCGAGGAGCGTGGCGAGGAGCTCTACGCCGAGATCCGCCGCATGGGTCTCGAGGGGATGCTGGCCAAGAAGGCCGACGCCGCCTACCGGGCCGGCCGCTCGGGCGACTGGATCAAGGTGCGGGCCGACCGGGTGGGCGACTTCGCGGTGGTCGGCTTCACCCGCCCCAAGCAGGGCCGGGCCGGCTTCGGAGCGCTCCACCTGGCGGCGCTCCACGGGCCGCAGCTTCTCTTCGCCGGCCGGGTCGGTTCCGGCTTCTCGACCCGCCAGCTGGACGCGATCCGCCGCCAGCTCGAGACCCATCGCCGCGCCGAGCCGGCCTGCCGCGGCCCGCTGCCAAAGGGCAGCGAGCACCTGTGGGTGGAGCCGCGCCTGGTGGTCGAGGTGCGCTTCACGGAGTACACCGACGAGGGGCAGCTCCGGCACCCGGTCTTCCTGCGTCTGCGCGAGGACAAGACGGTGGCCGACTGCGTGCGCGACGACCTGCCGCCGCCGCGCGACGAGGGCGCCCGGCCGGCCACCGTCGAGCGCCCGCCGCTGCGGCTCAGCCGGCTCGAGAAGGTGTTCTGGCCCGAGGATGGCCATACCAAGGGCGACCTGCTGACCTACTACCGGACGGTGGCTTCCTGGCTGCTTCCCTATCTCGAGGAGCGGCCGCTGGTGCTCGACCGCTATCCGGACGGCATCGCCGGCAAGAACTTCTTCCAGAAGAACGCCCCCGAGTTCACCCCCGAGTGGGTCCGGACCGAGACCGTGTGGTCGGAGGACTCGGGCAAGGAGACCCGCTACTTCGTCTGCGACGACGAGGAGGAGCTGCTCTACCTGGTCAACTCGGGAGCCATCCCGCTCCACCTTTGGTCGAGCCGGCTGTCGGCCATCCAGACCCCCGACTGGTGCATCCTCGACCTCGACGCCAAACAGGCCAGCTTCGCCCAGGCGGCGGCGGTGGCCCGCAGTCTGCGCCGTCTCTGCCGCCGCATCGACCTGCCCTGCTTCGTCAAGACCAGCGGCGCCACCGGGCTCCACGTGCTGGTGCCGCTGGGCGGCAACTGCACCCACGAGCAGGCGCGCCAGCTCGGCGAGGTGCTGGCCCGGGTGGCGGCCCAGGAGCAGCCCGAGATCGCCAGCACCGCCCGCACCCCGTCCGCCCGCGAGGGCAAGGTCTACGTCGACTACCTGCAGAACGGCTACGGCAAGCTGCTGGTCGCCCCCTACAGCGTACGGCCGCTGCCCGGGGCGCCGGTGTCGATGCCGCTGCGCTGGCGCGAGCTGCGCGGCGACCTCGACCCCCGGCGCTTCAACCTGGAGAGCGCCCCGCGCCGGCTGCGGAGCTGGAAGCGCGACCCGCTGCGCAAGGTCCTCGAGCTGGAGCCCGACTTGCCGGCCGCCCTCGGGCGGCTGGCCGAGATGGTCTAGGAAACCGATGGCCGCGAACCCCGGGCCGCTTTCCTCGTACCACCGGTGATGGGCACCTCGCGCCCCAGGGTCACCCGTGTGCTCCAGGCGTTCGGTCTGATCGCCTTTCTGCTGGCCGGTCTGTCGATTGCCGACATGTACCTGCCGCGGCCCTACGACGGGGTGGTGCTGGAGGCCGACGCTCCGGCCGAGCTGCGGGTCCGGCAGGTGGTCAAGGACAGCGGCGCCCATCGGGCCGGCATCCGCCCCGGCGACCGCATCCTGGGGATCGGACGCACCATGCTGCGCTCGACCACCCACGCCGCGGTGCTGCTCAACCGCTACAGCGTGGGGGCCTCGGTGCCCTATCTGGTCAAGGACCGCGAGGGCCTGCGCGAGGTCGAGGTCGAGCTGGGCCGCCGCCGGGCCGGCGGCGGACCCTACCTCTACGCCTGTCTGCTGGGGTTCGCGTTCTTCTTCGTGGGTCTGTTCGTGCTCAGCCGGCAGCCCGCCCTGCGCCCCGCCCAGCTGTTCTTCGTGCTCTCGATCCTCTTCCTGCTGTTCCTGGTCTGCCGCCTGCGGCCGGCCTCCTACACCTGGGTCGACAGCTTCGTGCTGACCACCGGCATGGTGGCGCTGCTCTTCCTCCCCGCCTGCTTTCTGCATTTCTTCCTGGTCTTCCCGCGGCCGGTGGCGGCGCGGCCGGAGCCCGGCGAGCCCGGTTTCCGGCGGCGGCGGCGGGCGTGGCTGACCCTGCTGACGACGGTCTATCTGTTGCCGCCGCTGGTGCTCGCCGGCACCCTGATGCGCGCTCGGCTGCGCGGCGTCGAGCTGCCGTTGATCAGCGGCGCGCCGGCGGCCAACTGGTGGGTGCTGGCCATCTACATGGTCCTCGGGCTGGTGGCCCTCACCCTCAACACCCGGCGGCTGGCCGATCCGCGGCTGCGGCGGGGGGCGGCGCTGGTGCTCTTCGGGTCGGTCTTCGGCCTGTTGCCGTTCCTGACCACGGCGGTCGCCTTCCCGTCCTTTCTCCACACCGAGAAGTTCCTCTACTACGGGCTGGCGCCGCTCGCCCTGGTGCCGCTCACCTTCACCTACGGGATCGTTCGCTTCCAGCTCCTCGACATCCGGGTCATCCTGCGCAAGAGCCTGCTCTACACCGCCACCACCGCGGTGGTGACCGCCCTCTACGCACTGGGCATCACGCTGTTCAACGTGGTGGCCAAGGGCAGCCCGCTGGCCGCCTCGCCCTACTTCCCGCTGCTCTTCGCGCTGGTCATCGTGCTGCTTTTCGAGCCGGTGCGGCATCGCCTCCAGGTGATCGTCGACCGCTCCTTCTTCGCCGAGCGGCGGCGGCTCGAGGAGGCGATGCGCGAGCTGGGACGGGCGCTGACCGCCCAGGTGGATCTCCAGCAGGTGGTCCGCGACCTGGTGGACCGGCTGCCGCAGGTGATGGGACTTCACTTCGCCGCCCTCTATCTGATCCGTGGCGACCGTCTCGAGCGGGTGGCCGGTCCCGACCGGCTGCCCGCCAAGCTGCCGCTGCCCGGCGCCGCCGCCGAGCTGCCCAGCCGGCGGCGGCTGCGCGAGCTGGCGGTCCTGCGCGACAGCCCCGGCGTCTCGGCCGAGCTGGCCGGCGGCATCGACGCCCTGCAGGCGGCGGGGGTGGAGCTGGCCGGCGAGCTGGCCTCGCCGCGGCGGCGGATCGGCATCGTCCTGCTGTCGGGCAAGCGCGGTCAGATGGAGCTCGACCGCAGCGAGCTGGACCTGCTCGACAGCCTGCTCGACCAGGCGGCGATCGCCCTCGAGACCAGTCTGCTGCTCGAGGAGCGGACCCAGCAGGCGGAGCTCGAGCGCGAGCTGCAGATCGCCGCCGCGGTGCAGAGCGAGCTGCTGCCGGCCGCCCTCGACCTGGGCCCCGGCTGGCGGGTGGCGGCGGTCTGCCGGCCGGCCCGCCACGTCGGCGGCGACTTCTACACCCAGCTGCCCGGCACCCGCAGCGGCTCGCGGGCGCTGGTCTACGGCGACGTGGCCGGCAAGTCGGTGTCGGGGGCGCTGCTGATGATGGCCGCCCACGAGGCGCTCCACTCCCTCGCCCTCAGCCACTCCGAGCCGGGACGGCTGATGGCGCTCGCCAACCGGCGGCTCTACGGCCTGGGCCAGCGCAAGAGCTTCGTGGCCCTCGCCTACCTGGCCACGACCGAGGAGGGCGACGGGCTGGACTACGTGCTGGCCGGCCAGCCGCAGCCGCTGGTGCGGCGGCGGGACGGTGAGGTCGCCGAGCTGCCGCTGCCCGACCACCGCCTGCCGCTGGGCGCCCTCCTCAACGGCGACTACCGGGTCCAGCGGGTGGCGATGGCGCCGGGCGACCTGGTGCTCGGCTACTCGGACGGCGTCGTCGAGGCGCGCGCCCCGGGCGGCGAGCCGTTCGGCGTCGAGCGGCTGGCGGCGGTGGTCGCCGGCGCCCCCGCCGCGCCCGACGCGGTGATCGCCCGGGTGCTGGCCGAGCTGCGGGCCTTCACCTCGGGTGGTGAGCCCTACGACGACATCACGCTGGTCGCGGTCGCCCGCGACCGGGAGGCTCGATGATGCGCAAGATCTGGTGGATCGCCGTGCCGCTGGTCCTCGCCGGCGCCGCGATGATGGTGATGGCCCGCGGCAGCGGGCCCCAGTGGACGACCACGTCCGAGCAGGCGCTCGCCGAGTTCGAGCGGGGGCTGGCAGCCCACATGAAGTACTACCGCCGCGACGCGCTGGGGCACTTCCGCCGAGCCCTCGAGCTCGACCCCGGGTTCGCCGCCGCCAAGGTCCGGCTGATCGACTTGCTGTGGTTCGGCGAGGAGCGCGACCGGCTGCTCGCCGAGCTGCGCGAGGCCGACCTCCAGCGGCTCAACGACCGCGAGCGCTTCCTTGTGGGCTACACCCTGGCCGTCGCCGAGCGCCGGACCGACGACGCCCGCCGGCTGCTCGAGGAGTACCTGGAGCGCCACCCCGGCGACCCCTATGCCCTGTTCAACTGCTCGACCCAGGCCTTCGATGACCAGGACTGGGAGAAGGCCGAGCGCCACTTCCGGCGGCTGCTCGAGGCCGACCCCAACTGGGTCACGGCCCACAACCTCCTCGGCTACCTGGCCCTCGCCCAGGGCAAGTTCCAGGAGGCCGAGGAGCACTTCGAGACCTACAAGTTCATCGCCCCCGACCAGGCCAACCCCTACGACTCGCTGAGCGAGATGTTGATGGTGGTCGGCCGCTACGACGAGGCCCGCAGCCAGCTCGAGCAGGCGCTGGCGATCAAGCCTGACTTCTGCGCCTCATACTTCAATCTGCTCAACCTGGCGGTGCTCGAGGGCCGTCCCGAAAACCTCGACGCGGTGGTCGACCGGGCGGCGCCCAACTGCGGCAAGGAGATCGAGAAGCTGCGCTGCTGGGCGCGTCTGTGGAAGGCCTTCCTGGCCCTCGATTTCGACGCGCCGTGGCGTGACGAGATGGTCCATTGCCACCAGATCCTCGAGGAGCCGCCGTTTCTGGTCCACCGCATGGCGGTGCTCAGCGGCCGCACGGCCGAGGCGCTGGCGATCGAGGAGGAGCTGCTCAGGATGGCGGACGACGACACCGCCAGCCCGCTCTACGCCGGTTTTCTGAAGGCCTTCGAGATGCACCTCGAGGGCTCGCGGCTGGCGATGCTGGGCCAGTACGAAGAGGCCATCGAGCGGATGCGCGGCGCCGACGACGCGATCTACTACTGGGGCATGGGAGGCGGCGTCCTCAAGCTGTACAACCGCCTCAACCTGGCCTGGGCCCTCGAGCACGCCGGCGACAAAGCCGCCTCCCAGCGCGTCCTCGCCCAGGTCGAAGCCACCAACCCCCGCTTCGCCGCCATCTACGAGAAGCTCGAGATGACCCCCCGACGCCGCCCGGACGCCGCCGACCGCCCGGCGGAACCCACCGGCTGAAAGCCCTGGGGGCGCCCGCATTTCGCGCCCGGGCCAGGGTCGACATATCCTTGGGCCGCTGCTGACCCGGCGACGACCCGGGTTTCACCTGACCAATGGACGTCCTCGCGCAGATCGGGAACACGCCGCTGGTGCGGCTGGCGCGGTCGAGCCCCAACCCGCGGGTGGCGATCTGGGCCAAGCTGGAGCTGGCCAACCCCAGCGGGTCGCTCAAGGACCGGATCGCCCGCTACATGATCGAGGAGGCCGAGCGGCGCGGCGAGCTGGAGCCGGGGATGACCATCGTCGAGGCCACCAGCGGCAACACCGGCATCGCGCTGGGGATGGTGGCGGCGGTCAAGGGCTACCGGCTCAAGCTCTTCATGCTCGAGAACAAGACCCTGGAGCGCCGCAAGATGCTTCGCTACTGGGGGGCCGAGCTGGTGCTGACCACCAAGGACGACCCCGACAGCCACATCTTCGGCGCCAAGGAGCTGATCGAGTCGGAGCCCGGCCGCTACTTCTACATCAACCAGAACGAGAACCGCGACAACGTCGAGGTCCACCGGCTGGAGACCGGCGCCGAGGTGGCGGCGGCCCTCGACGGCCGGATCGACGCCTTCGTCGCCGGCTACGGCACCGGCGGCACGCTGACCGGGGTCGCGGAGTGCTTCCGCGAGCGCGGGATCCGGGCCGCCATCTGCGCCGTCGAGCCGGGGGGCGAGCCGCGGGCCAAGATCGACGGCCTCAAACACTCCTCGGAGACCTACCAGCCGCCGATCTACGACCGCTCGCTCCTGGACCGCACCTTCGAGGCCCCCGAAGAGGACGCCTACCGGGTGACCCGCGAGATCGCCGCCCGCGAGGGCATCCTCGCCGGCCTCAGCTCCGGCGCCTGCCTGTGGGCCGCCCAACAGCTCGCCGCCGAGATGGACGAGGGCAACGTCGTCGTCGTCTTCGGCGACCGCGGCGAGCGCTACTTCAGCACCCGCCTGTTCGAATCGGAGTAGCCGCGCGATGCGGGCAGGCTCGCGTCACGACCCCCCAACCTCTTGGGTGGTCAGGTAGCCAATCGGGACGGCGTTGCCGATGTACATCGTCTACTACTCACACAGCTACCGGCCACCGGACAACGACATCAACGAGTTCTTCCAGGAACTCATGCTCAGCGAGGGCATGACGCCCAGCCTCGACCCGCCAGCCGATCAGGACCATCTCAACGCCGCCAAGGCCGAGCGCCATCTTCGCAATACGGACGGCATGATCGCGGTCCTCCCGTATCGAGACCCCGAGCCCTCGAGCTACATCCTCTACGAGATCGCGCTCTGCGTTCGTGCCCGAAAGCCGGCTCTGATATTCGTCGAGGACGTGCTACCTGACGACTCGATACCGGACACCCTGCTCCAGCGGCGGTTCTCACGCCGTCAACTGTTGCGGGAGGTCCGCAATCACCGACATGCGCTGCGCATTCTCAAGACCTATCTAGGCACCGAGCCCCCACCGACCTACGAGCTCTCTTCGGGACAGCGACAGTGCCTGGTGATCGGAGCTTCGGCGCTGGCGGAGGGGGGCGGCGCCAGACTCGAGGAGCAGCTCAAGACGCTCAAATACAGTCCGATCATGGTGCCGGCGGGCGTGGACTACCTCTCCTACGAGCACCCGTACGAGCAGCAGGTTTCCAGGGCCAGCCTCTGCATCTCGTTCGTGGAAGAGCTGTCACCGCGCGAGTTCTATCTGCTTGGCGCCGTGCGCGCCGCGCTACTGCCCACGATCCTCCTGAGCCGCAACCCCGACCATGCATTCGACTCGCGGGTACCCGACGAGTACCAGCCTCGAAGGGTCTCGGCGGCGCGTCTCGACGAGCTGTGCCAGACCGTGAACCATGAAGTCAGCGTGTTCGAAGAGGACTATCTCGAGCTGAAGGACCAGGAGAAGGTCCGCCGCTATCGGAGGGCACTGATTCAAGAAGGCAGCACACAGGGGAGCTATTCGGCGCAGGCGCGCGATGTAATCTTCAACATGGTGGGGCAACAGATAGGAGTCGACATGTCGAAGGACAAGATCCAGGTGTCGAATGTCGTGGGTCCGGTCAACATCAAGTCGCGCCTCGAGCGGGTGACCCAGATCGTGCGAAACGCACCTATGCTGCCCGCCGACCAGCAGGAGCGGCTTGCCGCACTGATAGCCGAGCTACAGGAGGCCCTCAAGACGGTGGCGGAGCAAAGACCCGAGGACGGCGAGCGAGTAGCGAAGACCGCCGAGCTGGTGGTCGCTGAGGCCACCAAGGAAAAGCCCGATCGGGGATTCCTGGACCTCTCGATTGAGGGCCTCAAACAGGCGGCAAAGGCGGTCGAGGACCTCGCCCCAACGGTGATGCGAGTCGCGATGAAGATCGCCGCCTTCGTCGTCACCCTGGGCGGCTGACATCTCGTCACGGCGCCGCGCGAGCGCTACTTCAGCACCCGCCTATTCGACGACGGGCAGCCGGCGCGGGACCGTCATGTCGTGGCGGCGGCGGACGGCGGCGCCGAGCTGACCGCGGTCTACTTCCCGGGGCCTACGCCAGCCTCAAGGAAAGGTCCTGCTAAGAGGAGATCCTCCAGCAGCTCGACAGCCACCAGCTCTGGGGACGGCTGAGAGCTGGAGGCGCCCTCGTCAGCCGTGGCGAGCGAAACCCGCCGGGACCGGGTGCGTACTGCTAGGAGGATGGGCACCGCCGTGCGCAATTTCCTGCTGTGGTGCATCCTGCTGGTGCTGAGCTGGCCGCTGGCGCTTGTGGTACTGGTGCTCTACCCGCTGGTCTGGCTGCTGCTGCTGCCCTTCCGGCTGCTGGGGCTGGCCGTCGACGGCGTCCTGGACCTGCTGCGCGGGCTGCTGGCGCTGCCCGGGCGGCTGCTCCGCGGGCGCCCGGCGACCTGAGCCGTCCGCTGGACTCGGTGCCCGGTCGGCCGGCTCGGCCCCTTCGCCGCTCCGTCCGGCGCCCGACGGGCCGAGGAGCCGGCTGCGATCAGCCGTCGGTGAGTCTGGGCGCCGGGCCGAGCACGTCTTCGACGGTCAGGGTCTCGACCGGGCCGATCCCCAGGGCGCGCAGCTCGGCCTCGACCTGGGCGCGGTCGCCGACCACCACCACCGCCACGTCTTCGGGGTCGATCCAGCGGGCGGCGACGGCCTCGGCCTCTTCGCGGCCGACCGCCAGCACCCGCTCGACGTAGCTGTTGAAGAAGTCCTCGGCCAGCCGGTGGCGGACCAGCTCGGCCAGCTCGTCGGTGATGCCGGCGACCGACTGGAAGCGGCGCGGATAGGTGAGGGCGGCGTAGTTGCGGGCCCGCTCCAGCTCCTCGGGGGTGATCCGGCGGATGGCCTCCAGCTCGCGCAGGATCTCGGTGACGGTAGCGGCGGTGGCGTCGGTCTGGACGGCGGCGCCGGCGAAGAACGGTCCCGCCTGCCGGCGCAGGCGGAAGCGCGAGTAGGCGCCGTAGGCGTAGCCCTTGTCCTCGCGCAGGTTGGAGTTGAGCCGCGAGGTGAAGGAGGCCCCCAGCACCGTGTTCATCACCGTCAGCGGAAAGTAGTCCGGCGTATCGCGCGGCGCCCCCACCCGCCCGACGCGGACCTCGGACTGGGCGGCACCAGGCATGTCGACGAGATAGACGCGGCGGCCGCCCGCCCCGCCGGGCGCCGGCCCCGCCTCGACGGGCGTCTGCTCCGCCGTCTCCGGTTCGACGGTCACCTCTCGGTCGGGCGCCGTCTCCGCGGACGTCTCGCCACCCTGCTGGGGTTGGGACGCCCCGGCCCAGCCGGCGAAGGCCCGTTGCAGCAGCGGCAGCAGGTCGGCGGCGGTGACGTCGCCAACCACCAGCAGCACGGCGTTGTCCGGCCGATAGTGGCGGCGGTGGAAGGCGCGCAGGTCGTCGGGGGCGAGCGACCGCAGGCTGGCCTCCCCCGGCTGCCGGCCATAGGGATGCCGGTCGCCGTAGAGCGCCCGGTCCAGCTGCACGGCGGCCACCGTGCGCGGCTCGTCGCGCGCCCTGAGCAGCTCGGTCAGCCGGTCGCGGCGCTGGCGGTCCAGCTCCTCGGCGGCGAACTCCGGCCGCAGCGCCACGTCGGCGAGCAGCGGCAGCCCGTCGGCCAGCCGCGCCACCGGCGCGAACAGCCGCACCCCGGAGTCGTGGTAGTCGGACCAGGTCTGGAGCTCGGCGCCCAGGAACTCCACCGCCTCGGCGATCTCGAGGGCGCCGCGGCCGCCGGCTCCCTTGTCGAGCAGCGCGGCGGTCAGCTCGGCGAGCCCCTCCCGGCCGGCCGGATCGCCGGCCGAACCGGCGCGCACCAGCAGCTCGACCTCGACCAGCGGCACCTCGTGCTTCTCGAGCAGCACCACCTCGAGCCCGCCGCCCAGCCGCAGACGCTGGAGCGGCGGCAGCGACAGGGCGGGCGGCGGCCCCAGCTCGGGCGGCCGGCTGCGGTCGGGGGTGGCGGGCAGGCTGTCGGGCATGATGGCAGGTGTCTCCGGGGATGACCGGGCGGCGACCGCGACCGGCGCCGCCCCGGTGAACAGGACCGCGGTCAGCAGACCGGCCCTCGTCAGAACCGCGCCAGTCGATCGCCGGACGGTCCGGGCAATCGCCCGGCGAATCCACCGCGGCGCCCGGCGACGGGTCGTCCAAAGGGCCATCGAACAGGCCGTTCGGCGTCGCGCCGGCCGCACCGACCCGCGATCGCCCGGTAACCGCGGCCGACGCCGCCGCGGAGGTTCAGCCATCCGCAGCGATCGACGCCTCCTCCCCGGCGGGCACCGCCAACCCGCGCCGGCCTTCCGGCACCACGCTGAGCACCACCCGGGCCGCCGGCCGCAGATGGGCGCGAACCGCCGCCCGCAGGTCGGCCGGCCCGACGGCACGGTAGCGGCTGAGGTCCTCGTTGAAGTAGTCGGGGTTGGCGGTCTCCAGGTAGTACAGGTTGAGCAGGTCGGCCTTGCCGTCGAAGCCCCCGACCCGCTCGAGCCGGCCGAGGAACTCGGTCTCGTAGCGATGGATGGCGCCGGTCAGCTCGCGCTCGGTCGGACCGTCGTCGGCCAGCTGGTCGATCTGGGTCGAGATCTCGGCCTCCAGCTCGGCCAGCCCGTGGCCCTGGCGGGCGGTGGCCAGGATGCAGAAGGTGGAGGTGAACCGCCGCGAGCGCTGGAAGGCCACCACCTCCTGCGCCGACTCCAGCTCGTAGACCAGCCGGCGGTAGAGCCGCGAGCTGCGGCCGCCGGCCAGCAGGTCCGCGGCCAGGTCGAGCTCGGCGTCGCCGGGGGCGAAGCGCGGCGGCGACAGCCAGCAGACGTAGAGCCGCGGCAGCTGCACCCGGTCCTCCAGCACCAGCCGCTTGTCGGTCTCGAGCCGGGCGGCGGGCGCCCCGGCGGCACGTCGCCGAACCACTTCTCCACCAGCCGCCGGGCGGCCGCCGGCTCGACGTCGCCGGCCACCGACAGGGTGGCGTTGCCGGGACCGTAGTAGTCACGGAAGAACTCGACCACGTCCTCGTAGCTGGCCGCGGTCAGGTCCTCCATCGAGCCGATCGTCGGGTGGTGATACGGATGCCCCGGCGGGTAGAGATTCTCGTCCAGGGTCTCCCAGGCCAGACCGTAGGGTCGGTTCTCGACCGACTGCCGGCGCTCGTTCTTGACCACGTCGCGCTGGCCGTCTACCTTGGCGGGGCTCATCGCCGCCAGCAGATGGCCCATGCGGTCCGACTCCAGGAACAGCGCCAGCTCGAGCGCGTTGCTCGGCACGTCCTGCCAGTAGAAAGTGTGGTCCGAGTCGGTAGCCCCGTTGTTGGTGCCGCCGGCGGCCTCCAGCCACTCGTCGAACTTCCCCTCGGGCACGTGCTCCGAGCCCTCGAAGAGGATGTGCTCGAAGAGGTGCGCCAGACCGGTGCGCCCCGGTCTCTCGCGAGCCGAGCCGACGTCGTAGCGGATGTTGACGCTGACCACCGGCGTCGTGTGGTCGGAGTGGACGATGACGTTGAGCCCGTTGGGCAGCACGAACTGCTCGTAGGGCACGGTCAGCGGCTTGTCGGTGGCGGACAAGGCGGTGGGGAACAGCGCGGCGAGCAGCAAGGCGGCGCGGCGGGGGGTCATGCCTCGGTGAGCGGGAGGGAACGGCCGCGGCGCGACCGGCGCCGGAGCGTAGCACGGGCGAGCCGGTAGACTCCGCCGTCATGGCCGAACCGGTGACGCCGCGGGCGCCGCAAGCAGGTGGCGGCCGGTGGCGGCGGCTGGCGCTGGGGGTCGTGGTGCTGCTGGTGGCGACGGCGGCCGGGCTGGCCCTGTGGGGCCGCGGCCGGCTGCGGGCCAGTCTGCCGCAGCTCGACGGCGAGGTCGCGGTCGAGGGGCTTTCGGCGCCGGTTCGGATCACGCGGGACTCCCTGGGGGTCCCGACGGTGTACGCAGAGGACCGGCTCGACCTGACGCGCGGGCTGGGGTTTTTGCACGCCCAAGAGCGTTTCTTCCAGATGGACCTGATGCGCCGGCAGGCGGCGGGCGAGCTGGCCGAGCTGTTCGGCAAGGCGGCCCTGCCCGCCGACCGCGCCCACCGGCTGCATCGCTTCCGGGCGCGCGCCGAGCGGCTGGCAGAGACCGCGGACCCGGTCACCAAACGGCTGCTCCAGGCCTACGCCGAGGGGGTCCGGGCCGGGCTGTGGGCGCTGGAGGCGCCCCCGTTCGAGTACCTGGTGCTGGGCGCCGAGCCCGCGCCCTGGCGGCCGGCCGACACCCTGCTCGCGGTCTACGCCATGTACTTCCAGCTCCACGACGAGGACGGCAGCCGGGAGTCCGCGTGGGGCCTGATCCACGACCTGCTGGGACCCGAGTGGCTCGACTTCCTGGCCCCCTGGGGCACGAGCTGGGACGCTCCGATCGACGGCACGCCGCTTTCCGATCCCCCGCTACCCGCTTCGCTCCCCGTCGCGGCGCCGCTCCCGCTGCCGCCGGTCCCCGCGCTGCCGGCGCCGGCAGCGCCCGGGCCCCGGCCCGGCGGACCCGAGCCTGGAGAATCGGCGGTCACCGGCTCCAACAACTGGGCGGTGGCCGGCGCCCACACCGCCCACGGCGGGGCCATGCTCGCCAACGACATGCACCTCGGGCTGGGGGTGCCCAACATCTGGTACCGCGCCTCGCTGGTCTACCCCGATCCCGGCGACCCGGCCGGCGAGCGCCGGATCACCGGCGTCACCCTGCCCGGCGGGCCGCTGGTCATCGTCGGCAGCAACGGCCGCGTGGCCTGGGGCTTCACCAACACCTACGGCGACTGGATCGACCTGGTGGTTCTCGAGTCGCCGGACGGCGAGGCCGGCGGCGCCTATCTCACCCCCGACGGACCGCGCCTGCCCGAGCGCCACCGCGAGGTGCTGCGCGTGCGCGGCGCCGAGGACGAGGTCCTGGAGGTCGAGGAGACCCCGTGGGGCCCGATTGTCGACCGCGACCACCAGGGGCGGCGGCGGGCGGTGCGCTGGATCGCCCACGACGCCGCGGCGGTGAATCTCGAGCTGGTCGGGCTCGAGGGCGCCGGCGACGTCGACGAGGCGATGGCGGTCGCCAACCGGGTGGGCGCCCCGCCCCAGAACTTCGTGGTGGCCGACGCAGGTGGCCGCATCGGCTGGACGGTGATGGGTCCGATGCCGCGCCGCTTCGGGCACGACGGCCGGCTGCCGCTGGCCTGGGCCGACGGCGGCCGCGGTTGGGACGGCTATCTGGCCCCCGCCGAATACCCGCGGCTCGCCGACCCGCCGGGCGGGCGCATCTGGACCGCCAACAGCCGGGTGGTGGGCGGCGAGATGCTCGCCAGGCTCGGCCACGGCGGCTACGTGCTGGGCGCCCGCGCCCGCCAGATCCGCGACCGGCTGCTGGAGCTGGAGAGCGCCACCGAAGGCGACCTGCTGGCCGTCCAGCTCGACGACCGGGCGCTGTTTCTGGAGCGCTGGCGGGGGCTGCTGCTCGAGGTCCTCTCCCCCGAGGCCACTGCCGGCCACGACGGGCGCGCCGAGCTGCGCCGCCTGGTCGAGGACTGGGGCGGCCGGGCGGCGGTCGACTCGGCCGGCTACCGGCTGGTCCGCGCCTTCCGGCTGGAGCTCCTCGACCGGGTGCTGGGCGAGCTCACCGCCCCCTGCCGGCAGGCCGACGAGCGCTTCCGCCTGGCCGAGCTGCACCAGGTCGAGTCGGCGCTGTGGCGGCTGGCGAACGAACAGCCGGCGGAGCTGCTGCCGTCCGAGCCGAGCTGGGAGGAGCGGCTGCTGGCGGCCGTCGACGGCGTGCTCGACTATTTCGCCGAGCGCGGCGGCCGGCTCGCCGACCGCACCTGGGGGGAGCGCAACACCGCGAGGATCCGCCATCCGCTGAGCCGCTTCCTGCCCGGTTCGGGCCGCCTGCTCGACATGCCGGCCGAGCCGCTGCCCGGCGACTCGCACATGCCGCGCGTCCAGGCGCCGGCCGAGGGCGCCTCCCAGCGCCTGGTGGTGGCGCCGGGCCGCGAGGAAGAGGGCCTCTTCCACATGCCGGCCGGCCAGAGCGGCCACCCGCTCTCTCCCCACTACCGGGCCGGCCACCGGGCCTGGGCGGCCGGCGAGCCGGCCCCGTTCCTGCCCGGGACGGTGGCCCACACCCTGGTGCTGCGACCCGACGCCTAGCTGGGACTACGTGTAGCCGTCGCCCGGATCGGGGGCGTTGGCCCCCACCCGCACCGAGCCCTGCATCTCGCAGCACCCCTGGTGGGTGACGCAGTAGTACTGGAAGGTCTGGCCGTCCTCGGAGATGGGGAAGGTGCGCTCGAAGAAGGCGCCGGCGGCGTTGAACACGAAGCCGCTGTCCCAGGTGCCGTTCATCTCGGTGGCGGTGTGGCTGGAGTCCTGACCGCGCAGCACCCAGCGCACCGTGTCGCCCGGCTGGATGGTCACCGACTTGGGGTCGAAGCTGTTGTCGAGCACGTCGACGATGACCATGTCGGGATCGCCGCCGCCGCCACCACCACCCCCGCCGTTGCCGTCCCCCGGCCCGCAGTCCTCCTGCTGGGCGGCTTCGGCGCGCTTCTTGACCACGTCCACGCACAGCGCCACCTTGGTGTCGGTGGGGATGTCGGCGCCCGCCACCTCGATGAAGAAGGTCTGCAAGGTGCGCGGCCGCAGGTTCTTCGCAAACCGCCTGAACTTGAAGAACGAGCCGTCCGGCTGGACCGGGATCCGGATCGTGAAGCGGTTGTAGATCTGCTCGGTCGCGAGGTCCTCCGACTCCACCCGGGCAGTGACGCTGGTCGGCATCTCGGCGCCGGCCGGCAGCTCGAGCCGGCCGAACACCTTGATGTAGTTGCGGCGCACCTTGACCTCGCCCGGGTAGAAGGCGCGGTGGACCTCGACGCTCTGTCCGGCGGGCACCGCCTCGGTCAGCTTCAGCAGCAGGGTCAGGCTCTGGAACTGCTCGGCGGTGAGCAGCAGACAGCCCGACAGGGTGACGGTGGTCAGCACGGCCAGCAGCAGGAAAGATCTCGACTTGCGGTGCATTGGGTTCTCCTGGTCTCGGTGGGTCTCGCCACGCGCCCGGCGTAGAGGCTACGCGGCGGCGCGGAGGCCGGATTCTCCGGCCCTGCCTTCAACCCCGTGCGTTCCCGGCCGCGGGGCGCGGGTTCACGCCCGGCTGGCGGTCGAGGATCAAGGTGGGGGCGCCGTCAGGAGGGCGGACCGAGCTCCACCCGGACCGGCTGGCGGCGTCCGTCGCGGAGCACCGTCACCTCCACCACCTCGCCCGGTCGCCGCCGCTCCAGGGCCAGCACCAGGTCGTCCGAGGAGCCGATGGCGACGCCCTCGACCTCGACGATGACATCGCCCAGCAGGAGCCGGCCGAACTCGTCCTGGCGGGTGCCGCGCAGTCCGGCGCGGGCGGCGCCGCTGCCGGGCTCGACCCGCACCACCAGCGCTCCCTCGAGGTCCAGGTTGCGGACCGCCCGCGCCGAGACCAGCTCGACGCCGAGCCGCGGGCGCTCGATCCGGCCCCTGGCGATCAGCTCGGGAACCACCCAGCGCACGGTGTCGGCGGGAATGGCGAAGCCGATCCCCGCGAAGGCGCCCGAGGGACTGAAGATCGCGGTGTTGACCCCGATCAGCCGGCCGGCGCTGTCGAGCAGCGGACCGCCCGAGTTGCCCGGGTTGATGGCGGCGTCGGTCTGGATGACGTCGCGGATGGCGATCTGCGCCAGCGACTCGATCTCCCGTCCGAGGGCGCTGATGACCCCGGTGGTCAGGGTCTGGTCGAGCCCGAACGGGTTGCCGATGGCGTAGACCTTCTGGCCCACCCGCAGGTCGGCCGAGGTGCCGAGCTCGATGGGTCGCAGCCGCTGGCGCGGGGCCTGGATGCGCAACACCGCCAGGTCCTTCTCGGGGGCGGCGCCGACGATCTCGGCCTCCCAGGTCGAGCGGTCGGCCAGCGTCGCCAGCGCCGCGTTGGCGCCGCGGATGACGTGGAAGTTGGTCACCACGTGGCCGCGGTCGTCCCACAGGAAGCCCGAACCGCTGCCACGCGGGATCTGCTGGACGTCGAGCCGCAGCCAGCTGGCGCGGCGCGCCACCGAGGTGATGTAGGCGGCCGACGGCGAGGCGCGCTCGAACAGCTCGATGGTGGCGCGCTCGTCGGCGGCGAGATCGCCGCGAGGGACCACCGGCGGCGCGGTCGCCGGCGGAGAGCTCCCCGGCAGCACGCCCCCCTGATCGCGCCACACGGCCCCGGCCACGAAGCCGGCGCCGACCAGCAACGCCGTCACCAGCAGCCCGGAGGCGGCGCCGCCGGCCGCGCCGCCGGTCCTCCACCCCGGAGCGTCGCCGTCGCCGGTCCGGGACCGCGACCCGGCGCTCCCGGCCACCGCCTCAGCCCCCCAGCAGGCCCTGCTTGAAGGCCGCGCCCGGCGGCTCGGGACCGAGCCAGCAGGAGAACAGGGCATCGGCGAACGGCTTGCCCGCGAGCGTCCCCTTGACCTCGGGCTCGCCGCCCTGGAGGCCGATCTCCACGGAGGTGCCGACGCCGGGCAGGTACGTAAAGGCCATCAGGTCGCCCTTCTCGAGGTCCTCCATGTACCCGTTCAAGGCGGCGAACTTCGCCCGGACGTCGGCCGAGGCGGCGGGGACGTTCTTCTCCAGACAGTCCACCCAGGCGCCCCGCGTGCGCTCGGCGCTAGCCGCGAACAGGAACTCCATGCCGAGACGGCGCGGCGCGTCGGCGGCGAGGATCGCCGCGGGATCGGACTGCGGGGCCGGCAGATAGAGACCCGCGACGTAGATCTTGATGATCGCCTTCTTGCGGAGCCCCATGCCGTTGAGCACCAGCTGCCGGCCACCGACCTCGATGGCGTCGGGCATCGCGACACCGACCAGCTCGCCGGCGGCGAGCGGCCGGGGCACGGTGCCCGCCAGCAGGGCCAGCAGCACCAGGCCGCGGGAGGCGGTTTGGAGCGGGTTCCGCATCGGGTCGCAGGATTGTACCGGACGCCCTTTCGCCCGGCGCCGGTCCGGCCCCCGACCTAGCCTCGCCAGCCGGGCCCGCGCACCACCCGCCCGGGGGTGGCGCCGGTGGGCTCGCCGTCGCTCAGCACCGGCACCCCGTTGACCAGCACGTGGAGCACGCCCTCGGCCAGCCGGTGCGGGTCCTCGAAGGTGGCCAGGTCGCGGATCTGCTGCGGATCGAACACCACCACGTCGGCGAAGAAACCCGGCATCAGGCGGCCGCGCTCGCGGAGCCGCAGGTTGGTGGCGGGGAGCAGCGTCATGCGGCGGATCGCCTCCTCGAGCGGCATCAGTCCCTCGTCGCGGACGTAGCGGCCCAGCACCCGGGCGAAGGTGCCGTAGGCGCGGGGGTGGCTCGACGACAGCAGGAAGACGCCCTCCGGCGCCGGCGCCCCGGCATCCGAGCCCAGGCTCACCCACGGCAGGGCGAGCTTGCGGCGGACGTTGTCCTCCGACATCGAGAAATAGATCGCCCCCACCCGGCTGTCGTCCTCGATCACCAGGTCCATGGCGGTGTCCTCGGGACTGGTGCCGCGCGCCGCCGCCACCTCGGCCAGGGTCTGGCCGGTGAGCGGCTTGAGCGCCTCGCTCTTGAAGTCCACCAGCAGGATCTTGGCGGGGTCGATGAGGTCCATCTCCTCGCGCACCCGGGCGCGGATCCCGGGGTCCTTGAGCCGCTCCACCCAGGCTTCGTGACCGCCCTCCTGCACCCACGGCGGCATCGGCGCGTTGAGACCGGTGGCGCTGGCCGGATAGGGGTAGACGTCGGCGGTGATCTCGAGGCCGGCGGCGCGCGCCGCCTCGACCCGGGCGATGGCCGCCTCGAGCTTGCCCCAGTTCTCCGGGCGCGAGGCCTTGAGGTGGTAGATCTCGGCCCGTGTGCCGGCGCGGCGGGCGATCTCGATCAGCTCGTCGATCGCCTCCAGCAGCTCCTCGCCTTCACTGCGGAGGTGCGAGATGTACATGCCGCCGTACTCGGCCGCCACCTCGGCGAGCGCCACCAGCTCGTCGGTCGAGGCGTAGTAGGCCGGCGCGTAGATCAGCGACGAGCCCACCCCCAGCGCCCCCTCCTCCATCGCCTGCCGCACCAGGCCGCGCATCGCCGCCAGCTCCTCGGGCTCCGGCGCGCGGTCCTCGTGACCCAGCTCGTGGATCCGCACCGTGGTAGCACCGACGAAGGAGGCGACGTTGGGCGCGATCCCCCGCCGCTCGAGGTGCTCCAGGTACTCGGCCAGCGTCGTCCATTCGACCGCGAACTCGAGGTCGCCCTGCCGCTCCACCATCTCGCGCTTCATCTCCTCGGTCAGCGGCCCCATCGACCACCCCTCGCCGAAGACCTCGAGGGTCACGCCCTGGCGGACGTCGCTCAGCGCCCGGCCGTCGACCAGCAAGCTGGCGGTCGCCCAGCTCAGCATGTTGACGAACCCCGGCGCCACCGCCAGCCCGGCAACGTCGATCTCGGCGCGTCCCCGCACCCGTCCGAGCCGTCCGACGCCGACGATGCGGTCGCCGTCGATCGCGAGATCGCCGACCACAGGCGATCCGCCCTGCCCGTCGTAGAGGGTGCCGCCGCGGATCACCAGGTCGACCTCTTGGGCCGGACCGCAGGCCAGAACGGCCAGGAGGTAGAAGCAGCAGATCCAGGCAGGGGTCGGGCGCTGCTTGGTCATCGTGATCGCGGTCCGTGATGCCGGGCTGGAACCTCGGGAGGCCGAAGAATGCGAGGCGCTGCGGTTTGGCCTTCCGAGCGACCGCGCCGCGCGGGGCGGCTTTGCTCTCTGGTCAGCGTACCGTCCGCCGTCCGCGATCGTCGCGCCTGCTCACTCGGCCCTTCGCCGCCCGCCGCGTCAACTGGAACTTACCTCACAGAACCCCCCAGCTCGGCACCGTCGGGTCGCGGGCACCGCTATACTCCGCGGCGCTCGTGCAGGCAGGGCTGCTGGCCGGCCGTTCGATCAAACCTATCGCTCCCGGGAGGTCTCGATGAGATTGCGTCTTGTCTTCGGTCTGAGTGCGCTCGCGGCAGCCGTCGTCATGACGCCGGCCGCAGGCGCGGAGGCGGAGCCGCGGTTCGAGCCGGAGTTGTTCGAGAAGCTGGAGGCGCGGCTGGTGGGGCCCTACCGCGGCGGCCGGGTGACGGCGGTGACCGGCGTCCACGGCGATCTGAAGACCTTCTACATGGGCTCGACCGGCGGCGGAGTGTGGAAGACCGAGGACGGCGGAGTGAGCTGGAAGAACGTCACCGACGGGCAGCTCGGGGTGGGGTCGATCGGGGCGGTGGCGGTGGCGCCTTCGGATTCGAATGTCGTCTGGGCCGGCACCGGCTCGGCCTGCCCGCGGGGCAACGTCTCGCCCGGCGACGGGGTCTACCGCTCGACCGACGCCGGCCAGAGCTGGCAGCACGCGGGGCTGCGCGAGGCCGGCCAGATCGGACGCATCCGGGTCCACCCGACCGACCCCGACCGGGCGTGGGTGGCGGCGCTGGGGCACATCTTCGGACCCAACGACGAGCGCGGGGTCTTCCGCACGACCGACGGCGGGCGGAGCTGGCAGAAGGTGCTCTTCGTGTCCGATCGCGCCGGCGCCGTCGACCTCGCGCTCGACCCGGTCAACCCGCGGGTGCTCTACGCCGCCACCTGGCGGGTGGAGCGCAAACCCTGGACGCTCACCAGCGGCGGCGAGGGCAGCTCCCTGTGGCGCTCGACCGACGGCGGCGACAGCTGGGAGCGGCTCACCGACGGTCTGCCCCAGGGCGAGCTGGGACGGATCGGGGTGGCGGTGTCGCCGGCCCGCCCGCAGCGGGTGTGGGCGCTGATCGAGGCCGAGGAGGGCGGCCTCTACCGCTCCGACAACGGCGGCAAGAGCTTCCGCCGGGTCAACGCCGAGCGCGAGTTCCGGCAGCGCGCCTGGTACTACACCCACGTCTTCGCCGACCCTCGGGACGCCGAGACCGTCTGGGTGCTCAACGTCGGGCTGTGGCGCTCGCACGACGGCGGCAAGAGCTTCGAATACCTGCGCGCCCCGCACGGCGACCATCACGACCTGTGGATCCACCCCGACGATCCGCAGGTCGTGATCAACGGCAACGACGGCGGCGCCAACGTCAGCTACAACGGCGGCGCCACCTGGTCGGCGCAGGACAACCAGCCCACCGCCGAGATGTACCGGCTGACCGTCGACGGGCAGTTCCCCTACCGCCTCTACGGCTGCCAGCAGGACAACAGCTGCGTGTCGATCCCCAGCCGCACGGCGGCCCGCGGGATCGCCCGCCACCACTGGTGGGTCATCGGCGGCTGCGAGAGCGGCCACGTGGCGGTCGACCCGCGGAATCCCGACGTCACCTACGCCGGCTGCTACGGCGGCCAGCTCGGCCGCCACGACCGGCGCACCGACCAGGAGCGCGAGATCATGGTCTACCCGCAGCTCGCGGTCGGGCAGGCGGCGGCCGACCTGCGCTACCGCTTCCAGTGGAACGCGCCGCTGCGGATCTCGCCGCACGATCCGAACGTGCTCTACCACGCCTCGCAGTACGTCCACCGCTCGACCGACGAGGGCCAGAGCTGGCAGGCCATCAGCCCCGATCTGAGCCGCAAGGATCCCGCCAAGCAGGAGTACGCCGGCGGGCCGATCACCCTCGACAACACCGGGGTCGAGGTCTACGGCACGGTCTTCGCGTTCGAGGAGTCGCCGCGCGAGGCGGGCGTGCTGTGGGCGGGCTCGGACGACGGGCTGGTCCATCTGTCGCGCGACGGCGGCACCACCTGGCAAGACGTGACTCCCAAACAGATGCCCGAGTGGGCGCAGGTCAACGCGATCGAGCTGTCGCCGCACGGCCCGGGCCGTGCTCTGCTGGCGGTGACCCGCTACCGGCTCGACGACTTCCGGCCCTACGTCTTCCGCACCGACGACTACGGCGCCCGCTGGCAGCTGCTGACCGACGGCGCCAACGGCATCCCGGCCGGTCACTTCGTGCGGGTGGTGCGCGAGGACCCGGGCCGCAAGGGCCTGCTCTTCGCGGGCACCGAGTTCGGGCTCTACGTCTCGTTCGACGACGGTGTCCGCTGGCAGCCCCTCGAGCTGGGCCTGCCGGCCACCCCGATCACCGACCTTGCGATCGCCGAGGGCGACCTGGTGATCGCCACCCAGGGGCGCTCGTTCTGGATCTTCGACGACCTCTCGCCGCTGCGCCAGCTCGACGACGCGACCGCGGCCGCCGCCGTTCATCTGTTCCAGCCGCGCGACGCCCATCGCTTCGGGGGCGGCGGCTTCTTCGGCGGCAGCGAACCGTCCGGCAAGAACCCGCCGGTCGGCGTGGTGCTGCAGTACCTGCTCGGCGAAGAGGCCGCGGCCCGGGCCGCCGAGGGCCAGCTCGAGGTCTCGATCGAGATCCTCGGCGGCGCCGGCGAGGTGCTGCGCAGCTTCTCGAGCCTCCGCGAGGAGCGCCGCGCCCCCAGCCCCTGGGAGCGCTTCCTGCCGCCCGACGCGCTGCCGGTCCGCAAGCTCCCCGCCGAGCGCGGCGTCAACCGTTTCGTCTGGGACCTGCGCCTCGCCGACGCCGACCTCGTCGACGGCACCGTGCTCTGGGGCTCGGCGCGTGGTCCGGTGGTGCCGCCCGGCACCTACGAGGTGGCGTTCACCGCCGGCGACTACAGCCGGCGGCACCGCGTCGAAGTGCGCGCCGACCCCCGGCTGGCCACCAGCCCCGCGGACTACGAGGCCCAGTACGCCCTCGCCCGCGAGATCTGGGCGAGCCTCTCGGCCAGCCACCGGGCGCTGCGCCGCCTGCGTGACGTGCGCCAGCAGGTCGAGGCCCTGACCGGCCGCCTCGCCGAGCGCGGGGCCGGCGACGGGGCCGGCAACGACGGCAGCCAGGCCGTCGGCGGCGGCCCGTCCGCCGCCGCCGCCGACGCCGACCCGGTGCGCGCGGCCGCCGCCGCGGTGACCGCGCGGCTCGACGCCATCGAAGACGCCCTTCACCAGAACCGATCCGAGTCCTCGCAGGACGTGCTCAACTTCCCGCCGAGGCTCGACAACCAGCTCCTCGCCCTGCTCGGCGTCGTCGGCGCCGCCGAGGCGCCGCCGACCGACGGCACGCGCCGGCGCTACGCCGACCTCGAGGCCGAGCTCGACGCCCAGCTCGCCGCCCTCGACGCCGTCTTCGCCACTGAGCTCGACGCCTTCAACCAGGCCGTCCGCGCCACCGACGCCCAGCCGGTGATCGTCCCCTCCGGCGAACCGCCAACGGGCTAGGAAGGGCCGCTAGATCCGGTTCTTGGGCCAGAGGGCGCCGGGGCAGGCGGCCCATTCGATCGGCGTCTGGCCGTCACCTTCGAGGACGACCCGCTGCTCTTCGAGGGCGGCGAGTCGGGCAGCCGGAAGCTTCCAGCGGCAGAAGGGGACGGGACCGGCGCGCCAGGTGGCGGTGTCGCGTTCGAGGCGCATGACGAGCTCGACGTCACGGGGCGCGGCTTCGCCTTCGGCCACCTCCTGCTGCCACTCGACGAGCGGCGGTCCCGGCGCGCCGGCTGCCAGGGTCACCCTGGCGAAAAGCGCCTCGCCCAGCCGCTCGAGCAACAGGTCCTCGCCACCGGCGAAGGGCACGACGTCGAGCCGCGCTCCGAGGCCCTCGACGGTCCGGAAAGAGCCGGCTTCGATCCCGTCGATCTCGACGACGAAACTGGACGCCCCGGGCCGGTTGAGGGCCGGGCGAGTGGGCCGTTCGCCCCGCGGCCCCGCCGCAAGTAGCAGGGAGCCCAGAAGGGCGGTCAGCACGAGCCACCCGGGCCGGCCTGACGTGCCGCGACGCCGACGTCGCTCCCCCGGCCCTCTACCCAGCTCTTCTGACCAGCCCATCGCTACGCCGGCTATGCTACACAAGCTTCCGGCCGTCGTTGGGTCGCCGGTTTCCCACCTTCCGATGCGCATCGCCCTCGCCACCTGCTCGGACCTGCCGGCCTGGGAGGTCGACGATCGGCCGCTGCGGGCAGCGCTCGCCGGGCGCGGGGTGGAGGTCGCCGAGCCGGCCTGGGACGATCCCGCGGTCGACTGGGGGGCCTTCGACGCCTGCCTGATCCGCACCACCTGGGACTACATGGAGCGGTGGGAGGCCTACGTCGACTGGGCCGAGCGGGTCGCCGGGCTCACCCGGCTCTTCAACCCGGCGGCGGTGGTGCGCTGGAACACCGACAAGCGCTACCTCGAGCGGCTGGCCGAGGCCGGACTGCCGGTGGTGCCGATCGTCCGGTTGGCCCGCGGCAGCCGGCCGCCGCTGGCCCGGTGGATGGCCGAGCGGGGCTGGTCGCGGGGCTTCATCAAGCCGCGGATCGGCGCCACCTCGCGCGAGACCCTGCGCTTCGACGCCGACGCCGCCGGGCTGGCCGCCGCCAGCCAACACCTGGAGCGGCTGCTGGCGCGGGAGGACGCGCTGCTCCAGCCCTATCTGGCGAGCGTCGAGACCGCCGGCGAGCGCTCGCTGGTCTTCCTAGACGGCCGCTTCAGCCACGCGGTCCGGAAACTGCCGCCACCCGGCGACTACCGGGTGCAGGACGATTTCGGGGCCAGCGACGAGCCGGTCGCTCCCGAGCCCGCCGAGCTGGAGCTCACGGCGCGCGCCGTGGCCCTGGCCGAGAAGGTCACCGGCAGCGGTCCGCTGCTCTACGCGAGAGCCGACTTCCTTCGCGACGACGCCGGCGCACCGCGCTTCACCGAGCTCGAGCTGGTCGAGCCCTCGCTGTTCTTCCGGCACGCCCCCGCCGCCGCCGGGCGGCTGGCCGACGCCCTGCTGCGGCGGATCGCGACGGCGGAACGCCGGGCCGGCGCCGGCGCCGGACTCGGAGCACCCGCGAGCCCGGCGGCAGCGGAGCGGGTATCCTAGTGCCAGGCGCGAGCGGCGGGGCCGGCGCCCGGCACCGACCCGCAGCAGGAGGGAGCGCCATTTCGAAGACGGCGCCGAGCACCGCCTGGGCCGCGTGGGACAACGGCACCCTCGTCACCGTGCTGCGCGCGGTGGCGGTGGTCGCCTTCCTGTTCGTCTTCCTGACCGGCGTCAAGGGGCTGGGCGACGGCTTCAAGATGCTCGGCAAAGAGCTGCTGGACAGCTTCTTCGCCGCCACCTCGAGTCCGTTCATCGGGCTGATGGTGGGCATCCTCACGACCACCCTGGTCCAGTCCTCGTCGGTCACCACGGCGATGATCGTCGGGCTGGTCGCCGCCCCCGAGAACCCGCTGCCGGTGGCCAATGCGGTGCCGATGATCATGGGCGCCAACATCGGCACCACGGTGACCAACTCGCTGGTGTCGATGGGGCACATGGGCCGCCCCGCCGAGTTCCAGCGCGCCTTTGCGGTGGCCACCTGCCACGACTTCTTCAACTTCTTCGCGGTGGCGACGCTGCTGCCCCTGGAGATGGCGACCGGCTTCCTGAGACAGCTGGCGACGCTGCTCGCCGACCGGCTGCCGGGGGCGGCGGCGATCGAATACGAGAGCCCGCTCAAGGCCTGGCTCAAGAGCGCCGTGGCGCCGGCCAAGACGCTGGCCGAGCGTCTTTTCCCGGCCTCCGACCGCGCCCAGGGCATGGTGCTGATCGCGATCAGCGCGCTGCTCATCTTCGCCGCCCTGGCGGTCATCGTGCGATTGATGCGCCGGCTCATGCAGTCACGGGTCGAGGTCTATCTGAGCCGCGCCCTGGGGCAGAACGCGCTGGTCTCGATCATCGTCGGGGCGATCATCACCGTCATGGTGCAGTCCAGCTCGATCACCACCTCGCTGCTGGTGCCGATGGCGGGCGCCGGCATCCTGTCGCTGGCGACCGCCTTCCCGATCACCGTCGGCGCCAACATCGGCACCACGGTGACCGCGCTGCTGGCCTCGCTGGGGACCGCCGGCGTCCACGCCCGCGCCGGGCTGACCATCGCCCTGGTCCACCTGCTGTTCAACCTGACGGCGACGCTGGTCATCTACCCGCTGCCGGCGCTCCGCAACCTGCCGCTCAAGGCCGCCCGCTGGCTGGCCGCCCTGGCGGTGCGGCAGCGGCGGTGGGCGGTGCTCTATGTGCTGGTGCTGTTCTACGGCATTCCGGCGTTCTTCGCCTTTCTCAACCGACTGCTCGACTGATCGGGAGAGCCGACCATGCTCCAGGAGCTGCTCCACATCTTCCGCCCCGGCAACCCACTCAGCCAGATGGCGGAGAGTTTTGCCGAGATGCTGCGGTTGACCTACGAAATGACCATCATCTCGGGCCGCTTCTTCGACGGCGCTGCGGCGCCGCCCGACGAGCGCAGCCAGATCTACCGCAGCGACATCAAGGTCAACAAGCTCGAGCGCGCGGTCCGCAAGGCGGTGGTCACCCATCTGTCGGTGGCCTCCAACTCGCCGCGGCTGCCGTACTGTCTGCTGCTCATGAGCCTGGTCAAGGACGTCGAGCGGATCGGCGACTACGCCAAGAACCTCGGCGAGCTGTGCGACCTCTACGAAGGCGAGCTGCCCGACGACGACATCCTCGGCGAGCTCAAGGAGATCCGGGCCGGCGTCGAGGAGGGCTTCAAGGCCGCCGCCGAGGTGTTCCGCAGCTCCGACCGCGAGCGCGCCCTCCGGCTGATCCGGCACGGCAAGGAGTCCGCCAAGCGCTGCGACGGACTGCTGCTGCGCATCGCCCGCTCGGGGTACGCCGCCGACCTGACCACGGTGGTGGTGCTCGGCTGCCGCTATTACAAGCGGATCGGCGGCCACCTGCTCAACGTGGTCTCCAGCGTGGTGATGCCGCTCCACAAGGTCGACTACTACGACGAGGACGAGATCGCGGCCCCCGGCTGAAGGCCGGCGCTGAGGGCCGGCGGCGGCAGCCGCCGGCGGCCGCCGGGCCCCGCCGGCCGCGGACCCCAGGATGTCGGCCAGGACACGCACCGGCTTCGACCGCTCGATCGTCGAGGGGCCGATCCCGGCCGCGGTCTGGAAGCTCGCCTGGCCCACCCTGCTGCAGAACACGATCGCCGGGCTGCAGGGGATCGTCGACCACGCGATGGTCGGCCACTTCGTGGGCTACGACGGCAACGCCGCCATCGGCGTCTCCTGGCAGATCTTCCTGGTGGTGGTGGTCTTCGTCAGCTCGCTCTACTCGGGGATGGGGGTGCTGGTCGCCCGCTTCACCGGCGCCGGGCGGGCGGAGGACGTCGACCGGGTGGTCTACCAGGCGTTCCTGACCTCGACCGCCCTCGCCCTGCTGGTCTTCGCGCCGATCGGCTGGCTCGCCGCCCCCCGGCTGCTCGACTTCGTGCGCGCCGCGCCGGCGGTCCAGGCCGAGGCGCTCCCCTACCTGCGGATCATGTTCGTCTTCAGCATCGGCATGCTGCACTTCTTCATGCTGGGCGGCGCCCTGCGGGCGGCCGGCGACGCCCGCACGCCGCTGCGGCTGGGGGTGGCGCTCACCGTCCTCAACCTGGTCGGCAACGTGGTGCTGATCCGCGGGCTGGGACCGATCCCCGGCTTCGGGACCAAAGGAGCGGCGATGGGCACCGCGCTGGCCGGGGCCGTGGTCAGCCTCTACGCCTTCCGCCTGCTCGCCTCGGGCCGGCTGGTGGTCCACTTCACCCGCGGCATGGGGTTGGCCCCCGACTGGAAGATCATCGGCCAGCTTTTCCGCTTCGGGCTGCCCACCGGCTTCCAGGGGATCGCCATGAACCTGGGCGGGGTGCTGCTGGTGCGTTTCGTGGGCTCGCTGCGTCAGAGCGCCGAGGCCCAGGCCGCCTACGCCCTCGGCTACATGCAGCTCTTCTCGCTGGTCACCTGGACCGGCATCGCCATGATGTCGGCTGCCGCCACCGTCGCCGGGCAGAACCTCGGAGCCGGCCAGCCGGAGCGCTCGGCGATCACCCCGCGGGCCACCGGCACCCTGGGGCTGGCGATCACGGTGCCGGTGGGGCTGATCTTCCTCGCCTTTCCCGGGCCGCTGTTCGCGCTGTTCGGGGTCGAGGACCCGGCGGTGGTGGCGCTCGGCAGCCAGCTGCTGGCCCACCTCAGTCTGTCGGCGGTGCTGCTGGTGCTGGCGCTGAGCTACACCGGCGCCCTGCAGGGCACCGGCGACACCCGCAGCCCGCTGTGGATCAGCCTGATCTCGCAGCTCGCCCTGCCGTTGGGGCTGTGCGCGGTCCTCGACCTCATCCGCGGTCTCGAGCCGGCCGACATCTGGCGCGCCATCGTGCTGGGTCACGCCAGCCGCAGTCTGCTCTCGGTGCTGCGCTTCCGCCAGGGGCACTGGCGGCAGATCCGGGTAGAGCTCGACGACCGGGCCGCGGCCGGCTCGGGGCCGCCAGAACCCTGAGCCCCGACTTCTCGTAAGATTCGTCGGACCGTCCTTCGGCCGTCGCGCCCCGGTCCTTCCTCGCTGGGAAACCGCGGGGGAGACCCGCGCCCGGCCGGAGCGGAGTCGGTCGCGCCCCCAACCAAGGAGGAGTCGAGATGAGAACATCCCCAAACCGCCTGGCCATGCTCGCCGGACTGGTCCTGACTTCGACCGTGGCCTGCGGTTACTCCGAAAGCCCGCAGGAAGCCACCGGGCCCACCGTCGAGGAGATCCCGGTCACCACCTCCTCGGCCGAGGCGCTGAGCCAGTTCCGCGAGGGCCTGGCGCTCAGCGACCTGGGACGCAACGTCGAGGCCAATGCCCGCTTCAAGGCCGCGGTGGCCGCCGATCCCGGCTTCGCCTACGGCTACTACTGGCTGTCCAACGCCGCCCTCTCGGGTCCCGAGTTCAGCCAGGCCCTCGACCAGGCGGCGGCCAATCTCGAGGGCAAGAGCGAGGGCGAGAGGCTGCTGGTCGAGATCAGCCGCGCCGCCTTCCTGGAGAACGCCTCCGACCGCGCCCTCGAGCTGGCCCGCCAGCTCACCGAGAGCTATCCAAACAGCCCGCGCGCCTGGCTGGCGCTCTCCGGGCTGCAGGGCTTCCGCAACGAGAACCGGGCGGCCCGCGAGTCGGCGGCGCGCGCGCTGGAGCTCGACCCGAAGTTCCAGGGCGCCGTCTTCTTCATGGGCAACAACAACCTGTTCGGCGAGCCCAAGGACTTCGCCCGCGCCGAGGAGTGGATGCGGCGTCTGGCCGAGCTGGCGCCGAGCGAGGCCAAGGCCTACGAGGGCCTGGGCGACGTCAAGCGCGCGCAGCAGGACCTCGAGGGGGCGCTCGCCGCCTACACCAAGGCCACCGAGCTCGATCCCGCGCTGTCGGTGGCGCAGCTCAAGAAGGGGCACGTCGCCTCCTTCCTGGGCAACATCGCCGAGGCCCGCGCCGCCTACGACGCCGGGGTCGACTCGGCGCCCCCCGAGAACCGCGCGGTCTACGCCAACTACCGCGCCTTCACCCACATCCACGGCGGCGACGTCCAGGGCTCGCTCGACGAGCTGGCCACGCTGGCCGACCAGGTCGAGGCGATGGGCACCCCGGCTCACCAGGTCAAGGGGGTCCAGGTCTTCACGCTCGACAACCACGCCACCGCCGCCCTGCACGCCGGCAAGCTGGACCAGGCCGCGGCCGCCATCGCCCGGGCCAACGCCCTGCGGCGCGAGATCGGCGAGGAGATGGGCGGCGAGACCCCACGACTGCAGGAGGCCACCTGCCAGATGTGGGACGGGCTGCTGGCCGCCTACCGAGACGACTACGAGGGGGCCGAGCGGCACGCCGAGGCGAACCGCAAGCTGGTCGAGGCCGACGCCAACCCGCGCAAGATGGAGGCCTATCACTGGGTGACGGGTCTCGCCCGGCTGCGTCAGGGTGACTATGCCGCGGCCGTCGAGCACCTGCGGCAGGCCGACCACGCCAACACCATGTACATCCGCTACCAGCTGGCCGTGGCCGAAGAGGGCGCCGGCAACGCCGCCGAGGCGGCGAAGCTCTTCCAGGAAGTCGCCGACTTCAACTTCAACACCGTCGGCTTCGCTCTGGTCGGCCGCGACGCCGCCACCCGCGCGGCGGCCTGAGTCCGAGCCGTCGACGGACCGCTCGACCCGCCGCCGCGGCCGCTTCTCGAAGGGGCGGCCGCGCACCGACATGTCGGCTGCTAGTGGCCCGTAACGCCCAAGTCGGGAGCGCCTGGCCGGGTCTCGCCGCGCCATCCACTCCCGATGCAGGCGTTACAGTGCACTAGAAGAGGCCGCCGGTGCGGATGCCGGCGCCAAGGGCCACCATCAGGACGGCGATCACGGTGACGGCGCCAACGTGCCAGGCGAGAGCGGGCAGCCGCTCGCGGGTGAGCCGCGGCACCAGACGCAGGCGGGCGTCGATCGCCAGGGCCAGGGTGACCAGCAGCAACGCCAGCTTGAGCAGCACGTGGCTGGCAACCGGGGTCGCGAAAGAGAACCAGCTCGCCGGATCGGGCAGATACCGATAGGCCAGCACCAACCCGGTGACGATCTGCACGAGCAGAGCGGGGATCCCGATCCGTTCGTAGCGCTCCTCGAAACCGAGCACGATTCGCGGATCGCCGACGGCGAGCGCCCGGGGCAGAAACCCCAGCGCCAGGACCAGGTGCCCGCCGGTCCACACCGCCGCCCCCAGCAGGTGGAGGATGAGGACGATCTTGTAGCTCACCTCGGCTGTCGCCCCTGCCGGCCGGCCGTTGTGCTCGACCCGGTGACTCGGACCTTATCCGAGCCACCACCGCCTTGCAGCACCGCCGAGACTGGCAGCCCTGCGCGCCCCTGGTCATCACTGGGCCCGCACATCCGACAGCGCCTGGGCGGCGCGGGGCCTCGCGGCCGGAGCATACGCCACCGGACACCGGCCGACCGCCGCGGCCATGACGACTCTTCCCGGGCGGTGCTCGGAGGGCCTCCTCCCATCCCGACTCCTGCCCGGGCTTCCCGTGGCCCCAGCGATCCAGGTCGGCTGGCCCGATCCATGGCCGGTTCGTCGGCAACCCCTGCACGGCCGGCCCGTATCAGGCTGTGAGTTGGCGCCAGTTCGCTCCGGGCTCTCGGGGCGGGGTCCGGCGCCGGCCGGCACCACGGCACGCGGCGATCGGCGACGAAGGGAGGACGTCTTGCGGCTCACCGAAAGCGCACTCAAGCACCCGGCGGGGGTGGCGGTGGCGGTGGCGATCGTGGTGCTGTTCGGGGTGTTCAGCCTGGTCAAGCTGCCGATCCAGTTGTTCCCGGACATCGAGCTGCCGCAGCTCTCGATCCAGACCGGGTGGCGAGCGGCCTCGCCGCAGGAGGTGGAGGCCGAGATCCTCGAGCCCCAGGAGGAGGTGCTCCAGGGGCTGCCGGGCCTGAAGGAGCTCAACGCCAACGCCAACCCCGGCGGCAGCTGGATCAACCTCACCTTCGGGCTCGACACCGACATGGAGCAGACGCTGGTCGACGTCATCAGCCGGCTCAACCGGCTGCCGCCGCTGCCCCGCGACGCCACCCCGCCGACCATCCATCTCGGCGGCTGGGGCGGCGGGCCCAACCAGGCGCTGAGCTGGTTCTTCATCCAGCTGCTGCCCGGCAACCCGGGGCCGATCGAGGACTACCAGCGACTGGTCGAGGACGTGGTCAAGGCGCGGCTCGAGAACCTCGAGGGGGTGGCCCACGTCGAGGTCAACGCCGGCTCGCCCGAGGAGCTGCGGATCGAGTTCGACCCCTACCGCGCCGCCGAGCTGGGGATCGAGATCCCGCGGGTGGCGGCGCTGGCCGGCCGCGCCGAGGACGTCTCGGGCGGCTTCGTGGACGTCGGCCGGCGGCAGTACACCCTCCGCTTCGCCGGCCGCTACGGCCCCGAGCAGCTCGCCGGGCTGGTCCTCGACTGGCGCGAGGGGCGGCCGGTGCTGCTCGGCGACGTCGCCACCATCGGCGTCAAGCGCGGCGACCGCACCGGCTTCTCGATCCAGAACGGCAACCCGGCGATGGCGATCCGCGTCGACCGCGAGAGCCAGGCCAACGTGCTGGAGACCCTCAACCGGGTCAAGGCCGAGGTGGCGGCGCTGCGCGACGGGCCGCTGGCCGAGGAAGGCCTGACCATCGCCCAGAGCTTCGACGCCTCGGTCTTCATCTACCGGGCGATCGGGCTGGTGCGCACCAACCTGGGGCTGGGGGTGCTGCTGGCGATCGGCGTCCTGTGGTGGTTCCTGCGCCAGCTCCGCGCCACCCTGATCGTCGCCACCGCCATCCCCATCTCGCTGCTCACCACCTTCGTGGTCTTGAACCTGAGCGGCCGCTCGCTCAACGTCATCTCGCTGGCCGGGCTGGCCTTCGCGGTGGGGATGGTGCTCGACGCCGCCATCATCGTGCTCGAGAACATCGTCCGGCTTCGCGAGCAGGGGCGCTCGCCGCACCAGGGCTCGCTCGAGGGCGCCTCGCAGGTGTGGGGGGCGTTGATCGCCTCCACCGCCACCACGGTGGCCATCTTCCTGCCGGTGATCTTCCTGAAAGACGTCGAGGGCCAGCTTTTCGCCGACCTGGCGCTGACCATCGCCATGGCGGTGACCATCTCACTGCTGGTGGCGGTGACGATCCTGCCGGCGGCCGCCAAGCGCTGGCTCACCGACGCCCGGCTGGAGGACACCCACGCCGACTTCTGGGGCGCCGTCGCCGGCCGGATCATCGGCTGGACCGATCGGCCGCGCCGCCGGCTGGCGCTGATCGCGCTGCTGATGGCGGTGCCGGCCGCCACCACCATCACCCTGATCCCCAAGCTCGACTACCTGCCACCGGTCAAGCGCGACGCGGTCGACGGCTTCTTCAACTTCCCGCCCGGGGCCAACCTGGCCTCGATCGAGCGCGAGATCGTCCAGCCGATGGTCGAGCGGCTGGGGCCCTACATGCGGGCCGAGAAGCAGCCGGCGCTCAAGAACTACTACTTCATCCTGTGGCCGGGCGGCGGCACCGTCGGGGTGAGGGCGCTCGACCAGGGCCGGGTCAGGGAGCTCGAGCGGATCGTCCGCGACGAGGTGGTGGCCGGCTTCCCCGACACCCGCGCCTTCGTCTTCCAGGGCAACCTGTTCGGCGGCTTCGGCGGCGACCGCTCGATCGCCGTCCACCTGCAGTCGGCCGAGGGCGAGGCGCTGCTGGAGGCCGCCGCCCACGGACTCGACGTGGTGGCCGAGGCGATCCCCGGCGCCCAGACCCAGGCCTGGCCGGGGACCGAGATGGCCGAGCCCGAGCTGCGGCTCCACCCCGACGACCGGCGGATCGCCGAGGTGGGCTGGACGCGGCCGGCGGTGGCCGACGTCATCCGCTCGCTGGGCGACGGGCTGTGGGTGGGCGAGCACTTCGACGGCGAAAAGCGGCTCGACGTCATCCTGCGGGCCGAGGGGTGGCGCACCCCCGAGGAGCTGGCCGGGCTGCCGGTGGCCACCCCCTCGGGCGCGGTGCTGCCGGTCGGCGAGCTGCTGGGGATCGAGCGCACGGTGGGCCCCTCGAGCATCCACCGCATCGACCGCCGGCGCACCGTCACCCTGGCGGTGACGCCGCCCGACAGCATGTCGCTCGAGGAGGCGCTCGACATTCTGCAGGGGCAGGTCGAGCCGCGGCTGCTCGCCGCCCTGCCGGCCGACGGCAACGTCCAGTACGGCGGCAGCGCCGACAGCTTGAGGCAGGCGATCCGCACCATGTCGCAGAACTTCCTGGTGGCGCTGCTGGTGCTGTTCCTGCTGATGAGCGCGCTCTTCGGGTCGCTCCGCGACAGCCTGCTGGTGGTGCTGGCGCTGCCGCTGGCGACGGTGGGCGGGGTGGTCGCGCTCCGGCTGCTGAACCTCGTCACCTTCCAGCCGCTCGACCTGCTGACCATGATCGGGTTCATCATCCTGCTCGGGCTGGTGGTCAACAACGCCATCCTGCTGGTCCACCAGACCCGCGCCGCCGAGCGCCAGGGGGCGCGCCGCGACGAGGCGGTCCACCAGGCGCTCAGGGTGCGGCTGCGGCCGATCTTCATGAGCACCCTGACCAGCATCTTCGGGATGCTGCCGCTGCTGCTCCTGCCCGGCGCCGGCAGCGTCATCTACCGCGGGCTGGCAGCAGTGATCGTCGGCGGCATGAGCGTCAGCACCCTGTTCACCCTGGTGCTCCTCCCCTGCCTGCTCAGGCTGGGCGAGACCGCCCAGGTGCGGCGGCTGGGCCGCTTCGTCGAGCCCGCCGGCGAGCTGCAGAGAGCGTCGTGACACACGGTCGAGGAGGATTGAAGATGTCCAACGGTTCCTTCCGTAAATCGAGCGGTGCGGTCGGCGGGTGCGGCGACGCCGGCGGCCGGGCGTCGCGGCTCGCGCCGGCTGCCGCGGCGATCGTCGCGGTGTTCGTTGTTTCGGCTCTCGGCCTGCCGGCCGCCCCGCTCGCCGACCAGGAGGGCCCCCCGCCGGCACCGGTCGAGGTGGCGGTGGCCCTCGAGCGCCAGATGGCGCCCCGCCTCCAGGTGCCGGGCACGGTGGTGAGCCGCCACGACGCGCGGATCGCCGCCGAGGTGGCCGGCCAGCTCACCCGGGTCGCCGAGGCCGGTCAGACCGTGGCCCGCGGTGAGGAGATCGCCCGCGTCGACGACCGCGCGCTCCAGCTCCAGCTCCAGGACGACGAGGCCACCATCCGGCGGCTGGAGGCCAACCTCGACTACCTCGACCAGCAGGCCGCCCGCGCCCGGCGCCTCAACGAACAGCAGATCCTCCCCGCCGAGCAGCTCGAGGAGGCCACCTCACGGCTGGCCGCCGCCGAGCAGGAGCTGATCGCCGCCCGGGTGCGCCGCGAGCGCACCCTCTTCGCCCTCGAGCGCACCCGGCTGCGGGCGCCCTTCCCGGGCAAGGTGGTCGAGCGCCTCGAGCAGCCCGGCGGCTACGTCACCGTCGGTCAGCCGGTGCTGCGTCTGGTCGACGTCGGCGACCTCGAGGTGCGGGCGCAGGCGCCGCTGGCGATCGAGCCGTTCCTCCGCGAGGGGATGACGGTGCCGGTCTCCGACCGGCAGCGCACCGTCGAGGCGCCGCTCCGCGCCGTGCTGCGGGTGGGCGACGAGCGCTCGCGGATGTTCGAGGTGCGGATCGCGCTCGCCGCCGCCGCCGGCGAGACGCCCTGGATCGTCGGCACCCCGGTGCGGGTGGCGCTCCCCACCGCCCCGCCGCGCCACGTCGTCTCGGTGCCCCGCGACGCCCTCGTCCTGCGGCGCCAGGCGACCTACGTCTACCGGGTCACCGCCGAGAACGTGGCCGAGCGCCTCGACGTCGAGACCGGCGTCGGCGACGGCGAGCTGATCGAGGTCTCGGGAGCGGTCGCCCCGGGCGACCGCGTCGTCGTCCGCGGCGGCGAGCGCCTGCGCCCCGGTCAGACCGTCACCGTTCTCGGCGACGACGAACCGGTCCCGGCCGCCGCGGCCTCCTCGTCGCGGTAGCTGCCGATCACACGGCCAAGCCTCTGCCGCCGGGCCAGCGACGACTGACCGGCTTTTCAGCAGAGCCGGATAAGGCAAGCCGGCAGGCGGCGGACCGCATCCGCGAGTCCGGACGGCGCAGCCAAGAGCGTGGCCGTGCAGAGCGCGGCCGTGCCGGGCACTGCGGTCTTCATCCTCCAACGGTGGCCCGTGCCGGTCAGCGCAGGCTTGCGTCGCCAGGTCCGGGCCTGCAGCAAAGCCAGGTAGAGCGGGCCGATGCCCCTCGGAAGGCGATCGGCGAGCTCGTCGCGGCGTGGCCAGCACGGCGGGGCCGCAGCGGCACCGTCCGGCGTCACCCCGAAAGGACGACCCGCGCCGCAAAGGGCGACAGGTGCGGCGACTGGCCGGCCGGATGCCGCGAACTCAAGCCTCCGGGGGGCCTCGACTCAGGCTGCTCCAGTGCTGGCATCGGGGTTGCTCAGCTTCAGATCGAGGACAGGGGCCCGACCCGATCCAGAGCCGAGGAGCGACCATGAGCCATCTTCCTACCCAGCTTCTGGCCACCATCGCCGTCCTGCTGACGGGGACGGCGCCCTCCGCCGCTGGGCGACAATCGGTCCAGCCCACCGGGACCGCGCTTGGGTCGCAGCCCGAGCTGCTCTCGATCACCCTGCGCGACGGCGGCCGCGACGGGCGGTTCGAGCCCGGCGAGGCGCTGGCGGTGGAGGTCGAGGTCGGCAACCCGGCCGGCGCCGGCCGTGTAGAGCTGCGGCTCGAAGGCGAGGCGCTGGTGCTCGAGCACGCGCTGGCGGTCGAGCTGTCCGGCGCGGGAGCGACCACGACCCGGCGCCTGGCCGTCCTGCTCGATCCGACCCTGAGCCCGGGCAGCTGCGCGCGGCTGACGCTGGTGGTCGGCGAGCGGCGGCGCGAGCTGTGGCTGCCGGTCTCGGCCAGCCGCGACGTCGACGAGGACGCGCCGCTGCGACTGACCGCCGCCCCGCCGCAGACGGCCGAGCAGGTGGCCTCCGGCTGCCGCGAGAGCGCCGACGGGCTGCTGATGGCAGTGCGCGGACCTCAGGAGCCGGACCGGCCGGGCCGCGAGCTCGCCGGCAGCAGCTGAGCCGCGGGTCCGCCGACCCGCCGCGGCCCGAACGGCCCCACGCCGGTCTCGAGGCTCCGACCCGCCGTCGCCGGGCGGCGCGCTGGACCGGCCGCCCTCAGGCCGCCCGGGCCAGCATCCGCCGCACCGCCAGCACCGCCAGGAACGCCCCCAACGTGCAGACGATCGCCGGCCCGCTGGGCAGGTCCCAGCGGTAAGAGGCGGCGAGCCCCAGGGCGCTGGCCGCTACCCCCACCCCGAAGGCGACGGCGATCCGCGCCGGCCAGCCGTGGGTCATCGCCAGGGCGATGATCGCCGGCGCCACCAGATAGGAGAAGACCATCAGCACCCCCGCCATGTGGACCGACAGGGTGATCATGAAGCCGAACGAAAGATAGAAGAGAAAATCCCAGAGCCTGACGCGCAGCCCCTCGGCAAAGGCCCGCTCGGGGTCCTCGGAGATGAGAATGAACCGCCGCCGGAAGAGGTAGTGGAACAGCCCGATCGCGGCGTAGACCAGCAGCGCCGTCACCACCGCCGGCCAGGTCACCCACAGGATGGAGCCCGCCAGCAGCTCCTTGATCTGTTCGGCCCCCTCGGGCGCCCGGTCGGCGAGCAGGATCGCCGCCGCCGAGGCGACCACGAAGGTGATCCCGATCACCGCCTCCTGCGGCACCCGGCCGCGCCGCATGCGGGTGAGGCTGAAGAACGCCGCGCCCAGCACCGTGGCACCGAGCGAGAAGGCGAGCGCCGCCCAGCTGCCGTGCGGATGGCCGCTTACCAGCGCCGCCACCGTGCCCAGGGCGGCGATCTGGGCCAGCGCCAGGTCGACGAAGATCACCTCCCGCAGCAGCACGTGGAGCCCGAAGTAGCCGTGCAGACCGACCAGGACCACGCAGGCCGCGAACGGCGCCGCCATGAATTCGAGGATCTCCCACATGGCCTCTCCCCCTACTCCGCGGGCGTGCCGGACAGCGCGCGATCGAGCGAGTCGACCCAGTGGTCTACCAGCTCGAAGTAGGACTCTGGTCCGACCGTCATCGGACCCAGCGGCACGACGACCGCCTGACAGCCGGCCCGCTCGGCGATGGTCTCGACCTGCTGGCGGCTGAAGTAGCTGGCCGCCAGCAGCACCCGGATGTCGAGCCGACGGATGGTCTCGAGCAGCTCGTGGACGTGGCGCGCCGACGGCGGGATGCCGGGCTTGCGCTCGACGTAGTCCACCACCTCGAGCCCGAACAGGGTCGCGAAGTAGACCCAGTTCTTGTGGTAGGTGACGATCCTGGCGCCCCGGAAGTCGAGACCGCGGCCCAGCCAGCCGCCCAGCCGCTCGACAAGCGGCCGGCCCTCGAGCCGCTGCTCGCGCAGGAACTCGACCAGCCGTCCCTGGCTGGCCAGCCCATCGAGCGCCTCGCGGCCCAGCAGGGCCGGCAGCTCGCGGCCGTAGAGCGCCTCGTCGATCCGCCGGTTGAAACGCGCGAGGTTCTCTTCGTAGACCGCGGCGCCGGCCGGATCGACGCGCTTGAGACCGGCGGCGAGGTTGGCGGCGATCGCCCGGGCGTTGAGCGGGCTGGTGTGGATGTGCGGATTGCCGTAGATGTGGACGTCGCCGGCGGCGCGGCTTGCGGTGGCCGGCACCTCCAGCATCTCGACCCCCTGGCTGGCACTGACGAACCCGGGCTGCCCGTCGCGGATCGAGCGGTTGCCCGACTTGTCGACCAGGATCGGCGCCCACAGCTCGAGGTCGAGACCGGTGGTGACGAACAGGTCGGCGCGCTGCAGCATCAGCGCAAACGACGGCTTGGGCTTGACGAAGTGGGCGTCCTCGTCGCCGCGCGAGATGGCGGCGGCCTCGACCCGGTCGCCGCCCACGAAGGCGGCGATCGAGGCGTAGGCCGGCAGGGTGGTGACCACCCGCACGGTCATCCCCTCGCCGAAGGGGGCCGCCGCCGGCGCGGCGAGCAGGACGCCCAGCAGACCCGGCAAGAGCAGTCGGCGCATCGCGTTGGACCCTCGCATCTCAGTAGGTCTCGTGTTTGTGCGGTCCGGCCGCCCAGGTCAGCTGCAGGAGGAACCGGTCCTCGCGCTCGGCAGCCTGATCGTCCTCGAACCGCTGGTACTCGCCGCGGAGCCGCACGTACTCGCTCTGCCACCAAGTGAGGTAGGGCACCACCCCGCGCCGCACCACCCCCGGCGCCAGCGGGTCCTCGGCGCGGTCGAGCCGCAACCCGACCGACAGGTTGCGCCGCACCAGACCCTCGAGGTAGCTGTAGCCGCCCCAGGCCTCGAGCCGGCCGCCGGCCGCGTCGTCACGCTGACTGAGCAGCAGCTCGCTGCGCCAGGTCAGCTCCCGGTACTTGGCGCGCGCCGGCGGCTGCCAGTGGTAGGTGAGATCGGTTCCCCACACCCGGCTGGTACCGCCGGCCGCGTCGCGGCCCGCGATCCCCGTCAGCCCCCACTCGAACCAGGCGGCGGGACCCAGCTCCCAGAAGTTCTTGAGCCGGCCGAGCACCGCCAGATCCTCGAACGACTCGCCGGCAAAGGCCACCTCGTTCTCGCCGTCGGTGATCTCCAGGGTCAGCTCGTTGGCGCTCGCCCAGGGGCGGGCCAGCAGCCAGGTGAGCGACACCCCGGTCTGGCCCAGACCCTCCTCGCCGAAGTAGGTCTGGAGCGCCAGCGGATAGTCGCTCTGCGGCAGCGCGTGGAGGTGCTGCCGGTTGAGCGGGCCGAAGCGCTGCCGGAAGCGGCCGGCCGCGAGCTCCAGCCGGCCGGGCAGCGAGCTGTAGGTCACGTACCCCTCCTCGATCTCGACCTCGCCCTCGCGAAAGGCCAGGGTCAGGCGGGTGCGCGAAAAGGGATCGAGCGCCGCCTGCAGATCGACCTCGAACTCGCGGGCCTCGAACTCCTCGCGCGTAGTGCTCGAGCCGATCCCCAGGACGATCCCGGTCATCGAGATCTCGGGGTTGAGCCGGTTGAGGTTGCGCTCGCGGCCGACGGGAGCGCCCTCGGGGGCCACCGGCTCGGCCGCGGCCTCGGCGGCCGCTTCGAGGGCGGCGGCGCGGAGCGCCTCGAGGCCCGCAGGCTCGGGTGCGGCCTCGGCGGGCGGCGGTGAAGCAGCTTCGAGCGCCGCCAGTCGCTCCTCGAGCCGCGCCATCCGCTGCCGGTAGTCGCGCTCCAGGGCGGCCATCTCGGCCCGCATCTCGGCAATCGGGTCGGTGGCGGGTGCGATGGCGGTCTCGGCGGTGGTTTCGGCGGTGGCCGCGGCCGGCGGCAGACCGAGGGCCACCGCCACGAGGCCGGCGCCGAGCGCCCGCACCGCCCGCCAAAGGTGCGGCGCGAGCGGAGACGCCCGCACCGCCCTTGCCGTCGGTTGCGCCGCTGCCCGGCACGGCGCTGCGGGCGGCGCCACTGGCGGCGCGCCGCGCGGCGCTGCAGCCTGCGCCGGCGACGGCGTCGACCGGCGGTGCCGCAGGACGGCTGTCGAATCGGATCGGCCCATGATGGGTCCTCCTCCGCTCTCAGGACGAGCGGCCCGGGCCGCCGAGGCGGCCGGCCGGACCACTCCCGGTTCAAGGATGGGTGCTGGGAACGCGGAAGGTCAGGCGCCAGGCGGCGCCCGCGAACCGGGGAGGAGGTCGAGGCCGGCGCGGGCGACCGCCACGCCGGGTCCGGGCCGGCGATCGAGATCGCCCGGCGGCGAGCCGCCCGGGGGCGGCGAGGTCAGGTCGGTGGCCGGCTTGGGCCGCAGGCAGGCCAGGCAGTCGTGGAGGACCACGCCGGCCGTCGCCTCCAGGTGGACGGCGTCGGCGGCATGTCGAGCGCCTGCGAAGACCGGCACCGGATCCACCCCGACGCTCGCCGGGTGGGACGGCAGATGCAGGTCCAGGCTGCCGCCCGACAGCATCAGCGGCAGCAGCAACACGCCCTCGAGGCCGCGGAAACGCGCCCGCTTGCGACAGCGCACCGCCGGAAGCCTAGCAGACCGAAAGCCGGCTCGACGCGATCGCCAAGCTCCGCTCGTCCGGCGGCTGCGGGCAGGTGATACTTTGAGGGTGACCGCGACCGGGAGGTGACTCCATGACCCGATCCCCGATTCCGTCCCCGAGGCGCCTCGGCGGACGCCGGGCCGTGCTCGCCCTGCTGCCGGGACTCGCCGCCCTCCTTTTCGCCGCCGGTCCCTACGCCGCCGCCCAGACCACCGGCGACCCGCCGTCACCGGCCGAAGAGCCCAGCTCCAGCGACACGCTCTTCGACCAGACCGACCTGGGCAACGTCGTCCAGATCGCCAACCAGCACTACCACGCCGGCGTCCGGCTGCTCAAGCGCGGAGACCGGCTGCAGGAGAAGGCGGCGAGGGACGCCGGGCAGGCGGCGCCGGCCGACGAGAGGGCGCGCGCCGCCTGGGAGGCGGCGGCCGGCGAGTTCGGCGAGGCGATCGGCTACCAGCCCGACCTGATGCCGGCCTACGCCGCCCTCGGCGAGGCCTACCGGCGGCTGGGCCGGCCGGGCGAGGCGCTGCAGGTCCACGCCAGGGCGCTCGCGCGCCACCCCGACGACGACGACAACTTCCGCGGCTGGGCGCTCTCGGCGCTGGCCCTGGACATGCTCGGCGACGCGACCCAGGCCTACTCCCGCTATCTGACCGCGGACCCGGAGCGCGCCGCCCTGCTGATGGACCTGCTCGAGGGCTGGCTGGCCGCCAGGCGGGCCGATCCCGGCGACCTCGATCCGGCCCACGTCGAGCGCCTGGCCGCCTGGATCGCCGAGCAGCAGGGCAGCGGCGGCTAGCCCGGCCCCGCCGGTGGCCGCTGGAACCGCGCCACCCGCAGCTCGACCGAGCGGCGCTGACCCATCACGTGGCGCAGGAAGTAGGTGGGGTGCCCGTCGCGCCGGTCGAAGCGAGCCCGTAGCACCACCGCCCCGGCCCCCGGACCGTAGGCCGCCCGCGGCTGATCGGCGTTGGCCAGCTCGGTCTCCAGGAAGGCGAACAGCCCCTCGACGGTCCAGAACTCCCAGGCCGAGCGCGAAGCCGCGGCCCCGCCGGTGGTCATCTCCACCACCTCCCCACCCCGGACCACCACCCGGTGCCGCGCCTCGATGGCGCCCCCGGTCTCCACCTCCAGCGCGTAGTCGGCCGGACCGCCCGCCGCCCACAGCCGACGGGCCTCGGCCAGCCGCTCGGCGGTGAGCGGCGCCGCCCGCTGCCGGACCGCCCAGAGCCCGGCCACCGCCAGCACCACCCCGCCGCCGACCACCACCCACCGCCACGACCGCCGCATCTCACTCACCCCCCACCAGGTGCCACCCATTTGTCAAGTTCCTGAAAAATCGAGACTTGCACGATCTCCCTACAGGTGCTCCCTACAGGTGCCACCCACTTAGCCGCGAGGTGCCACCCTTTTCGCGGCCAGTGGCCTGTAACACCCGAGTCGGCAGCGCCTGAACTCGCTCAGCCGGCGGGGGTCAGGCCGATCGGGCAGCTGACGCCGGTGCCGCCGTGCCCACAGTAGCCGCCGGGGTTCTTGGCCAGGTACTGCTGGTGGTACTCCTCGGCGTAGTAGAACTCCGGGGCCTCGACGATCTCGGTGGTGATGGGACCGAAGCCGGCGGCCTGCAGACGGACCCGGTAGGCCGCCCGGGAGGCCTCGGCGGCCTGCCGCTGGGCGTCGTCGTGCCAGTGGATCGCCGAGCGGTACTGGGTCCCGACGTCGCCCCCCTGACGCATGCCCTGGGTGGGGTCGTGGCCCTCCCAGAACAGCCGCAGCAGCGCTTCGTAGCTGGTCTTACGCGGGTCGAACGCCACCCGCACGACTTCGGCGTGGCCGGTGTGTCCGCTGCAGACCTCCTCGTAGGTGGGGTTGGGGGTAGCGCCGCCCGCGTACCCGACCTGGGTGGAGTGAACCCCCGGCGCCTCCCAGAAGAGCCGTTCGGCCCCCCAGAAGCAGCCCATCCCGAAGGCCGCCAGCTCCATGCCGGCGAAAGGCGGCCGCATCGGGGTGCCGAGCACGACGTGTCGCTCGGGGACGGCCAGCGGGTCCGGGCGGCCCGGCAGCATCTCGCCGGGCGCCGGCATGACCGTACTTCGCGACTTGTACATGACCTCCTCCGACCGTCGGTCTGGCGCGCCGGCGACCTGGAGAGGCCGCCGCGCGGGGCGTTTCCTCTAGAGCAGGGATCCCGGTTCCGCCAGCGAGTCTATACGCCGGCTGGGCGGCTGTGGACTGCCCGCGCCGTCCGCAACACGCCCGGCGGCCGCGCGCCGGCCGGCCGCGTCAGCTCTTCTTGACCATCACCCCCAGCACCGCGCCCAGCACGACGAAGCCGATCAGCAGGATACCGCCGTGGCACCAGGCCAGGAAATAGGGAAACCCCTCGATGACCAGCGGGTTGTAGAAGGGCCCGAAAAAGCCCACCAGGCCGACCCAGAAGCCGTAGCTGACGCCACCGCCGATCCCCTCGCCCCAGCACGCCCGGGTCCGCGCGAAGAGGATCGCCGCCGCAATCGCGATCAAGATGGCGATCAGGAAGAACCACAGCGGATTCGCCTCTTCCTGGGTGAACACCGGATATTTCATATAGGTGTTGGCCATGATGATGCCGTGCATGACGAAGTTGGCCACGCTGACCACGATGCCGCCCACGACGCCTGCCAGGATCGCTCTGCTCCAGTTCATCGCTCCTCCTTTGCCTCCCCGTGCTCGCGGAGGCTGCTGGGTGGGGTTTTCCGATTTTCGTAATCTTACCCGATTCGCTTTCCGCACGAGTGTTGGCAAGTTATTGCGGTCGGCGGCCCACCCGTCTATGCTCGGCCCGGTTTCAAGACCGACCGGTGAAAGAGCGGCCTGTGGAAGAGCGACGCCGACACCCGCGCCTGGACATCCCCCTCGAGGTCGAGTTCCGCCTGCAGAGTGACGACGAGTGGCGGCAGGGCATCCTGCTCAACCTCAGCGCCGGCGGGGCGGCGATGATGGTCGAGCGAGCTCCCGCGGCCGGCGCCGAGATGGCCGGGCTGCGCTTCACGCTGCCGGCCGAGGGCGGTCACGAGGCGATCGCCATCGAGGTTGGCGCCGTGGTGGTGCGGTCCGAGCCGCGACCGCTGGTGGGGCGCCAGGACAACCGGCTGCTGGGCCTGCAGTTCGTGGACATGGAGGAGCAGGCCTTCCACGCAGTCCAGCAGTTCGTGTTCCGCCGGCTGATGGGGACCGCCGGGGCCGACGCCGCCACCCCGGCCAGCCCCCGGCTGCGGATGGAGCGCCCGATCTCGGTGCGCTACGAGAACCTCGAGGAGTTCTTCGACGAGGTGTCGGTGGATCTGTCGGAAAGCGGGATGTTCCTGCGCTCCACCGACCCGCGGCCCCCCGGGGCGGTCTTCAACTTCAGGTTCCAGCTCGGCGAGGATCTCAGCCTCATCGAGGGGCGCGCCGAGGTGGTGTGGACGCGGCGCAAGCCCGAGGGCCGCGATCGGCCGGCCGGCATGGGAGTGCGATTCCTCAACCTCGACGTCGCCAGCCGGCAGCTCATCCGCCGGCTGGTCGAGCAACGGCAGAAGGCCGAGTCCCCGCTGGAGCCGGCTGCCGGCAAACCCCCGCTCGGCCCCCGACCGGCCGGGCCCGCACCCGGTCCGGTGCCCCACCCCCCGCCAGCGGAGGCCGCGGCCGCGGCCGCCGGGTCCCCCACCCCGCCGCTGCCACCGCTGCCGGTTCCCGACGCCACCGCCTCGGCAGCCCGCCCACCCGCCGCCAGTCCCCGACCGCGCGCCGCCGCCGATTCCGAGGACCTGCGCCACCAGCTCGAGTACTCCAAGGCCGCGCTGAAAACCGCCGAGAGGGCCCTGCGCACCTCCGAAAGCAAGCGCGAGGAGGTCGTCAAGCGACTCACCGAGGTGTCCGAGGAGCGCAGCACGCTGCGCCGCAAGCTGGGCGCCCTGGAGGCCGTCAAGCGCGAGCTGAGCGGCGAGCTCTATCAGGTGCAGGCCAAGTTGACCCGCGTCAAGGAGCAGTCGCGGGACCGCGAGAGCGCGCTCCGCGGGAAGCTGGAGCAGGCCGCCGGCAGCTCCGGCGAAGCCGGAGAGCAGGTCGCCCTGTTGCAGCAGGCCCTCGACGAGAGCCAGCAGGCGCGCCAGCGCCTTACTGCCCGCGCCGAGCGCGCCGCCGAGGAGCAGACGGTGCTGCGGAGCGAGCTCCAGCGGCTCGAGGAGACCCGCCGCGGCCTCGCCGCCGAGCTGGAGGCCGCCCGCGCCGAGACGTCGCGGATCAAGGACGGCTTCCGCGTCCGCGAGGCCAAGCTGCTGGCCGATCTCGACCGGCGCGCCCCTGCCCCCGAACCGGTGCCACCGCCGGCGGCGGCCAAGCTGCAGCCTCCGGAGCCGTCCGTGCAATCACCCCCGACGGCGCGGCGGCGACCGGCTGCCGCTCTCGCGCCGCTGCTGCTGGGCGCCCTGCTGGGCGGGGTGATCGGGGTCGGTGGGCTGCGCTTCTTCGAGCGCGGCGCCCGGCCCGGGGCGCGCCTCGCCGAGCGCCCGGCCGGCGATCCGGGGTCTGCCGACCGCACGACGCCCGCGGCAACCCGCGGGGGCCGGGCCAACGCGGCTAGCCCCTCGGGCTCCGCGACGGCGGTCATCGAGGATGCAGCCACCCGAGGAGCGAGTCCCGGGGCCGCTCCGGCCATCCCGCCGCCGACCGCCGGCTCGCCGGCGGCAACCGCGGGGGCGCTTCCGCCGCTCGATCGGCCATCGGTAGCCGCCGCGGCCACGCCCGATCCGGCCACCGCCGAGGCCGCGGTCGCCGCCTGGGCGAACGCCTGGTCCGGGCAGCAGGTCGACGGCTACCTGGCCGCCTATTCCGGCGCCTTTCGGCCCCCCGACGGCGCCGCCCGCGCCGACTGGGAAGCGCGGCGCCGCGAGCGCCTGCTGGCGCCACGGCGGATCGCGGTCTCGATCGGGCCGCTCGACAGCCGCCAGCTGGGCCCGGACCGGCTCGAGGTCAGTTTCGACCAGGCCTACGAGAGCGACACCTACAGCGACCAGGTGCGCAAGACGCTGACCCTGGTCTGGGAGGACGGCGGCTGGAAGATCGCCGCCGAGAGGAGCGAGCCGTGAGCCGGCGGGCGCTGGCGAGGCCCGGCGGCGGCGGATCGGCGGCCGGGTGAAGGCCTACGTCGCCCTCACCGACGACCAGCTCTTCCGCTTCTGGCGCCGGCGGCCGGAGCTCGAGGAGGTCAACTTCTGGCGCCCGACCGGCGGCCGCTTCCGCGCCCTCAAGCCCGGCGAGCCGTTTCTGTTCAAGCTCCACAGCCCGCGCCACTTCATCGTCGGCGGCGGCTTCTTCGCCCACGCCTCGCGGCTGCCCTGCAGCCTGGTGTGGGAGATCTTCGGCGAGAAGAACGGCGCCCACACCCTGGCCGAGATGCGCCGCCGGATCGAGCGCTACCGGCAGACCCCGCGCGACCCCCAAGCCGACTATCCGGTGGGCTGCATCGTGCTCCAGCGGCCCTTCTTCTTCGACGAGTCCGACTGGATCCCGCCGCCGCGCGGCTTTTCCAAGGCCATCGTCCAGGGCAAGACCTACGACACCTCCGGGTCCGAGGGGCGGGCGCTGTGGGAGGCGGTGCGGGTACGGCTCCAGGCGGTGACGCCGATCGAGGTCGCCGACCCCCAGGCCGACATGTTCGGCGAGCCGGTGCTGATCCCCCCGGGGCTGGGACCGGGCGCCTTCCGGGTGCTGGTCACCGACGCCTACCGCCGCCGCTGCGCGGTCAGCGGCGAGCCGGCGCTGGCGGCGCTCCGGTCGGTCTACGTCCGGCCGCCCGCCGAGGGCGGGCTCCACCGGGTGGACAACGGGCTGCTGCTGCGCGCCGACCTCGGCCGGCTCTTCGAGCGCGGCTATGCGGCCCTTTCCGACGACTACCGCTTCGAGCTCAGCCCCCAGCTGGCCGCCGACTTCGGACCGGAGACCGCCTACGCCGGCCTCGCCGGCGCCGAGCTGACGGTTCCTGACCGGCCCGACCAGCGCCCCCGCCCCGAGTTCCTGGCCTGGCACCGCCGCAACGTGTACCGGGCCTAGCAGTCCGTGGTGGAAGTCGGGCGGGCGGACTTCCACCGCGGGTTGCTAGGCTCAACGCCAAGATGAGCCGGCGCCGGGCGACGGCGGCCTCGATGGCGGCCGAGCAGCGGGAGATCTCGGTCAGCGAGTTCTTCACCAAGAACCGCCACCTGCTGGGCTTCGACAGCCCCGCCAAGGCCCTGCTGACCACCATCAAGGAGGCGGTGGACAATTCGCTCGACGCCTGCGAGGAGGCGGGCATCCTGCCCTCTCTCGAGGTCGAGATCCGCTCGACCGGCGCCAACCGCTACCGGGTGGTGGTCACCGACAACGGCCCGGGCATCCTCAAGGCGCAGATCCCGCGGATCTTCGGCAGTCTGCTCTACGGCTCCAAGTTCCACCGCCTGCGCCAGAGCCGCGGCCAGCAGGGGATCGGCATCAGCGCCGCCGGCATGTACGGCCAGCTCACCACCGGGCGTCCGATCGTCATCGAGAGCCGCACCTCCAAGCACCGCCCCGCCCACCGCTACGAGCTGGTCATCGATACCCTGCGCAACCTGCCGGTGGTCAAGAAGGACCAGCGGGTGCCCTGGGAGGCGGCGCACGGGACCCGCGTGGAGATCGAGCTGGAGGGCACCTACAAACGGGGCCGGCACAGCGTCGAGATCTACCTCGGATTGACCGCCCTCGCCAACCCCCACGTGGAGATCCGTTATCAGCCTCCCGGCGAAGGGGAGGCGCCGCTCCACTTCGCCCGCGCCAGCCGCGAGCTGCCGGCCGAGGCGCGGGCCATCCGGCCCCACCCCCACGGGGTCGAGGTGGGGCTGCTGCTGAGGATGCTCAAGGAGACCCGGGCGCGGCGGCTGTCGTCGTTCTTCCAGAGCGAGTTCAGCCGCGTCGGCCCCACCGCGGCGCGGCGGATCGTCGACGGGGCCGGGCTGCAACCCACCACTTCGCCCCGGCGGGTGACGCCGGCCGCCGCCGAGCGGCTGATCACCGCGATCCGCGACACCAGGGTCCCCGCCCCACCGGTCGACTGTCTGTCGCCGATCGGCGAGGAGCGGATCGTCGCCAGCCTCGAAGAGCAGATCCGCGCCGACTTCTACGCCGCCGTCCACCGCCCGCCGGCCGTCTACCGCGGCAACCCGTTCCAGGTCGAGATCGGCCTGGCCTGGGGCGGCGAGCTGCCGGCCGACGACCTGGTCACCCTCCACCGCTTCGCCAACCGGGTGCCGCTGCTCTACCAGCAGGGCGCCTGCGCCCTCACCAAGGCGGTGCTGGCCACCAACTGGAAGGCCTACGGCCTGGCCCAGGGCCGCGGCGCCCTGCCCGCCGGTCCGCTGGTGCTGCTGGCCCACGTGGCCAGCGTCTGGGTGCCTTTCACCAGCGAGTCGAAGGAGGCGGTGGCCGGCTACGACGAGATCCTGCGCGAGGTCAAGCTCGCCCTCCAGCAGGCCGGCCGCCTGCTGGCCCGGCACATCCGTCGCGGGCAGCGCGCCCGCGAAGCGGCCCGCAAACAGGCCTACATCGAGAAGTACATCCCGCACGTCGGCATCGCCCTGCGGCAGATCCTCGACCTCTCCGAGGGCCAGCAGGCCGCGCTCGTCGACACCCTCACCGACAGCCTCGCTCGCAGCCGCAAGCGCTAGCCTGGCCAGCCGCCGGCGCCCGCTGCCCCGCCGAAGCCCCCTTGACAGCGGGGCGCGTCAGGTGTAAAAGAAATATTTAGAAGAGATGTTGTCAAAGTTAAAAATCTGATTCACAACCGCACGAGGGAGGTGCACCATGACTCGCAAGTTTATGTTTAACTCCCTTCTTTGGACGACGGCGGCGGCGCTGATGCTGCCGGGGGCGGTGGTGGGGCAGCGCGGCGAGCGGCCGGCGCCCAACGAGAAGACGGTGATCCTGCCGGCGGCGCCCGAGATCTGCGCGCTGCTCGACGACCCGGTCAAGCGCGGTCTGATGGACGGGTTGCTCTTCAACCTGGCCTGGTCGTGCGGCCGCGAGGCCGAGTTCACCGGCGTCGGCGGCACCATCGGCGGCAGCGACGAGCTGGCGCCGGTAACCGACGTCAACGACGTCCAGGTCAACGACTCGAGCGGCGAGATCGGACCCTCCTCCACCCAGAGCGAGACTTCGGTCGCCGAGAACCTGGTCACCGGCACCCTGTGCTCGGGCTTCAACGACTCCTGGGAGTTCTTCGGCGGCACCGGCGGCGGCGGCCTGACCGGCTTCTCGCGCTCGACCGACGGCGGCGCCACTTGGCAGGACGGCGGCGCCGTGGGCGGCATCTCGCGCGGCGACCCCAGCGTCGTCTGGCGGCAGGCCGACGGCAACTTCTACATGGCGACCCTGGCCAGCCCCAGCAACCTGGCGCTGTGGGTGTCGACCGACGACTGCCAGAGCTTCTCTTTCGTCTCGACGCCGGCCACCGGCGGCGACGACAAGGAGCTGCTGGCGGTGGACAACACCCCGCTCAGCGCCAGCTTCGGCAATCTCTATCTGGTGTGGACCGATTTCGGCTTTGGCGGCCGCATCCGGGCGATCCGCTCGACCAACGGCGGGCTGACCTGGTCGGCGCCGGCCAACCTCAGCGCCGCCGGGCAGATCGTCCAGGGCGCCTGGCCGGCAGTGGCGCCCAACGGCGACGTCTTCGTGGCCTGGGTGCGCTACACCAACTTCTTCAACGGCCCGATCTCGATCGACGTGGCGCGCTCGACCAACGGCGGGCTGACCTACGCCCTGGTCACCAGCCCGCTGGTCAACGCGGTCAGCCCGCGCGACGCGGCGGCCAGCTCGGCCTGCGGCCGGCCGGCCCTCAACGGCAACATCCGCTACCTGGCGTCGCCGCAGATCACCGTCGACGCCGGGGGCAACCTGCACATCGTCTACAGCTACGACCCCGACGGCTTCAACACCGGCGACGTGGTCGACGTCTACTACAACCGCTCGACCAACAGCGGCACCAGCTGGGGTCCCGAGATCCGGCTGAGCGACGACTCGACCTCGCTCAACGACCAGTACTTCCCCACCATCCAGCTCTCCGGCCGGACGGTGATGACCACCTGGTACGACCGCCGCAAGGACGCCGGCAACCTGCTCCAGGACTACTTCAAGCGGGTCTCCAAGGACGGCGGGCTGACCTGGTATCCGGCGCTCAAGCTGACCGACGTCTCGAGCCCGATCCACCTCGACCCGCAGCTCGCCATCTGCTACCACGGCGACTACGACCAGTCGGTGGTGGCGGCGGGCAGCCGCCAGGTGGCGCAGTGGGCCGACGACCGCAACGTCATCGCCACCAGCCCGCCGCGCAACGACCCCGACGTCTGGTCCGAGCGCGGCAACTGCTTCCAGGGCCTGGTCAGCGGCAACTGGACGATCCCCGGCGGCGGCAGCGCGTCGTTCAGCGCCTCGGTCAAGGGGGCGCTGGCCCTCGACCCGACGCTGTGGAACCTGGCCGGCACCGCCACCCCGGCCGGGGCGATCTCCGGGACGCTCACCGGCACCAGCAGCCAGTACCCCGGTCTCACCTTCTCGGGGCGTTGGCGCTTCAATCCGGGCTCCACCACCGAGGGCACCTGGGGGGCCAGCATCTTCGGGCCCGGCAGTCTGACCCAGATCGGCAAGATCGGCGGGGCCTGGAAGCAGAACAATCCGGCGTTTCCGGGGCGGTTGGCCGGCGAGTGGAAGATCTGCCTCGACTGATCCCTCCTGACTCCTTCCGAGACAGCGGGGCGGGCCGGTAGCTGCCGGCCCGTCCCGCCCCGCGCCCCCCGCCCGGGCCCGGGTCAGTTGGGGGGTCGGTGGCGAGAGCCGACCGGGGCAGGGCGCGCCTGGGTACGGAACGGGCCTGTCAGAACTTCACGGGGGAGGCCCGTTCCTCCTCACCGCTGCGCGCTGCCCGGCCCGTAGCCTTCGCGGCCTGTCGCAAGCGCTTGCGGAGAGGCCCCTGTCGAACCCTGCCCCGGCCGGCTCCTGCGCGGTCCGTGAGCTGACCCGCTCCCTCCCCCGGTGGCAGAGGGTGGTGACGATTCGCCGAGGGTAGGATGGTTGTAGGGGGATCGGTCGATGGCGCGGGCGAAGAAAACGGCTGGGAAGCGGACCGTCAAGGCGGGCAAGGGCAAGGCGAAAGGCGGCGGCAGGAAGGCGGCAGGGGCGGGCGGACGGCGCAGGAAAGCGGCCGCGAAGGCCGGCGGAACGGTCAGCCGCAAAGCGCGCCGAAAGGGCGCAGCCGCCAAGGGGCGACCGCAGGGCGGGGCGGGCGGCGACGGGGTGGTGGGGCGGATCCGGCGGCAGGCGCGGGCGATCCACGACGGCATCCTGCGGCGGCGGGCGCCGTCGATGGCCTTTCCGGTGAGGAGTCTGTCGAACGTCGTCTACCGGCCGGCCACGGGGTACTTCCAGATCAAAGGGCGCAAGAAGACCCGCAGCCTGACGGTGGGGACCGTCAAGACCTTCGCCCAGACGCTCAGGATGATGGCCTTCTCCAAGGAGCTGGTCGAGTCCGACGACATCGCCACCAAGCGCGAGGCCTACTACGTCTCAAAGAACTGGGAGGAGGCGCGGTTCAACGAGCAGCCCGAGAGCGACGCGGTGATGGAGGACGTCGAGGCACTGTTCGGGGTCAACCGCGAGCAGCTCGGCTTCATCCCCGAGGAGAAGGGCGGCGACGTGGCCGGCGCGCTGGTGGTCGTCGACCGCGACCGCGAGACCGGCGAGGAGCTGCGCATCGACTGCACGCGGTTCGGGTCGGGCGCCTACTCGATCCCGATCTCGGTCGAGCAGCTCGGCTTCGAGACCGACGCCGACTTCATCCTGGCGATCGAGACCGCCGGCATGTTTCAGCGGCTGGTCAAGCACGCCTACTGGCGGCGCGCCAACTGCATCCTGATCTCACTGGGCGGGGTGCCGACCCGCGCCTGCCGGCGGTTCATCCGCCGGCTGGCCGACGACAAGGAGCTGCCGGTCTACGTCTTCGTCGACGGCGATCCCTACGGCTACTCCAACATCTACCGCACCCTCAAGGTGGGCTCGGGCAACGCCGCCCACGTCAACGAGTTCTTCTGCGTCCCCCAGGCCCGCTTTCTGGGGGTGACCCCGCAGGACATCGTGCGCTACGACCTGCCCACCCACCCGCTCAAGGAGGTCGACGTCAAGCGCGCCCGCGACGCGCTCAAGAACGACCCCTTCATCCGCCACCACCGGCCCTGGCGCGAGGCGCTCGAGCGCCAGATCGAGATGGGGGTGAGGGTCGAGCAGCAGGCGCTGGCCAAGCACGGCCTCAACTACGTGATCGACGCCTACCTGCCCGAGAAGCTGGCCGATCCCGCCGCCTTCCTGCCCTAGTGGACCGTGGCGGAAGTCCGCCCGGCCCCGGCCGGCCGGTGGTTGCGTGCGGTCGACCGGTTGCGCTAGTTTCCGCACCAACATCTGGTGGACAGCAGCCGCGGGCGGACCGGTGGTCCGCAGGGCGCCAGCCGCGCCGTGACCGCGAGGGGCCGAAAGGAGATCGCACATGAGGCGCCGAGCCGATCGTATCCAGCCCATCCTGGCAACCCTTCCGCTGCTGGCGGCGGCGGCGCTGCTCGCCGCCTGCTCCGCCCGCCAGGAACTGGCGACCGCCGGCGGCGACCCCTGTGCCTTCCCGCTGCCGCCGCCCAGCCAGGTCCCCGAGGCCGAGTTCGAGCAGGCGCTCTTCACCTTCCTCGACAACAAGTGCTACGACCAGCTGGACTGGGCGCAGGACAAGTGTCCGATGCGCTGGACGGTCCACGGCATGGTCCGCATCCACTACTCGCCACAGGTCGTCGAGTGGCTGGAGAACGACCGCCTCGGGCCGGTCCCGGACGGCTCGCTGATCGTCAAGGCGCAGTACACCCAGGAGGACTCGGGCGGCTACGAGCTGGGCTGGTGGACCACCATGACCATGGACCACCCCGGCTCCAAGGACGGCTGGTTCTGGTCCTACCACCCGGTGCCCGACAACGACTCGCTGGAGGTGAGGAATGCCGAGACCCTCGAGGCCACCTACCCCGAGTCGATGTTCGGCAAGACCGACTGTCTCAACTGCCACGCCTCGGCGGTGGTGGAGTCGACCTACGTCGAGCTGGCCAACATCGAGGAGTGCGAGGCCGAGACCACCCCGCTGGTCAAGCTCAAGCCGGCCAGACCTGCGGCGCCGCCCCAGGACCCGCACAGCCGCGTGCGGCGGGCGGTGCAGGCGCTGGAGGCGGCGCCGCAGCCGAAGGTGAAAGAAAACCAGCCCGACCCGGGCTTTCTCCAGGTCTACGGGTTCCCGGTCGCCCCCGAGCTCGACCAGGTCAAGGCCCTGCCCGGCGAGGGGCTGGACCACGTGGTGGCCGGGCCCGACGGCCCCGAGGAGTTCCTGACCTCGGACCAGTGCATCGGCTGCCACGACGCCACCTTCAACACCTACAACCTGGTCGACAAGCCCGCCGACGCGCCCCCCGTTCCGCCCGGCATCAACATGCTGCTGCCCGATTCGACGACCGAGCCGGCGATCAACTACTCGCCCTACGCCGAGGCGCACTCGTCGGTGATGGGGCTGTCGGGGCGCGACCCGGTCTTCTTTGCCCAGCTCGAGACCGAGAGCACGGTCCACGCCCCCGCCAAGGCCAACATCCAGAACACCTGTCTGAGCTGCCACGGGGTGATGGGCCAGCGCCAGCTCGAGATCGACCGCGGCGAGATGATGTCGCTGGCGATGGTCTACGCCATCGACGGCGAGTACGCCAAGTACGGGGCGCTGGCCCGCGACGGCGTTTCCTGCACCGTCTGCCACCACATCGTGATCGACGAGCAGGTGCCGTTCGAGGAGACCTTCACCGGCAAGTTCCACGTCGGCCCGGCCGACGAGATCTACGGCCCCTACGCCGACGACGTCCTCACCCAGCCGATGGAGAACTCGCTGGGCGCCCTCGCCCAGGAGAGCCCCAGGCTCGAGAGCGGCCAGCTGATGATCCGCTCGGCCAAGCTCTGCGGCTCCTGCCACACGGTCTTCGTCGACGTCCTCGACGACGACGGCAAGCCGATCAAGAAGACCTTCGAGCAGGCCACCTATCTCGAGTGGCTCAACAGCGCCTATCAGGACGAGACCCCGCCGCTGGCCCCGGAGGCCAAGACCTGCCAGGGCTGCCACATGAAGACCCACAGACCGGCCGGCGAGGAGCTGTCGTTCAAGATCGCCAACATCGAGGACGACACCTACCTGCCGGTCTTCCCGCTCTCCACCCAGCTCCCGGATCTCGACCTCCAGAGCCGGACGCCCTTCTCGCGGCACTCGTTCCTGGGCATCAACCTGTTCACCATGGAGATGTACAAGCAGTTCACCTACGGCACCGCCGCCAACCAGCTGCTGGGGATCCGCGCCGCCGACCCGATGACGGCGGGCAATGCCCAGGCGCCGCTCGACGGCTCGCTCTCCACCGCGCTCGCCCAGGCGCAGTCCGAAGCCGCCACCATCGCCGTCACCCAGGCGACCAGCGACGGCGCCACCCTGCGCGCCCTGGTCGAGGTCACCAATCTCACCGGCCACCACTTCCCGTCGGGGGTCGGCTTCCGGCGCGCCTTCGTCGAGTTCCAGGTCCAGGACGCCGGCGGCGACGCGCTGTGGACCTCGGGCAAGACCGACCAGTACGGCCAGATCGTGGGGCCCGACGGCCAGCCGCTGCCCACCGAGTACTTCGAAGAGATCGACGGCGAACAGGTCTACCAGCACCACCGGTACAGCAACCGGCCCTGGGGCGGCGCCGGCGGCGACCCGATCACGCTGCAGACCGAGGTCCAGATCTACGAGGAGCTGACCAAGAGCCCGCCGCCGGAGTCCAGGTTCACGACCAGTTTCCTGAGCCTCTACGAGCACGTCAAGGACAACCGGCTGCAGCCGCTGGGCTGGAAGGCCGGCGGCCCCTGGGCCGAGGTCACCGGACCCGACGGCGGGGCGGCCGACGACTGCGCCTACGTGGTGAGCGACGCCTGCGCCAATCACGGCGGCCCGTCGACCGGCAGCCAGGTGGTGGCCTACGAGATCCCGCTGGCGGCGCTCGCCGGGGCGCCGGCCAAGGTGCAGGCGACGCTCTACTATCAGAGCATCCCGCCCTACTACCTGGCCCAGCGCTTCAAGCTGCTCGAAGGCTGCAAGGAGCGTAATCCGGCCGACCCGTGGGCGGACTGCGACAAGCCGGAGACGCTGCGGCTGCTGTTCATGACCAGCGCCCTCGACACCGAGGCCGAGGTCGACGGCGAGCGGCCGATCAGCGGCTGGAAGATCCAGGTGGGGACGCCCGCGGTGCGGCCGCTGAGCTAGTGTCCCGTGCGGTAAGTTCCTTTACATTCGAGCGGCGCTGCATCCCGCTGGGCGGCGGTGCCGACCGGCGTCAGGCCAGGAGCCGCGCTTCGTCGATCGGCACGGCAAAGAGCCCGGCGGCGTTGGCCTGCAGCCAGTCCTCGATCAGCGGCAGACCGCCCGGCAGACCCGGCAGCTCCCGGTACAGCGCCAGCCGGGCGCTGAACCGGCAGCGCCGCACCTGCTCCGGCAGGGCCTCGGCCAGGCAGCCGTCCAGCGGGTCGCGGGCGTCGTCGTAACCCTCGACGAAGGCCACGGTGACCGGTCCGTCCCGCAGCTTGGCCGTCGCCTCGGCGGCGATGGCGGCGGCGATCATCGGGGCCAGATACGGGTACTTGATCCCCAGCGGGCGCGCCGTCCCGCCCCGCGCCTGGGCGGCGATCAGCTCGCGGAGGTGGTCGAAAGTCAAGCGCTCGGAGCCCTCGAGCTGGAGGATCCCGAAACGGTCTCGGGGCAGGACGCGGACCTTGCGATGCTCGTAGCGGGTCGAGGTCGGCGAGTTGAAGTAGAGCCGGCCGTTGCCGTTGCCCGGCACCGCCGGAAAGACCCCGATCAGCCGCCCGTCGAAGCTCTCCACCCCGGCGCCGCGCTCCTTCAGCGCCAGGTCCTCGGCCACCAGCCGGGCCACCGGCGGCTCGCGGAACCAGGAGGTGGCGCCGTCCGGCGGCCGCGACACCGTGCCGACCTCGACCTCGACCCCTCGCTCGCCCAGCCAGCGGGCGAGGGCGCGCCGCGCCACCTCCTCTTCGAGGTCCAGGTAGCTGCGGCCGCGGAACTCCTCGAGCAGACGCCGGTAGTCTTCGAGCCGGTCACCGTCGACCGCCGGATGCCGGCAGCGCTCCAGGGCCTCCAGGACGCCGGGGTTGGGCTCCCCCACCTCCGCCACCAGAGGCGAGAAGAACAGCCCGTCGTCGATGGCGGCGGAGCCGTTGCCGTTTCTCGCTCGCAGCGCCACCGCCAGATGCCGCTCGCGGATCTCGCGCACCACCTCGCGGCGCGCCCGGTCACGGTCGGCGGCGCCGGCGACCGCCCGGCGGTAGCCCTCGATCTGCGCCTCCGGCAGGTGCGGCAGCACGCTGTACTCCTCGACCGACTGACCGGCGTCGAGGATGAAGCGCAGGCTGGTGCGGAAGCCGGCCGCGGCGAACCGGGCCGCCAGATGGGCCCCCTGCGCCAGGTTGAGGCTCGAGTCCTCGCCCAGATGCAGGGCCTGCCCGCGACCTTCGACCAGCACGATGGCGCTTTTCACGACCTCAGCCCTCCCCATCCTTCACCTCCAGGCGCCGCAGGCCGCCGGCCGCACCGTGGTCGCGGTAGTAGGTGCAGGGCCGCTCGGTCTCGTCGTAGTACGGGGAGAAGACATCCAGGAAGGCGCTGTCCTCCAGGGCGCCGATGTGGTGCAGGTTGTCGCGGCCGGGGTGGAGCACGCAGGGTGGGTCGGCGGGCCCGACCTCGCGCTCGGCGCTCTGGCGGGCCAGACCGATCCTGCCCGGCACCGGCTCCGGCCGCTCCACCCAGTCGTACGAGCGGATCCGCAGGCGCCCCGCCAGCACCCGCAGCAGCACGGTCATCTCGGGGTGATCGTGAAGCGGCAGCACCCCACCGCCCGGCACCAGGAACAGGCTGACGTGGAAGGCCGGCTCGCTGGCCACCTCCAGCTCCTCCCAGGGCTCGCTGCGGTCCAGGCCGCGGAGCCGCCGCGGTACCTCGAGGTCCGCGGCCGACAGACCGGCCAGCAGGGCGCTGATCTCGTCCACCGCGCCCGCTCCGGGCACCACGTCGCCAAAGACCCGGCGTGCCGTGCCCAGCAGTCGATCGAGCGATGTATTCATCGGCGGCACTGGATCGGTCCCCGGCAGGTGGCGATCGAAGATGCGTCATCCTAGCAGCCCCCGGCCGGCCCTGTGATGGAATCCGGCCCGGTGCGCAAGACCCGGCAGATCTTCGTGGTCCTGGCGGACGACACCGACCGCGAGGCGCTGGCGCGGGTCCCGGGGTACGCCGTCCACGAGGTCGAGGTCCCGGTCGAGCACTGGCGGCCGATGGCCGGTTTCGACGTCGTCGGCTACCTGGACCGCTGCCGGGCCTACCTCGAGCGCCGGCCGGTGGACGGGGTGGTCTCCTTCCACGACCTCGGCGACCTGATCGCCGCCGCGCTGGCCGAGGAGCTGGGTCTGCCCGGACCCGGCGCCGAGGCGGTCTTCCTCTGTCTGCACAAGCTCTACACCCGGCTCGCCACCGGCTCGACGGTGCGCTGCCAGCCGCTGCCGCTCGACGGTCCGCCGCCGGACGGGCTCGCCTACCCCTGCTACGTCAAGCCGCCGTGGCTCAAGATGACGCTGCTCCAGCGCCGGGTCGACTCGGCCACCGAGCTGGAGGCGGCCCGCGCGCGGGCCCGCCGCCACTACCCGGCCTGGGCGCGGCAGTACCTGCCGCTTTTCGAGCGCTGCGTGGACCGCTCCCGCTATCCCCTGGCGACCGCCGAGATGCTGCTGGCCGAGGAACTGGTCGAGGGCGAGCAGGTCACCGTCGAGGGGTGGGTGGCCGACGGCGAGGCCGGGGTGTGGGCGATCACCGACACCAACGCCTACCCGGCGAGCGGGTGCGCCTTCGACAACTTCTCGCTGCCGAGCCGCAAGCCGGACGCGGTCCAGGCCGAGCTGGCGCGGGCGGCGCTCGAGGCGATCCGCCGCACCGGCTTCGCCCGCGGCTGCTTCAACGCCGAGCTGTGGTGGCGCGACGGCGAGCCGGTGCTCACCGAGCTCAACGGGCGCTCGGCCGCCAGTTTCGACGGTCTCTACAACCGCTGCCTGACGATCGGAGACGGCGACCGGGCGACGCCGGCGACGGTGTTCGAGAACACCGTCCGCCTGGCCTGCGGCCAGCCGCCGACGCCGGCCCCGCGGCTCAACGGCGTGGTCGGTGGTCAGTTCAACTTCCTTACCTTCGGCTACGGCCGGGCCGCCGATCTCATCGACTGTCCGGCGGCGGGGGAGGCCGGGGTCAGTCTGTTCGTGGACCCCGACGACGAGATCGAGCCGCTCAGCGACCTGGGGACGGTGCTGGCACAGGTCGAGCTTTTCGGTCCCGAATACGCCGCCGTCAAGCGGCGCGCCGACGACCTGCGGCGCCGCCTGCTCAAACGCCCCGAGGAGTCGCCCTGGTGAGCCCGCCACCTGCCGGCGCTGGCCGCCGCCGGCTGCGGTCCCGCCTGCGGGCCGGCACCGCACCGGCCGACGGCGAGGTCCACGCCTACCAGCAGGAGTTCTACGACCACCACCCCGGCATCACCGAAGGGCTGATCGGCAAGCTGCGCACCGCCGGCGGCCAGACCTCCTACGAGGTGCTGATGGCGGCGCTCCCGGCGGCCGGCGGCGCGACGCTGCTCGACCTGGCCTGCGGGGCTGGACTGCTGACCGTGCTGTGCCGGCAGGCAGTGGGACCGGCAGGCCGGGTGGTGGCGGTAGATTTCAACCCCAGCCAGGTGGCGCTGGCGCGCCGCCGGGCGCGGGCGCCCAACGTCGGCTTCCGCTGCGAATCGGCGGCTGCGCTGTCGCTGCCGACGGGCTCGATGGACGCGGTGCTCTGCCACCTGGCGCTGATGTTGATGCGCCCCATCGAGCCGATCGTCGCCGAGCTCGCGCGGGTGCTGCGGCCGGGCGGCCGGCTGGCGGCGGTGGTCGGACCCGAGCCCGGCCGGTCGGCGCTCTACGACCGCTTCGCCGAGCTACTGGCCGCCAAGGTGGCGAGCGAGCTGCCCGGCTTTTCCGGACTGGGGGACCCCCGGACCCTGACCCTCGACGGCCTCGGTTCGCTGCTGAACCAGGCGACGGGCTTCGCGCCGCCGCTGCGCTGCCACCAGTTCGCCATCCTCTTCCGCGGCCGGCCGCACGAGCTGGCGCCGGGGGTCGCCCGCTTCTTCAACCTCTTCCACCTGCTCTCCGCAGCCGGCCAACGCCGCTTCATCGAGCGCGCCCGCGGTCTGCTCGCGGACGGCAGCGCGGATCCCGCCGGCGAGCTGGTCTTCGCGGCGCCGCTGCGCCGCATCGCGATCGACCGGCTCGGGAGGAGCTAGTGTCCCGTGCGGCAAGTTCCTTTACATTCGAGCGGCGCTGCATCCCGCTGGGCGGCGTTGCTCCTCGGTCGCATATAGCCTCGATATGCTCGCTCGTCGCGCCTTGCCCAGCGGGCGCTTCGCCGCTCTCGATGTG